>JAPKBD010000176.1 GCA_028824965.1 Alphaproteobacteria bacterium | reverse complement strand
ATGTCTGCCCAAGGTTGCGTCAATTGCCATAATGGTCATCCCGATACGCCAAAGGCTGATTGGATACTTGATGATGTCAGGGGCGTATTGGAAGTCGATATGGTTATTGAAAAACAACTCGCCGCTGGTCGGGCACTCGCCAACAAGATCTCATTGTTTGCAGCATTGGCTGCTGGACTGATCGCCTTACTTGCATTGTTTGGCGCCCGCGCGGTGGCGATGCCGGTCAAAAACATGACAAAGGTTATGAAGCAGCTGGCAACCGGCGACAGCGACGTAGAAATCCCCGCCAAAGACACGGACCGATGAAATCGGCGAAATGGCCAACGCCGTAGAAATCTTCAAGCAAAACAGCCTGGAGATGGAGCGACTGCGACTGGAAAGCGAGACGCAGCTAAAAGCAGTGGATGTCGAAAAGCGTCGGTCGGCAATGGAAATGGCTGACGCATTTGATGCTGAGGTGCGCAGTGTCATTGGTGCCGTTTCGTCTGCTGCCGGTGACATGAAATCATCGGCCAATGAAATGACCACATCGGTGCAATTGAGTATGGAGCAGAGCAACGCCGTCGCCTCTACCGCAGAGGAAGCCAGTGTTAATGTTCAATCGGTTGCGTCCGCAACCGAGGAGCTGTCTGCCTCTCTGCGAGAGGTTGGTCGCCAAGTTGAAGAATGTACCCAAGTGACGCAACAGGCGGCATCAGAGGCCAGCCGCACCAATGATGAGATCGATGGCCTATCAAAATCCGCTGAGAAAATTGGCGATGTCATTTCATTGATCAACGATATTGCCTCGCAAACGAATTTGCTGGCTCTGAATGCAACGATTGAGGCGGCCCGTGCCGGCGATGCCGGTAAAGGATTTGCCGTGGTGGCATCCGAGGTCAAGAATTTGGCGACCCAAACCGCGTCCGCAACGGAGGAGATAACCGAACAAGTCGCGGGTGTGCAATCGGCAACGGAAAAATTTGTCGCGGCAATCGGGGCCATTACCCAAACGATAGATCAAGTGAACACCATCGCTTCGTCGATTTCCGTAGCTGTCGAGCAGCAAAATTCGGCAACGTCGGAAATAAGCCGCAGCGTGCAAGAAGCCTCTGCTGCGGCAGCTGAAGTCTCACGCAATATTCTGGCTGTGACCGAAAGCACGACACGGGCGGGGGGCACTGCGGGCAATGTCGATACCGCAGCCGGCAGTCTGTCAGTGCAATCAGATTGTCTGCGTAATTCCGTCGACGGCTTCTTAAAAAAACTGCGCACAGGTTAGGGAGTATGCATTTTCAATAAACTTAGTGCGAGAGCTACAGGCTCTTCACTCTGGGTTGGTGAGGGGGCTTAGTTTTGGCATCGATAACTTTGCTATTTGCTTTGGGATAAAGTTTCAGCGAACAGGGCAGGGTCGACATTGCCCCCTGAAAGAACGATCACGGTAATGCCCTCGCTCAAATCCAACTTACCCGCCAGGGCGGCGGCCAGGGCAACCGCTCCGCCCGGCTCGACCGCCAGCTTCAAGTGTCTGAATGCCGCGCGCATTGCAATTTTCACCTTTGCATCGCTGACGGCCAGGCCGCCCGTACAGAGGCTGCTGTTGACCTTATAAGTTAGGTGCCCAGGTTCCGGTGCCAGCAAGGCATCGCAAAAGCTGGTCACCGCCATATCCGCCTGCTGCCTAGTGCCCGTGGACAGGGACCGCGCGGTATCGTCATAGCCTTGGGGCTCAACCGTATAGACCGCTGCGTTGGGTCGGTGATGTTTCACCGCTGTTGTCACCCCCGCCGTCAGGCCGCCGCCACCGCACGGCACCAGGACGCGCGTGGGGGTCAATTCCTGCGCTGCCAACTGCTCTATGACCTCCAACCCAACAGTGCCCTGGCCTGCCATGATCAGGCGATCGTCATAGGGGCGCACCATGGTCAGGCCACGTGCCGAAGCCAACCTGGCAGCAATTGCTTCGCGCGGTTCTGCGCCATATCTGTCATAGGTCATGATTTCAGCGCCCCAGGACGCCGTGCCCTGTTTTTTAACCTCGGGTGCATCTTCGGGCATGACGATCAGGGCGGGGGCATCGCAATAAAACGCTGCAGCTGCCACGCCCTGGGCATGGTTGCCGGATGAATAAGCGATCACGCCGGCCCCTCGGGCGTCAGTGTCCAGACGGCTGATGAAGTTGTAGGCACCGCGAAATTTGAACGATCCGGTAACCTGCAATGGCTCTGGCTTAAAAAATAAGCGCCCGCCGGCTAACGCGCTTAAGGCCTTGTTCTCCAACAATGGTGTTCGATGGGCAACGCCTTTCAGGACCCGTGCGGCATCGTGGATGTCGTCATAGGTTACGGCCAGATCACCGGCCAGATCACCGGCCAGATCACCGGCCAGATCACTGGGTAAATCAGTGTCCGCCATTGCCATGGGCCTCAATAAATTCATCTATCGCCACCAGACATTCCGGCTCGTTCAATTGTGGGGCATGGCCGCGATTGGCCAGGGTTAATTGGATCAGGTCCGGCTTTACCTCTGCCATCCGGGCGAAGGTATCGGCGCTTAGAATATCTGACAGGGCACCGCGAATGGCAAGCGTCGGCACATGCGCCAGGGCTTTGAAATAAGGCCAAAATTCCATCGGTGCGTCCCCTTGTTCCGTTGCGGTGCGGGAGATGGCAGGGTCATAGTTTTGCACCAACAGACCATCTTCGCGGTGGCGAAACGTCCGCTCAACCTCATCCAGCCACTGGGCCTCAGTGAAATCCGGGAAGGCGGGGGCAAATAGCGCTTTCAAATGGACCACCGCCTGTGCCGTCGTCATGGCATCCGGCGTTTTGCCCGCATAGCCGCTGATCCGGGCCAGGCCGGTGGGATCAATTTCCGGCCCGATGTCGTTGATAATGACGCCGGACAGGGCGGTCGGGCGGGACGCTGCCAAGCCCATGGCCATGATGCCGCCCAGCGAAGTACCGATGACGATAACCCTGTGGCATCCGGTCAGGGTCAGCAAATGCCCTATGTCGGAAAGATAGGTGGGAGGGACATAATTGTCCGGGTTCGGATCATGGGCTGATTGTCCCCGCCCGCGCAGGTCCAGGCATAGCACCCGCCGGGTTGGTGCCATGCGCAGGGCCAATTCGTGAAAATCCACGCTATTGCGGGTTAGCCCTGCCAGACACAGAACCGGTGTCGCCGTCGACAAGGGGTCGCCATAGTCGCGATAATAAAGCTCCAGATCATCCTGGGCATGAAAACGATGTTCGCGATATTCCACGCTGCCTATCCTTCCACGCCGACACCAACGACTGCGGGCAGGCTCTCGAGGCTATCCAGCATCACATCCGGGTTGCCGGGCAACCTCTCCCGCGCCTGACCGAAACGATTGATCCAGACCACGCGAAAGCCAAAGTTGGATGCTGCATGAGCGTCCCAGGCGTTGGAAGATTGAAAGCTGATGGCACCTGCTGTCACGTCCAGTTGATCCACCGCCATCTGATAGACAGCCGGTGCCGTCTTGTAGATCTTGATCTGATCCACGGAAATGACAGCATCCAGCGCGCCGCCGATGCCTGCGTTGGCCACCGCCGCATCCAGCATCCTAGGCGAACCATTCGAAAGGATTGCCGTCTTCATACCCCCATCCTGCAAACGGCGCAGGACATCGCCGACCTCTGGGTAAGTGTCCAGCTGCAGGTACAACTCCATCAGACGTTCCCGCAAAGGGGCGTCATCCAGCTCCAGGGCTTCCATGGCGAAATCCAACGCCTCCCCCGTGACCTGCCAGAAATCTGCGTATTCACCCATCAGGCTGCGCAGCCAAGTATATTGCAACTGCCGCCCCCGCCACAGCTCCGCCAACGGCAGCCACTTGTCGCCCAGATCAGCCACGCAATGTTGCGCTGCCGCGTTGACGTCGAACAAGGTGCCATAGGCGTCAAATACGCAGGCACCAATGCCGTCGAGTTTCGTCGTGCTCATAGTCTAGCCTCCGCAATTCTTTCTGAAGTTTACGCCAACCTCGGTGCAACAACAACGTCTGCTCCCCTTTGGCATTGACGCTGAATAGATATAGAATGTCGAAAATTGGATCTGGAGGATCGAGCGGTATGAGTACGGAAAAATGTGATGTGGTCATTGTTGGCGCGGGCTTTGCGGGCATGTATCTGCTCCACCGTATGCGGAACCTTGGTTTTTCGACACGGGTGTTTGAGACCGGATCCGATGTCGGCGGTACTTGGTATTGGAACCGTTATCCGGGTGCTAGGTGCGATATTGAAAGCATGCAATATTCCTATTCCTTTTCGGAAGAATTACAGCAGGACTGGAATTGGTCGGAGGTGTTCTCCGCCCAGCCGGAAATCCTGGAATATGCGGACCATGTGGCAGACCGCTTTGATCTGCGCCGAGACATCGAATTCAACTCAACTGTGACCGCTGCCCACTACGATGAAGCTTCGCGCCGCTGGGCCGTGACGACGGATAAAGGCGAGAATGTTTCCGCACAATATTTCGTCATGGCAACGGGCTGTATCTCAGCTGCGCAGCTGCCTGATTTCAAGGGGCTTGATGACTACACTGGTGCCACGTATCACACGGGCAATTGGCCCCACGACGAGGTTGATTTTAGTGGTAAGCGTGTCGCTGTGATCGGCACCGGGTCATCGGGCATTCAGGCCATTCCAGTCATTGCCGAACAAGCGGGTCATGTCACCATCTTTCAGCGCACGCCGAACTATTCCCTGCCGGCGCAGAACAGCCCTATGTCTGAGACCTATGCCCATTCCTGGAAGGATGATTATCCAGCCCTGCGCGAACAAATGCGCCAAACGGCCAAAGGTGCTTTGGGGGAAATTAACGACATCCTGGGCGGTGAGGCATCGGTTGAAGAACGCGACGCCGAGTATGAGAGACGCTGGGCCATTGGCGGCACCGCGTTGTTGGGCAGCTTTCGCGATATGATGGTCAGCCGTGACACCAATGAAACGGCAGCCGAATTTGTTCGCGACAAGATCCGCGCCATTGTGCAGGATCCAGAAGTTGCTGATAAACTGGTGGCCAAAGATTATCCCATCGGGACCAAACGCATTTGTGTCGATAGCGGCTATTTCGAAACCTTCAATCGCGACAACGTAGCGTTGGTGGATATCAACGACACCCCGATTGAGACCATGACCCCGAACGGCATTGCCACCAGCGCGGAGACGTTTGAGTTTGACGCGATTGTGTTTGCAACTGGTTTCGACGCTATGACGGGCACCTTATTCAAGGTTGATATTGAGGGGCGGGATGGTGCCCGACTGCGGGATAAGTGGGACGCGGGTCCGCGCACCTATCTTGGCCTGATGAGCGATGCGTTCCCAAATATGTTCATGGTCACGGGCCCCGGCAGCCCGTCTGTTCTGACCAACATGATTATCTCCATCGAACAGCATGTGGATTGGATCTCTGATTGTTTGGCGCATATGCGTGCGGAGGGGTTGGATACAATAGCACCGACTTTGCAGGCCCAGGATAATTGGGTCGAGCACGTAAATAAGGTCGCTCATGGGACCCTGTTCCCCCTTGCCGCATCCTGGTACATGGGGGCGAATATCGCCGGCAAACCCCGCATCTTTATGCCCTATTTAGGCGGTGCGGGGGGCTATCGTGAAATTTGCGACAAGGTGGTTGCCGACGGTTATGACGGCTTCAATTTTGAGCCGAGATCAGCACAGGCGACCGCTGCCGAATAGCACTACCAGATGGCACTACCAAATGGCACGGAGGGATTCCGCAAAGCGCCCGCCAACTAAACCTCTGGCTTCCAGGATGGAGAAGTTGGGTTGGATACGCCGCACTTCGGCAAGTGCGGATTTTGCCTCTTCCAGTCGATCTTGGGTAATCAATAACGCCGCCAATACAACACGGCCATTGTGCAGTTTGTCATCCTGGCGGCAGGCGATGCGGGCCTGTTCGATGCCATCGTCGACCCGACCAACAAAGCCAAGGGCCAAGGCATAAGTGGCACCCCAAAAACCCAACCGGTTGTCGCGCGGGCTGATGCGAAGGCCATGGGCTAATTTCTCTACCGCCTCCTCAGGTTGCCGGTTGGTCAGTAAGGATGCCCCAAGTGCGACCCAGGCCTGGGCATTGCTGGGGTCCCGCTCTATGGCCTTGTTCAAAAGTTCTATGCTGCGGGTTCTGTTGCCTAGGTCACACAAGGCACACCCGGTATAGCCAAGGACTTCAGAATTTTCACTGTCCAATAGCAGTGCCTGATCAGCCTCATCTAAGGCTTCGTCGGTTTCGCTGACATGGCCGACCAGGTGCCCGATGGCCAGCAACAATGACAGCAGCGCGCGGGCGGCGGCAAACTCCGGATCAAGCCTAATTGCCTTGCGGCATAATTCGGCACTTTCCGAAAATGTACTGCCATGCCAACCCTTCAGGGCCAGCATATTGCTCGCCTGCTAAAAATAGTCCCAGGCATCCAAATCGGCGAGGGGACGCCGGCGCATTAATTCAAACTCAGCGCGGGTCAGTTCCGGCTCCAACCGTGCCACAATGGCGGTGGTAATCTCGTCCTGGACATCAAACAAATTATCGCCGTCGGCATCAAAACGTTCGGCCCATATATGGTTGCCGCTTGCCGCCTCGATCAACTGAACCGTCACCCGCAGGCGATCTCCAACAGGTCGCAAGCTGCTTTCGACAACATAGCGAACGCCAAGCTCCCGCCCGACTTGGGTGATATTAGGGTTTTGTCCTTTATAGGAAAATGAAGAGTTTCGAGCGATGACGAAAAAATTTGGGATGCGTGCCAACAGGGTTATGATGTCCTCGGTCATGCCATCGGCAAGATATTCATGCTCCCGACTATCTGACATACAATCCAGGGGCAAAACGGCAATCGATGCCTTGTCAGGCATGGTTGGATCCACACTCGCATTTGTGGAAGCGACCGACGCAGTGTTTTGGGTTTCATCCTGCCCAATATTTCGCTGGCTATCTTGATCATCAGGCGACCAGCGCCAAACCTGTATGGCCTGCGCGATGTTTTTCATGGCCTGGGCACCTCCATCCATGAACCTGACCTCAAGTTTTCCCGCCACCTCTGCATGAACTTTGTCCGAGATGCAGATGCCACCGGGTTCAGCCGCCTCTTGCAGGCGGGCGGCAACATTTACACCATCACCAAAAATGTCGTCGCCAGCCACGATCACATCGCCAAGATTGACACCTACGCGGTAGTCGATCCGTTCATCAAAATTTTGACCAGGATCAATTTGCGAAAATTTCTGCTGAAGTTCGACGGCCCAGGCAACAGCGCTGACGGCACTGGGGAATTCCGCCAACAACCCATCGCCCATAAGTTTGACGACACGACCGTCATGCTGGCTGATCTTAGGTTCAATAAATTCAGTATACCGCGCTTTTAGGCGCGCATGGGTGCCGGCCTCATCCGCGCCCATCAGGCGAGAATAGCCAACCACATCAGCCGAGACAATGGCCGCCAATCTACGATGCGTGTCGTCGCCCATAGTTAAAGTGTATAGATATTATGGTAAAAATGAAATAGGTGTGTCGTCTACCGCGTCTCGTCCGGCTGCTCCTACGGCACCTCTACTGCGAGGCGATATCACTGCGATGCAGATCGCGAAACAAAGCTAGCTTGGTACCTGTTGGATTGAACCGCCAACGATAGACCTGCAGGTTTTCCATCACTCGCTGGACATAGTTGCGGGTTTCAGAAATTGGAATGGCTTCGACCCAATCAATAGGATCGACTTTACCTTTGCGGGGATCACCGTTCTGCCGCAGCCAACGCTTAACCCTGTTCGGCCCCGCGTTATAGGCTGCCAGCGCCATGATGTATGAGCCGCGATACCTCCGGATCAATTGCCCCAGATAAGCCGCGCCGAGGCGCATATTATAGTGCGGATCAAAAAGCCGGTCTTTGCGATAACGCAGGCGCAGACCTTTCGCCACCTTTCGGGCTGTACGGGGCAACAGCTGCATCAGGCCACGGGCTGATGAGGATGACACAGCCTTTGGGTTGAACTCGCTCTCCTGACGGGCGACGGCGTGGGCCAGGGCCGGCTCTATGGGCATGGGGCGCAATCCGGCAAGCATGGGATATCCCGTTTTGGGCAGCAACGTCCCCTTGCGCAATGCCTCCTTCGCAGCACGAACCGCCAGGGCCGGTTGTGCCAAATCATGGCCTAATCGGGCAGCCTGCAGGCTGTCTTTGGGGCTGTCTGCGGTTCGGGAAAGGTGCAGGATTATGGGGTATAAATGCACCTCCTGATCCAGGCTTACCAGCATATGGCTTAGCCGGACCAGTTCCCGTTCATTAAATGCCTGGACCGCCCTTTTGGCGGGTCGGGGTTCGGGCGGCATTTGCCAGCGTGATGTCTTCCCAGGCAATTTACCGAGTACCTCAATCGCCAATTGGCCGTAGTAGGTTGAGGGATAACGCGCTGCATCCTGATACCACTGCAAACCGTCCTTTGATTTATCCAAGGCCATGCTGGCCCGACCCGACCAGTATGCAGCCCTTGCCAGGCTGACGGGATAACGCAGATGACCATGCAGGCTGGCGAAATGGCCTAACGCAATTTTGGGCTTATTCAGGAACCGCAGGGCGATCCAGCCAGATAACCATTCCGCCTGGGCATAGCTGAAATGCCCGGCCAGTTGCCCATGGCCCGAGGCCAGGCGATAAGCAAGGTTAGCTTTCCCCTCCCGCAGGGCGCTACGGGTTTGGATATGGCGTTCCAACCACCATTTTTTTGGTTTTGGGCCCAGGTGGGTTAGTGGTTGCAGCAGGATATCACGGGCCCGGTCATCCAGATTTTTGC
>JAPKBD010000007.1 GCA_028824965.1 Alphaproteobacteria bacterium | reverse complement strand
GCACGCGTGGCCCAAGTCGCAGAAGCGCCTAAGCCTTCACCGCAGCTATCGAACGAAAAAACCACTAAATAGCGGAGACACCATTGGAAACCAGCCCTTCAGATCGCCTTGCCGCCATATTCACGAATATCGGCCACACCACCACGCATATGGTCACCATTCTTTATGCAACGGCGGTGCTGCATTTGCCGCAGGTGTTCGACTTGCCTTATGGCGAGATGCTGGGCCTGGCCAGTGTTGGTCTCGTACTCTATGGCGTCGCTGCGTTGCCTGCAGGCTGGCTTGGTGATCGATGGAGCCAGGTTGGCATGATGGTGATGTTCTTCGCCGGCATTGGCGGTTCGCTGTTTTTCATCGGCATGGCAGATACATCTACGCAGCTGTTCATCGGCCTATCACTGCTAGGTTTTTTTGCCTCCATCTATCATCCGGTGGGCATCCCATGGCTGATTGCAAGTGCCCGCAAACAGGGTATGTCCCTGGGCATCAATGGGTTATTCGGTGGCTTTGGTGGGGCGATTGCACCGCCGTTCGTGGGCTTAATGATCGATTATTTCTCCTGGCGGGAAGCTTTCATCCTGCCCGGCATTGCCAGCATCGCAATCGGCCTGATACTGCTTGTTGCCTGGTCGCGTGGATATGTTGGCGATATCAAGAAAGACCGGGCGGCCGTGGCCAAGCCAGGTGCCGGCACCATGAAACGTGCCTTTTTGGTGCTGACGGTCACAATGGCATGCAGTGGCTTTATCTATTCCGGCATTCTGAACACCATGCCGAAATTGTTTGAGGGCGGCCTCGGCACCAGCTTCGCAGGGTCTTATACAGAGATCGGCATCTATGTTGGTGCCGTTGTCGGTTTTTCCTCCATCAGCAGTCTAATCGGCGGCTGGCTGGCGGATCGTTATTCGCCGAAAAACATCTACATTGTGTTTTGGTTGCTACAAATCATACCGCTGTTCTTTGTCACCGCAATGTTTGGCACCGGGTTACTGACGTTGATCGCCTTCGTGCTTTTGGCCAGCACGGGTTTTGTCGCAGCCGAAAACATGCTGGTGGCACGATACACGCCGTTTAAATGGCGAGGCATCGCCTACGGTGCAAAGTTCGTACTGTCCATCGGCATCGGCGGCCTTACGGTCGAACTTGCAGGCATCCTGTACGACGCCGAGGGTAATTTTGATCTTCTATATCTATTGCTGGGTGTCGCGGCAATCCTGGCGACGCTTGGCGCATTGTTACTGCCGGGCAAGGGCCGGCCGGTACAACTGTCTGGCCTGCAGGGCGATCCGGAAGCAGAGCGTCTTTGATGTCGCAAACTTTGAACAGCCCCATGAACGGCCCCATGAACGGCCCTGTGTCGCCCCCCGGTTACGACGACAGCGAACCCAGCGTGATCTCTCGTGAGCGCCGGACGTTGGGGGTCATCAGCATCGGGCATTTTTTCAGTCACTATTTCGCCCTGGTCCTGCCCCCGTTGTTTCCATTTCTAAAAGCAGAATTCGGCGTCAGCTATCTGGAACTGGGCCTCGCCATGACCGCCTATGGTCTATTGGGCGGCGTCATGCAAAGCCCGGTCGGATTTTTGGTTGATCGGATTGGGCCGCGCACTGTGTTGTTGGTGGGCATGGGTATCAACGCCTGTGCGGTGTTGATGATGGGCCTGGTTGAGGTCTATTGGGCGCTGCTGGCTTTGGCGGTTCTTGCGGGCCTTGGCAACAGCGTCTTTCATCCGGCTGATTATGCGATCATCAACAACGCTATTCGGGAAAAGAAACTCGGCCGGGCGTTCTCCTTCCATACCTTCTCTGGCTTTCTGGGCGGGGCCTGCGCGCCTGTTTCAATCCTTGTTCTGGCCCAGTGGACCAGTTGGCGAACCGCACTGACGGTCGCCGGGATTGCAGGTTTGGTCGCCCTGGCCGCCATGATCTGGCGACGGGATCTGCTAAACGTTACGCGTCCATCAACCACCCCCCAACCGACAAACGAAGTCGCAACCGACACGTCATCTGCCGCTCTGACAGGCATACCCCTTTTGCTCAGCCCCGCAGTGCTGTTATTCATGTTGTTCTTTATTCTATACGGGATGGCGAGCGGTGGTCTCATCGCCTTCATCGTGACAGGTCTGGTTGGTCTGCACGGGATCAGCCTTGAGGAAGCGAACACGGCGCTATCAGCTCATCTGTTCGGCGTCGTCGGCGGTATATTGTTGGCCGGGATCATCACCGACCGCTTCCCCCGTCATTTGGTGACGGCGGCGGCCGCGTTGTTGTTGGCGGCGATTGCCACGGCGCTTGCCGTTGTTGTGCCGGGTTCGAGCCTCATACTCATCGCCCTTATGGCGCTGAGCGGTATTGGGCTGGGCGCGGTACTGCCGGCCCGTGATCTGATGTTGCGCGCTCTGACCCCACCCGGTCAATTCGGCAAGGTTATTGGCTTTGTCTTCGTAGGATATTCAATAGGTGTCAGTATCGCACCAATTCTGTTTGGCTGGTTTTTGGACGGCAACCAACCGGCCTACGTATTTTATGGTGCAGCGATCTTCGCCCTGCTCGCCCTTGTGGCAACGGCTGCCGCCCAACGGATGACGCCCCAAAGATAGCGGTCATCATAGGGATCAGGCACGCGCCGCACGGGACTCTGCAAGCAGGCAGAGGATTTCAAACATCATGGTGGCACCCACCAAAGCAGTGTTGCCACTGGGGTCAAACGGTGGGGAGACTTCAACCACATCGCCCCCTACCAAATCTAATCCTGATAATCCCCGCAGCATCAATTGCGCCTCCAGGGTGGAGAAACCCCCAACCTCCGGCGTGCCTGTGCCCGGCGCATAAACCGGGTCCAAACCGTCCACATCGAAACTGACATAGGCAGGGCCCGTGCCGACAACTCGATGCGCCTCTGCAATGACGCCTTTGACACCCAGTTCGTAAAATTCTTCGATATAAATCACCCGCATGCCCTGGTCGTGACTGAAAGACCACAGATCCATATCATTCAGGGAGCCGCGAATGCCGATCTGAATACAGCGTTTGGGGTCCAGCAAGCCTTCCTCCACCGCGCGGCGGAATGGTGCACCGTGATGAAATTTGGACCCCAGATAGTCATCACCCGTATCGCAATGGGCATCAAAATGGACCAGGCCCAGGGCGCGGTCACGGGCAATGGCGCGCAAAATAGGCAGGGTCACCGAATGATCGCCGCCCGCCGATAGTGGAATTATGCCTCTGCCATGGACTTTTGCATAAAACGCCGCGATCTCATCCAACGCGCCTTCCAATTCGAACGGCTTTTCAATCCAGGCATCACCCAGATCTGCAACCCGCGCCAAATCATAGGGGCAGATGCCCGTTGCCTGATTAATGCGACGGATCAAACTGGATTGATTTCGGATTTCGCGGGGGCCATGGCGGGCACCGGGCCGATTTGTGACCCCGCCATCAAAGGGCACGCCAATCATGCCAATATCAACATCGCGCCAATCGTCGCCCTGGTCACCACTGCAATAAGGCGCGCGCATAAAACTCGCCAACCCCGTATACCGGGGCCGTACCATAGGGTCGCGGTCAACCATTACGGGGCCATTACCGGGCCAGCAATACCGGCAGGCTTGATGATGCGATGATGTCCCGGGTCGCACCGCCAAAGATCATCTGCCGCAAACGGCTATTGCTAAAGGCGCCCTTCAACAACAGATCGCCCCCCGCTTGGGCCGCTTCATACACAAAAGCCTCGCCAACACTGCGACGCCCGGGTGCTACCGTCATGGTAGATGCGTCAATACCGGCCCGGGTCAGATGTTTGGCCACATCTTCAGCCGATGGGCCGGGAACGACAAAGCCACCCTCTACCGTCAGCACCGTGACCCGTTCCGCATCCCGTAGAAAAGTCATGGCAACGGCGATCGTGCGAGACGTCTCCGTGGCACCGTTCCATGCAATGACCACATGGCGGCCAATAACCTCGGGCACTGTGTCGGGGGCCAAAATAATCGGCCGGCCGCTTTCGAACAAAGCTGCTTCCAACGTCGCTTTCCAATCGACGGAAGTGCCCAATTCATTGCGCCCCATGACCATGAGATTAAACAGACGACCATAGTCGCCGACAATCTCGCTCTCCACCCCCTCGCCTTCACGCCAGGAACAACTGACACCACCGGCTGCCGTACCAATATCGCGATAGGGCACATTGTCACCTTTGACCACCCGGTCAAATCGTTGATGGGCGGACGCGGCGAATTGTTTAGATTCATCGGTTAAGCGAGCCAGGGATTCGGATGGAAAGACCACGCCTTCCCCGGCAATTATTTGTGGCGTTCGCCATGCGTGCAAACCTTCCACATGGCCATCATATTTTCTTGCGATCAACAGGGCTGTTCTTAAGGCAGCCTCTGCCCGATCATCGTCGCAGAATGGAACCAGAATAGTACGCATGCGATTAACCCCCGTAGCATTGCAGAACTTCGATTCATCCGTACGTTATTGTGACAAGAACACGCGCGGATGGAAACAGGAAATGTTTCATTTGCTACCATAGGACAATTCGCAAATGTCGGTCATTCCCTTAAAGCGGCGGCCTCCCTCGCAAGACCAGTTATTGTTTCCCATTGCCCCGCAGCGATCGCCTCATTTGGTGCAACCCAACTACCACCAACACAACGAACATTTTTAAGGGCCAGATAATCAGCCGCATTGTCGCGGCCAATTCCGCCCGTAGGACAAAAGGTAAGTCGGGGAAAGGGCCCGGCAAGGGC
Organism: Alphaproteobacteria bacterium; assembly: GCA_028824965.1. Classification (GTDB taxonomy): domain Bacteria; phylum Pseudomonadota; class Alphaproteobacteria. The sequence continues at coordinate 32,216 of JAPKBD010000007.1, read as the reverse complement.
TTGCAAGGTTGGGCGTCCGCCCATCGCCTCAGCCGGAAAGAATTTCAGATATTGCAAACCGGCCCGTTGCGCGGCCATTGCCTCGCTTGCCGTTGCCACGCCGGGCAGGAATGGCATTTGATCCGCTGCTTGAACCAAGTCAGGTGCGAAGCCGGGGGAGACCGCAAAACGCGCGCCTGCAGCACGCGCCTGGGATAAATCCTCCGGTGTCGTAACCGTACCAACACCAGGGACAGCGTCCGGCACCGCGTCTGCAATCGCCTTGATAGCAGCCAGTGCGACATTCGTGCGCAAGGTAATCTCCAAGGCGGGCAGGCCGCCATCTACCAGGGCCTTCGCCAGGGGCACCGCGTCTTCAATCCGTTCGATGGTCAACACAGGGATGACCGGAGCCAGATCCATGACCTGAAAAATCGTCAATTTAGTCATCTATTGTCACTTCGCATTATTGCTTGCCATAGAGCCCGACACTATAGTGCGGCCCTATGACAAACGAGATGAAAATCGCCTCAATCGGCGAATGTATGATTGAAATATGCGCCCGGCCGGATAATGGCATGGCATTGGCCTATGGCGGCGACACCCTAAACACTGCGGTCTATCTAGCCCGACTGGGTCGGGCCGGCGACGGGAATAGCGGCGTTAAGGTGGATTACCTGACAGCCCTGGGCAATGATCCTTATTCGGATGAGATGCTGGCGTTCTGGCAAGCGGAAGGCATTGGCACGGATCGAATCCCACGCTTGCCCGGCCGTCTGCCGGGCCTCTACACAATTCGGACTGATGAGGGGGGAGAGCGCAGCTTTCATTATTGGCGCAGCGCCTCTGCTGCCCGGGAATTAATGCAGGGCGAAAACGCCAAGCACATCACAGCAGCGCTGGTGGAGTATGATCTGGTCTACCTCTCAGGCATCACCCTATCCATTCTGCCCGTTTCCGACCGAGCAAAGCTGTTTGGTGCTGTCGATCACGCGGTTGCGAAAGGCGCACGCATTGCCTTTGACTGCAATTACCGAGCCCGGGGCTGGCCGGATGAGATCGCGGCCCGACGCGCCATGGATCAGATGTATCGCCGCAGCCATATCGCCTTGCCCAGCCTGGATGACGAATGCGCCCTGCATGGTGATATGACGCCGGAGGTTGCGGCCCAACGCATCGCCGACCTGGGCGCAAAGGAAGTCTGCCTGAAACTAGGTGACGGGGGATGCTTGGTCCTTACAGACGGCAAGGCAGAGTTAATTCCGGCCGTCGACGGCATTGATGTCGCAGACACCACCGCCGCCGGTGACAGTTTTAACGCCGCCTATATTTATCAACGCCTGATCGGTGCAGATACCGCCACGGCGGCCCAGGCCGGCCATCAACTCGCCGCACAGGTGATCCAACATCCTGGCGCCGTTATTCCGGTGGATAAGATGCCATGACAGCGCCATTTCCGGAGGCACCAGATTCGCTAGATGGTACGATATTGCAACAGGTTATCAAGCTAACCAACCTGACGCCCCTCAATTACAGTAAGCTGGGTAATAACCTGACCAGCCCGGAACAGATATTTGAGTACCGCCGACAAGTCATGGCGCGTCTGAAAGATACCTAACATGCGCTTCATCCACATCACGGATATGCACATTACGGCTGATCGACAGCCCCTGTATGGCCTGTCGCCCCATGACCGCCTGGCAGCCGCGTTCGACTGCATTAATCGGGACTTCAAGGATATCTCGTTCGTCATGATGACCGGCGATCTGGTCAATCGCGGCACGGTCCCTGAATACGAGGGCCTGCGCGAGGTCCTCCAGGTTCTGAACGCGCCTTATCATTTGCTGCTGGGCAATCATGATCGCCGGGCGGCTTTTGGTGAGATATTTCCCGAAGTGCCCGTGGACGATGACGGCTTCATACAGTTCGACTTCACGGTTGAGGACAACCGCTTTATCGTTATGGATACGTTGGATGAAGGTAAGACAACGGGCCTTATATGCCAGCGTCGGCTGGATTGGCTGGCCCGGCAACTGGAAGCTAAAACTGACTTAAACACTTTTCTGTTCATCCATCACCCGCCATTGCGCCTGGAAGGCGGGGAAGCCTTGGCCGAGATGATTGGCGCGGGCCGGGTTAAACATATTTTCTTTGGCCATTTGCACCGCCCCCTGCATGGCAGCTGGAAAGGCATTCCTATGTCCAGCCAGTTTTCCACCCTGCATCAGTTCGTCTACAACTTCGGCTCCAAAGTCATGCAGGGTAGCCATGAGCCGCCCATATTCGGTGCGGTCAACCTGGTTGCGGGCAACGTGGTGATCAACCCCCACAGCTTTCTTGATGCCAGCCCGGTTTTTGATCTGCGCAGCAAAGCAGCACAAAAAGCAGCGACGCCCGAAGATTTACCGCCGCTGGATTGAGCCGCCGCGAAGAATATTGACAGACGCAATTCGTCCAACTAAGTTGCGCGCGACTTGGGAAACGGCCCCTGCCGCCCGCAGGCAATTGCCACGGTGAAGCCGTTATTTCGATTATCCGCCAGCACATTGTCATGTGGTTGGATGGTAACGCGGGCTCCATTCTTTACACCACATGCAAAACTGCATGAGGCGAGATATGAATACGACAAAAGCACTCCCATCTATTGAGACTTTAAAATTCCAGGCCAAGCGCTTACGCGCCAGCTTGGCAGGAACCGGTCATCCCTTCACCCATAGCCAATCCCTGGAGATGATTGCCGGGCAATTTGGCTATCGAGATTGGAACACGTAGCACGTTGCTGCCGGCAATGGTCCAGCCGAAAACCCTTTGCAAATTGGCAACAGGGTCCGAGGGGTCTATCTGGGCCAGGCCTTTGAAGGCAAGATCATTGCGATTGCGCAAAGGCACAGCGCTGATCGGCACAGGGTCACCATACATTTCGATGAACCGGTTGACGTTGTCACCTTTGACAGTTTCTCGTCCTTCCGGCAACGGGTCTCCTGCACCCTGACCAACGATTGGGTGTCGCCCGAAAAGACCTCAAACGGACAGCCGCAAATGCGTCTGCACCTGTGACTGAAAAACGGGACGAAATTTAAGCCGAAGACGCCTAGCGGGCGACCATTTTACGGGCGTCTTCGGCAAACTTCTTCGCGCCTTCATCCGTACTGGTTTTCTGCCTTGTGTCATCAAAAGGTATTTTGGTGCCTTTCTGGCAGGCCGGGCGTTCGGCCATACGGCCCATCCAGGCCTGTAAATTCGGCAGGCCGTCGACTTCAACGCCGGACCATTTATGGCTGCGGACCCAGCACCAATTGGCGATATCGGCGATGGACAGATCGCCGGCCAGATATTCTTTGTCGACCAAACCCAGCTCCAACGCCTCAAACAGACGGCGGCATTCGTTTTGATAGCGGTCTATGGCTGGTTGGATTTTCTCGGGAAAATAACGATAGAAAACATTCGCCTGGCCCATCATGGGCCCGATACCGCCCATCTGGAACATCAACCATTGCATGACAAGGCTGCGGCCTTTGACATCCGACGGCATCAGGCGGCCAGTCTTTTCAGCCAGATAGACCATGATGGCACCGCTTTCGAAGACGGCGAAGTTATCCGCTTCACGGTCCACAATGACAGGAATGCGGCCATTAGGGTTCATGGCCAGGAAGCTGTCCGTCTTCTGGTCGCCTTCGCTCAAGCGAATAGGATGCACTTCATAGGGCAGTGCCAATTCTTCCAACGTGACGGAGGCTTTCCAACCGTTCGGGGTAGAGGCCGTGTAGAGATCGATCATAGGTCTATTCCTCAATCCGATAAAAGCGCGTGGCGGTATCGTGGAACAGGGCAGCCTTTTCACCAGCAGTGAAATCAGCCGCGATCCGCTTAAAGGCATTCCACAGGGTGGTGTAGGCACAGGTGGATTTGTCCACGGGGAAATTGCTTTCAAACATGCAACGGTCCGGGCCAAACGCCTCAATACAGCACAGTATGTATGGTTTCCAATCCGCTGCCAGAACTTCGGACGATGGTGGTTCGGGTAATTTGTGGTGGCCAAAGCCCGTCATTTTCATGGCCAGACCACCCAGCTTCACATGCACGTTCGGGCAGCTTGCCAGCGCTGTGACGTCCTTCGCCCAGGTAGCAAAAATCTCGTCACGCTTGCCTGCATAAGGCCCAATGCCCAAAGGCCCGCCCACGTGATCCATCACAATTGCGGTTTCCGGGAAGGCCTGGGCCAGATCTTGAAGTTCTGGAATTTGGTGGTGATAAAGCCAGGCATCGAAGGACATATTCAAAGGTGCCAACTGGGCAAAGCCCTTACGGAAGCCTTCGTCGTAGAAGACATCGCCATTGGGATTTGTATGATCGGCACCCAGCACGCCTTCATGGGGATCGGAGGCAGAGGCATGGCGCACGCCGCGAAAACGTCCGCCACCTGCTTGAAGGTGCGCCTGCAAAATCTCCCACACCCGCTCACCTAAACGCAAATCCGCATAACCGACGATGGCGGCTGCGACCAGGGTATTGCCGTACAGGCCTGATGCGGATTGCGCGGCAACACCGTTGACGAACTCTGTCTCACCTACAACGGCCATTTCCCGGTCACCCTTGGCGCGGTAAAATGCCTCACACTCCATAAAGACTGTGCTGACCACATTGTGACCGCCGCCCAGATCCCCTAACAGATCTTCGAACAGATAGCGGCCAAAGGTCGCCTCGCGGAATTCCCACAAATGATGGTGTGGATCGCAAATGGGCAGGTCAGGCTCCAACGCCTGCTCCTGCCGCAGTGCCAGCCAATCTTGCACATTTGCCATTAAATTTATTTACCCTCGTATAGATCCCGGCCTGCAACCAGTGCCCGAATTTTGCCGTCCGCTACATTGCGGGGCAGCATCCAGAAACCGCAATCGGGATGGATATACTTCACCCGGCCCGCGCCCAACAGCTTCTCAGCCGCTTCGATTTGCCGGGCAATGGCATCCGCACTTTCAATGTCCGTGCGCTTGATATCCACCACGCCCATACCCATGCCGATTTCAGGCCGCAAATCCGCAAACGCTGCCAACTCCTCTACCGGGCGATGGGCATTCTCCATCACAATGTGATCCACGTGCAGGGCGTTGAGGTAGCCCAGCAATTTATCCCAGCTGCCTTGTTGGATGGTCTGGCCGCCGTAGTTGCCAAAACACAAGTGCACAGCACCAACACCCGGGCCGGGAATGGCATCCAGCACCTTGTTGATCGCGGCTGCGGCCCATTCCCATTCGTCCGGGTGGCCAGGCAGGTTCGCCTCGTCCAACTGCACCACATCCGCATTACAATGGCGGACCTGTTCAGCCAGGGCATCTGCGATGGCATCAGCCACCTTTGCCACGTCGCCATAGTGTTGATCGACCACGGTCTTGGCCAGCATATGCGGACCCGTCAGGGTGAACTTCAACGGTTTGTCCGTCAGCGCCTTGGCTGCCTCGCACGCGCCGGGCAGGTCCAGGCTGCCACCGGTAATGGGACCATCGACGACGGCGGGCGGGCGACGGCGAAATCCCATGCCTTCCTGGCTGCGGTAATCCAACAGTTCAGAAAAATCAATGTCCGTGCGAATACCGCCCATGGGACGGACGAAATATTCGATCATGCCGTTGGTTTCAGGGTGGTTGACGTCAAAGCGGTACATCTCTCCATCACAGACCAGATCGATCCCGGCCTGTTCCTAGTTGTGCAGAACGACGCGGGTGGCATCGGTCAACGCCTGTTCGGACGGTGCCGCGGAAAGCCATGCCGGCACGGGGTAGGAGCCAACAACGGTTGTTTTAATTTTGTGTGTCATAATGTTCCTTACAATCTGTCTATCAGCTAAGTACGGCTATCTATTAACCAAGTACGGCCACAGGGCTTGCCCACCGTGGCTGGCGAGCGAACGGCCCAAGGCCTCCGCCCAATAATTTTCCGAACCGAATTCCGCCCGCCACGACCATAGCCGCCGGGTCGCGAAATGCAGGGAATGTTCATAGGTAAACCCGATGGCACCATGTGTCTGGTGGGTGATACCGGCCACGATGGAGGCGGCCTCAGACGCGCGGATTTTTGCCACCGCCATCTCGAACCCGGCCCCACTGCCCCCCCGATCCACGGCGCGGGAGGCGCATTCCACTGCGGCACCAGCGGCGGCCACTTCACCTGCCATACGGGCCAACTCCTGCTGGACGGCCTGGAATTTTCCAATGGGTTGGCCGAACTGGGTGCGGTCGTTGGCGTATTGCACGGTCTGTTCCAGCACGGATTCAAGCGCACCCGAAATCTGGGACGACCGCGCCAATGCACCGAAGGCAAACAGGCGGTCAGGATCAACGCTGTCAGGCAAGGCCGCAAAGGCCAGCGCCTGACCATCAAAGTTCAAGGTATCCCGCGGCTCAGCTGCAATGTTGCGATCTTCCAACGTCACCGACCAGGCCTCTGACGGCACCAGCGCAATCATCGGGGCGTCATCACAGCGGCAAAACACAGCCAAATGCGCCACACCACGGCCCCAGGGCACGCGTGTCGCGGTGCCCGAAACGCGGCCATCTTTCGTTATGCTCAATGCCTCATCCGGGCGCACGGGTGCGATGGACAGCATCCCCGTTGGCATATCCAACCCGGCCAGGGAGAGCAACCAGCCGGCCAGAATGCTTTCCACCAAAGGAACAGGTGCCTGGTATTTACCGGCGGCACGAATGACCACCTCGGCCTCGTCCCAGCCGCCGCCGACGCCGCCCTTATCCTCTGGGATAAGAACCGAGGGCAAACCGTTTTCTTCGATGGCTTGCCACAGTTTCTCCTGCGACGCACCCGCCTCAGCCTCTTCCAGATTGCCCTTGCTGATCCGATCGGCCAGCAGGCGGTTGACCTGGTCGCCCAGGATAGTCCGCAATTCGCTATCGCCACTCATCTTAGGCCCAAACCTCGGGCGATAATGCCCCGCACAATTTCACGGGTGCCGCCGCGCAAGGAAAATGAAGGTGCTGCCTGGGTGACATATGCCAGGGTCTGGGCGAAATCGTCGCCGTGCTCAAGGCTGGGTTCCCGATCAAACGTTTGATGGGCAATCACCGGGACTGACTGTTCAAACAACGTCCCCAGTTCCTTGACGACGGAGCCATCAAGAGCTGGGTCTTCGCCGGATTGCAATTTCGCCGCAACCGAAATCGACATGTTTCGCAAGGTCGCCAAATGGGCCACCAGTCGACCTGCGGCCCTGGCGCCAGCAGGGCCGGTATCTTTGGAAACTTCGTTCAGCAATTCCAGGATCAGCTGGTAGGAAGACATATAACGTTCCGGGCCGGAGCGTTCGAAGGCCAGCTCCGCCATCACCTGGGCCCAGCCCTTCCCCTCTGTACCAATGATATTGGCATCAGGCACGAAAGCATCCTGGAAAACGCATTCGTTGAAATGTTCCTCCCCCGCCATGTTCTTGATGGGGCGAATGGTAATGCCGTCCGTCTCACGCAAATCGATCAGGATTTGCGACATCCCATCATGCTTCTTTTCAACGTCAGTGTTGGTCCGCACCAGGGCGATCATGTAGTGCACAAGATGCGCGCCAGACGTCCAAACCTTGGTACCGTTGATCAACCAACCACCTTCCGTGCGGGTTGCCTTGGTGCGAATGGAGGCAAGGTCGGAGCCTGAATCCGGCTCGCTCATCCCAATGCAAAAGAACGCCTCACCCTTGGCAATTGCCGGGACGATGCGTTGTTTCAGATCTTCCGTGCCGAATTCCAAAATCAACGGCCCGCTTTGCCGATCCGCGATCCAATGGGCGGAGACGGGCGCGCCTGCGGCCAGCATCTCCTCCAACATCACGTAGCGTTCAAAGGCCGTGCGGCCATGGCCGCCGTATTCCTTTGGATAGGTCATGCCAAGGAAACCGGCCTGGCCCACCTTGGCACTGAATTCTGCGTCATAACCGGCCCAGGATCTGGCCCGCATAACAGATGGATAATCGGATAGGTTTTTATCCAGGAAATCCCGGACCTCTGCGCGAATTTCAGCCGTTTCAGGCGGCAGCTCGGCGGGTTCAAAACGGAAGGAATGCATGTTTGCTCTCAATTCGGACTACAATGATGGCTAAACTAGCAGCCGAAGCGGTCCCATTAAAGGTCTGATAGGTGTTGACCCAAAAATGATGACCTGTGGAATTTCACATGAGCGACTATGAACACATCAAACTAAGCACCATTAACCGGGTCGGATGGCTGGAATTCGCCCGCCCGCCCATTAACGCCTTTGATTGGGATATGGTGCGGGAGGTTCAGCGTGGGATAGAGGAACATCTGGCCGACCGTGAAGTGCGCGTGATCGTCATGGCCTCAGCCCTGGACCGGTTTTTCTCCACCGGCGCGGACCTGGACGTCTTCAGCGGCATGGCAGCAGCCGAAATGGCGGAATGGGTGGTGATGGCCCATAACCTGGTCAAAACCCTGCGCCAGTCCGAAAAACCGCTGCTGGCGGCCATTCATGGTACTGCGGTCGGTGGCGGGTTGGAAATGACCCTGCATTGCGATCTGCGCTTTGCCGCCACGGACGCCCGTCTGGGCCAGCCGGAGATTAACATCAACCTCATCCCCCCTGTGGGTGCGACCCAGGCCCTGGCCCGATTGATCGGTCGCCCCAATGCGATCAAGTTGCTCTATGACGGCACCTTGATCTCTGCCATCGAAGCGCTTGAAATTGGTTTGGTGGATAGCTTGGTGGCACCTGAAAGCCTTCGGGATGAAGTTCAGGCGTATGGTGAAAAATTGGCGGCAAAGCCACCTGAGGCATTGGCGGCGATCCGTCAAAGCATTACCCTGGGCGGCAGCATTGATTTCAACGACGGCCTGGCCCTGGAAGCGGATCTAGTGACAGGATTGGCAGGAACAGATAATTTTCGCGAGGGCGTTGCCGCGTTTTTGGCTAAGCGCGCCCCGCAGTGGCAAGACTAAAAGGGAAATTACGACATGAGTGAACAGAAAAAGACCATCGCCCAATGCCTGCGAGACGGTGAATTCGTCCTGGCACCAGGTATATTTGATCTGATTTCGGCCCGCATGGCAGACAGCATGGGTTTTAATGCGATCTATATGACCGGCTATGGCATCGCCGCCTCTTACCTGGGCCAGCCGGATGCGGGCTATGCCACATATACGGACATGGTCGGTCGCGCCTCCCAGGTCGCCTCGCGCACTACGACACCTTTGATAGCAGATGCAGATACGGGCTTTGGCGGCGCTTTGAACGTACAGCACACCATCCGTGGCTACGAAAAAGCAGGCGTTCAGGCGATCCAGATCGAAGATCAGGAATTTCCCAAGAAATGCGGCCATACCCTGGGCCGCAAAGTGGTCCCGCTTGAAGATATGGTGACCAAGATCAAGGTCGCAGCGGAAGCACGGGAGTCCGACGATTTCCTGATCATCGCACGTACCGATAGCCGGACATCATTGGGCCTGGATGAAGCTTTGCGCCGGGGGGAGGCATTTTCCAAAGCGGGCGCGGACATCATCTTTATCGAAAGCCCGGAGACTTTGGACGAGATGAAGACCGTCTGTGCCAATTTCGACAAACCGTGCTTCGCCAATATGGTTGAGGGCGGACGGACGCCGTTATTGAGCGCTGAGGAGCTGGAGGATATCGGCTTTAAGATCGCCATTTTCCCCGGCACGGGCTTTCTGGCCACCGCGCAGGTGCTGCACAATGTCTATGGTGCCCTGAAAAAGGACGGCATTTCCACCCAGGTCGCTGACCAGCTGTATCCGTTCGAGGATATGAACAAGTTGATGGGCTTCGAAGACGTTTGGGAATTCGATAAGAAATATGGCGATTGACCCAAAGGGGCACCGCTGAAGATTGACCTTTAATGGGGATCGAATGCTAACCTAAAGGCAAGATTTCGGGCTGCGGCCTAAAAGAAAAGTACAGAGGAAACGATTATGCTGACAGGTAAAGAGTATCTGGCAACCCTGGATGACGGCCGGGCCACGTATTTTGAAGGCGAACGGGTCGATGACATCCCCAACCATCCCATCATGGGCGTTGCCGCCACGGTTGTGGCGAATTGTTTTGATAGGTTCTATTCGCCGGGGGCTGATGCCCGTAGCCCACTTATGGGCGTACCGAAATCCGCCCAGGAACTAAAAGACCGCATACCCCTGTTGCACAGCGCCGATATGCTGGCCCATGTCACCTATAGCTCTATCATGACCTTAATCACGGCCGCCGGTCGCATGCCCGACATGCCCGTCTATAACAAACGGATCATGGCCTATGTAGAAGAAATGCAGGCCAGTGACCGGCGCATCACCCAATGCATCACGGATGCCAAGGGCGACCGCAGTCTACCGCCCGGCAAACAGTCGGACCCGGATTCATATTGCCGGGTTGTCGAACAGCGTGAAGACGGCGTGGTCATCCGCGGCGCAAAACTGCACATCACCGGTGCCTCGTTAGGTCATGAGCTGCTGACTATTCCCACAAAGGCCATGAAGCCGGGTGAGGAAGATTATGCCATTGCCTGCTGCGTTGCGGTAAAATCGCCGGGCGTTAAAATCGTCAACACATCCTATGCGCCCCGCCATGCGGACACCCGCGACTTCCCCATTTCCGCCAACGACCATTGCCCGGAAGGCTTTGTTATTTTCGACGATGTTTTCGTGCCGAATGAGCGTATTTTTCTGAATGGTGAGATTAAGTACGCCGCCACCTTCGCGCATTCTCTTGGCCTGTGGGAACGCCTGGGCAGCCTGGCCTTTTTGGCGGACGAAGCCGACGAATTGGTTGGTTTCGCCCAATTGATCGCGGAAGCGAATGGTTTGGAGCGGGTGGGCCATGTGAAGGAAAAAATTTCCGACATGATCATTCACGCCACCTTGATCCGCGCCTCATTGGAAGCGGCCATGTTCAATTGCGATTTTGGACCCGATGGCGCGGCCTTCCCGAATGAGCTGTATATCAACGCCGGCAAATACCATGGTGCCGCTAACTACAACCAAATCGTCCGCCATGTGCATGACATCTCCGGCGGGTCCATCGTCACAGCGCCGTCTATTGCGGATCTGGAAAACAATGAAGTTGGTGCTTTGGTGCGTAAATACATGGCGGGGGGCAATGGTGCATCGGGCGAATACCGTATGAAATTGTTCCATGCCATCCGTGACCTGACAGCGGATTCTTACGGCGGTTGGCGCTTTGTCACCAACCTCCAAGCTGGCGGCGGGCTTTATGCCCAGCGCATCGTGACCCGGCGGCATTACGATCTGGAAGGTGCCAAACGTGCGGCGTTGCATGCTGCCAATATCGAAGTGGAAGCCGCAGAGTAGCTAGGAGATTGGCGCAATGGTAGAGATCGCGATCACCGGCACCGGCGTCGTATCCTCATTAGGTACCGACAGCCAGCAGTTCCATGACCGCATGATGTCGGGGGAGACCTCTATCAAAGCCTCCCCCTGGGCGGCTGAAGTTGAGGGCCGGGATGCCTGGCAGGCGGTGGTGGAGGATTTCGACCCCGCCGATTGGATGGATAAGCGGATCGAAGACGGTACCGATCTGTTTGCCCAATTCACCCTGGCCGCTGCCGAACAGGCGGTGCGACAGGCTGATATAGGCGAGCTGGACCCTTTGCGAACGGCGGTGGTCAACGGCACCTCCATCGGCGGCGTGCGCGCGGTGATGAAGGCGCAACATGCCCTCGACACAAACGGGCCGGACGCCATACCGCGCAAGACGATGATCCAGATCTGGCCCAACATGGCGGCAGCGCAAATTGCCATGCGCTATGGCCTGCACGGCCCGTCACTGACGATTACAACCGCCTGCGCCTCCTCCCTGGATGCCATTGGCACAGCCGCCCGCATCATTGAACGAGGTGAAGCGGACGTTGCGATCACGGGTGGGACAGAAGGCGGGATATCTTTGGCAGGCGGCGGCCGGGACGGTGATTTCGTGCCGGTGCTGTTCTATACCAGCAATGCCTATGGCATGGAGGCGCCATCACCCGATCCGAACCAGGCCATGCTGCCATTCGATGTGAAACGCAGCGGCATTGTGGTCGGTGAAGGCTCCGGCATGGTGGTGCTGGAACGCGCCGAACATGCCCGGGCCCGTGGTGCCAAAATATTGGGGTATCTGCGCGGCTATGGTTCCTGCGCCGATGGCTTCCACCCATCATCGCCTGAGCCCACCGGCGTTTGGGAAGCCAGGGCTATGGCGCTGGCATTGGCTGATAGTGACATGGCAGCGAACGATATAGGCGCGCTCATCGCGCACGCCACCGGCACACCCAAGGGTGACACGGCGGAAATTCGTGCCATCAACAAAGTGCACGCCGGGCGCGGCTTGCCCGTCGCCTCCATCAAAGGCCATATTGGTCATTCCGGCGCATCATCGGGTGCCATGGCTATGATCAGCGGCCTGATCGGCATGGCGGAGGACCGATTTACCTATATCGCCAATACGGACGAGCCGGACCCGGAGGCGGATTTCGATATCGTCCACGGCGCACCACGGCAGATGAAATATGACAGCCTTCAAGTGAATTCCTTCGGCTTTGGCGGTCAGAATGCCTCTGTTGTCCTGACCCGAAACTAACCTCATGCATCTGACAATCGCGGAGAACATCGCCGTCCGCGCCCTGGCGAATCCGGACCGTATTGCCATCGAGGTTCTGGACGGCGGAGCGACACTGACCTACGGCCAAGCCTGGCGCCGTATCACGGCGCTGGCAGAGGCTTTGGCGGTGGCGAAAGCAGGTCGTCACGGCGTCATGGTGGCGTTGTTGTTGCCGAATGAGGCGGATGCCACTCTGGCATATCTGGCCTGCCAAATGGCCGGCGTAGCAGCTGTTCCCATCTCAACCCGACTGGCGGAACCGGAAATCCGTTTTGTGGTTGAGGACGCGGACGCCAAGCTGATCCTGACCGGCGGGCCGTTTGCCGAAATAGCCGACAAATTGGACATCACGGTTGTCAGGGTTGAGGATATAGAGACGCCGTCATCCGTACCCCGCCCTCTTTTGGGCAAGAGTAGGTGCGGAGAGGCTGTATGTGTGGTCGGCTATACCTCCGGCACCACGGGGTTCCCAAAAGGCGCGATCTATTCCAACGATCATTATTTGGCGGCCCTGATGCGATGGGGCTGGGAGTTTGGGTTGACGGCGGATCACGTCATGTTGGTGCCCGGGCCATTGTTTCATCTTTCCTATGCCGGGCTGTCCATGGCTGCCCTGGCGATAGGCGCGCGCATCCGGATCATGCCCGAATTCCGCGCTGATCTGGCGTTGTCAGAGCTGAGCCATCATTGTAGCTTCGCCTTTTTAGTCCCGTCCATGACAACAATGGTTGAGGAGGAATGGCGACGCCAGGGTGAGCCGTTGGTGGAGGCATTTCGGTTCATGATATCGTCCGGCGCGCCGGGACCTTTGTCCATGACGCGGACGGCCATGAAAATGTTCCCCAATGCCAAGATTACCGAGGCCTATGGCTGGACCGAAGGCGGCTGGGTCACGTTTGAAGTCAAGGCAGCTGACACGCTGCTGGCCCATTCCGTAGGTTGGCCCACATTCGGCAACGAAGTCGCCGTATTCGATGAGGCGGGGGAGCCCTGCGCAGTGGGGAAAGCCGGCGAGGTTGGCGTCAAAAGCGTCACCCATTTCGATGGTTATCTGGGCCGGGAAGAAGCAACGGCGGCCACCTGGCATCGAGGCTACGTGATGTCTGGCGATATCGGCATCTGGCAGCCCGATGGCCGTCTGTGCATTGTTGATCGCAAGAAAGATATTATCATATCGGGCGGTGAGAACATCTACACAGCAGAGGTAGAACGCATTGTCCTTGAACACGTGGCGGTGTTGGAGGCCGCCGTGGTTGGCCTACCCGATGATCGTTGGGGCGAACGGGTCACAGCCTTGGTTGTGCTGCGGGAGGGCATGACGATTGAGGCGGCAGACCTGGAAAGCTTCTGCCGGGAACGCCTGGCAGGTTTCAAGGTTCCGCGCCGGGTCGAAGTCGTAACCGAGCTGCCCCGCAACCCCATGGGCAAGGTGCAGAAGTTCAAAATTATTGAAGACCTGAGTAGGAAGCCCTGACCAAATAGTCAGGGCAACCCGCGCCGGCCATCAAATCTCCATCAGGTTATGGGCAGCATGACGTGTTCCTGATAAGCCGGACGCTGGCACAGACGTTCATACCAGGCGGCCAAATTAGGGTAGTCAGGATGCTCCACATCCAGGCCGTACCAACGATAGGTGAAGGCACCGACAGGCATATCGGCCAGGCCGAAATTATCGCCTGCCATATATTCCCGGCCCTCCAGATGCTTGTCCAAAATGCCGAATAATTCGGCGCTGGCTTTAGACGATGCCGCGATTGCGGCTTTGTCCTGTTCCGCCTCAGGTGTGCGGATCAAGCCCCAGAAGGCAGGGGTTAGAGCAGGCGTCAGAAAACCCAACTTCCAATCCAGCCATTTGTCCACATCACCACCTAGCCGCGGGTCCGTCGGGTACAAACCGGCATCAGGGTTTTGCAGCGCCAGATAGCGGATGATGCTGTGGCTTTCCCACAAGATATAACCATCATCATCGAGCACCGGCACCCGCCCCATGGGGTTCATCGCCAAATACCATTCCTGATCGTTCAGGCCAAAGGTACCACCGGCATCGATCCGTTCATGATCCAGGCCCAATTCGCCGATGATCCACATAACTTTTTGCACGTTGACCGAATTGCTGCGGCCATAAACTTTCAACATCTGTATTTCCTAAATGACAAAATCGTTGCCCCACTATGCCGGGATAGGGTTGTCCAGATCAAGTATTCGTAATTGTCGGCCCTGTCAGCTGGCTTCAAAACAGGTATATTTGTGGTGATTCATTGAATTTCGTCCCTTCATAAAAATTAGCTCGTGGTTGCATCCGGTAACGCGGGTGGCAGCGCGGCAAATCAAACAGGAACTATGGGCACAACGGCGTATCAGGCTTGGCGGTTATCATTTTACTTCGGCGCGGTTTTTGCCGTTGTGGGGGTCATGGCACCATTTTGGCCGGTGTTCCTGAAAGCCCGAGGCCTTTCAGCCACTGAGATTGGCCTGCTGCTGTCGGCTGGGCTGTGGATGCGGGTTATCCTGAACCCCATGATTGCCCAGCTGGCTGACCGGAAGGGGGAGCGGCGGCGACCCTTGTTGGTGTTGACGTTGGTCGCCATGCTGGGTTTTTCCTGTTTCCTGTTCGTCAAAGGCTTTTGGGCTTTGCTGGCGGTTAATCTGATCGCCTCCGTCGCATTTTCTTCCATCATTCCATTGGGGGAAACCGTGGTTCTGGGCGCGGTCTATCGCCTGGGACTGGACTATGGCCGATTGCGGATCTGGGGCTCCCTGACGTTCATCGCCACATCCTTTGCAGGCGGGCCCATGTTGGCGGCATTCGGCTCCTGGTCCGTGCTATGGGCGATCCTGGCCCTGATGCTCGGCGTGCTTTTAGCCTGCGGTCTGTTGCCGGCGGAAAGCGTAGCGAAAAAGCCCAAGCCAGAGACATCCCCAAAGTCCGGCACTATGTGGCAATTGCTGCGCCAGCCCGTATTCCTGTTGTTTTTGCTTGCAGGTGGCCTGAGTAGCGCCAGCCACGCCGTCCTGTACGGCTTTGCCACATTGCATTGGCGCAGTGTGGGGTTCTCCGATGTTCTGATCGGCGCCTTGTGGGCCGAAGGGGTGGTGGCGGAAATCATTCTGTTCTGGTTGGGCAACCGCCTACTCTCCCGCTTTGGCGCGGCCAATCTTTTGGCCCTTGGGGCCGCCGCCGGTATCGTGCGCTGGACCGCTCTGGGGATTTCCGATGCCCTATGGTTGGCGGTGCTGACCCAGGCGCTGCACGCCTTTACCTTTGGCGCGGCACATTTAGGGGCGATGCATTTTATTGCCCGCGCCGCACCAGAGGAAATGTCCGCCACAGCGCAAAGCCTGCACGGCGCCGTTGGGGCGGGTATCGCCGTCGGGTTGGTGATGGCGGTCGCGGGACTGTTGTATGAAAATTACGCCAACGGTGCCTATTTTTTCATGGCAGCCATCGCATGCGCCTCGTTGTTGGCCGCATTGGTCCTGGCTAAAATGTGGGACGGCAAGCATATGGACTTGTCATGAGGCTATAAAATTCGTCATAAACAGCCATGGCAAAACGAATTTTTATTACCGGCATCTGGCATGAAACCAACACCTTTGCGGCAACGCAAACCGGGCTGGAGGATTTCCATGCCTATCAGTACGCCGAGGGCGATGACCTCTTCGCAGCTTTCGCCGATACCAACACAGAAATAGGCGGTGCCATGAACGCCGCGATAGAGTTGGACCTGAACCTGGTACCCGGCCTTTTTGCAGGCGCGGTGCCATCCGGTATGATCAAGGCGGAGGCTTTTAAAGCACTGCTCGAACGCACTTTGGAATTACTGGCAGATGCGGGCGAGATTGATGGCGTCCTAATCCACCTCCATGGTGCCGCCGTCGTCGAAGGTGTGCCAGAGGCCGATGCCGTATTTCTTGCCAATATCCGGCAAAAATTGAACCCAGGCACGCCCCTTGTCGTCACGTTCGATCTGCACGCCAATTTGTCTGATGACTTGGTTGCCGTGGCCGATGCCCTGGTCGGCTATGACACCTACCCCCACAATGACATGGGCGCGCGCGGCGGGGAGGCAGCCCAAATTCTACATCGCATGTTGTGGAGCACGAAGCGGCCCGCGAAAATTCTACGCAAGCTGCCCTTTGCCCCGCCACCCCAGGTTCAAGGAACGGATGCCGCGCCAGTGGCCGAGATCATGGCGAAAATGCACGACATGGAAACCTGGGGTGGCATCTGGTCGGCCTCTATCGCCTGGGGATTTCCCTATTCCGATGTGGCCCATCTTGGCGTCGGTGTTTTGGTTCAGGGCGATGATCATGCTCATGTGACGCGGGTCGCCGATGATCTGGCCCTAACCATCTGGCATCAACGGGGGGAATTTGATGCCGGATTGGTTGATGTTGAAGATGCTGTTCGCAGCGCCATGTCGGCGCCCAAAGGCCCCATAATTTTGGTCGATGTGGCCGATAACGCAGGCGGTGGCGCGCCTGCTGACGGCACCACTATTTTGGCAGAATTGCTGGATCAAGATGCGACCAACGCGGTCGTCGTGATCCAGGACCCCGACGCAGTGCGCAACGCCAAGGCCCTGGGCTTGGACGGCATGTTCAGCGGCAACGTAGGGGGCAAGTCCGATGATCTGCATGGCCCGCCGGTGCCCCTGGTCGGCAGCATCATCTTTCAAGAACACGTACGTTATCAACGCCGGGGCGACTATATGACGGGGCAACAGATCGACCTGGGTGAAGTTGCCGGAATCCAGGCAGGCGGGGTTACAGTGATGTTGACCGAGGCACAGGCCATGCCCTTTGACGCAGACCATCTGGCCGCCGCCGGGATCGCAGCGGAATTACAGCAGATCATCGTGGTCAAATCGGCCATCGCCTGGCAGGCGCATTTTCAAGAATTCGCCAAGGGTGAGATCTATGTGGACACGCCAGGTGTCTGCGCCTCAAACCTGACCCGGTTTGAGTATAAAAACCTGGACCGGGCCATTTATCCTATTGATGAGGATGGCGTCTGGCCGCCAAAATAATCGCTACGGCATCTGCCGGAATTCTGATCCGGGCTCCATCAACTTAAAGGCACCCTGGGCGGTGGCGATGGGATCGCCGTTGGCATTTTCGATACGTGCCTCAAGAAAAGCCGTGCGCCTGCCTCCACCCGTGGTATTAGCCCGCAAGACCAACGGCTCCGCACCGGCGCTGCCTATAAAATTCAGAGACATGCTCAAGGTAATGGAGAATTGCCGCTTCGCAGGATCGGGATGTGAGCCGGCGGCAATAGCCATGATCACGTCCATCAACCCGGCGATGATCCCGCCATGGAGCATCCCCTTCATATTCAGATGCTCCGCCCCAGCGTGAAAGCGGGCCGAAGCCTCGCCAATGCCACGCTGAATATCGCTGACCGCCAGACTGGGAGGTTGATTACTTTGTACTGGTACTGAAACGTCGTTCATAATTTTTTGCTCTGTCCCATCATCAACTCATTCAGGCTATTATCAGAATACAGCATCAGCATGGCAAGTAGTTGGGAGTTCAAAGCATGGCCTACGAGACAATTTTGCAGGAAGACAACGGACCGGTCGCGACCATAATCATGAACCGGCCACACATGCTGAATGCCTTGAGCAGTCAGGTGTTCCGGGAGTTGACCGCATGTTTGATCGACATATCCAAAGACCCGGACATCCGCGTCGTCGTCATCAAAGGGCCGGCGACAAGGCCTTTGTCGCCGGCGCGGACATAAAGGAGATGGCCGGCGCAGGCAGTGCAGATACGGGTAGTGCGCGGTCTTATCTGGGCATGCACCTTTATGATCAGATCCGCCATATGCCCCAACCCATTATCGCCTCCATAAACGGCTATGCCCTGGGCGGAGGCATGTTGCTGGCTATGGCCTGCGATGTCCGTGTCGCTGCAGACACCGCCACATTCGGCTATCCGGAAATAAAGCTGGGGATTTTTCCAGGCACCGGGGGCACAATATTGCTGGATCGTCTCATCGGGCCAGCGAACGCCCGCGCGATCTGCCTGACCGGGGAATTATTTGGCGCTGAGCGGGCCTATCAATTGGGCCTGATCACACACCTGGTGACAAAGTATGATCTGGCGGCTGAAACGGCCCGTCTGGCGGACCTCATGGCCGGATATTCACCCGTCGCCATGCGTGAATTGAAATGCGCCCTGAATGCGTCATTGGAAATGAGCTTTGAAGCGGCGCGGGAGGCTGAGATTAAGGCGCATGCGCGATGTTTTGCATCGAACGACAGGCTGGAAGGAATGAATGCCTTTATTGAGAAAAGATCACCCAACTTTCGAGGCGATTAGCTCCAACAACTCACTTTGCGCCTCACCCAACCCCTGACTGAGAAATTCATCCACATCCGCTCCGGCCGCTCCGGCCGCTCCGGCCGCTCCGGCCGCTACATTTTGGACTGGCTGATGGGGTGTCAATTCCTGACGGGCATCTTCCGTATTGCCTAACATGCGTTCGGCGAGCAACAGCATGGTCACCGTCGTGCCTTCACCAAATTCGGAATTGATAGCTAACGTTCCACCATGCAATTCACACAGATGCAGCGCCAGGGGCAGGCCGAGGCCGGTGCCCTCAAAACGACGGGTGGACGAGCCGTCCACTTGGGCAAATGGTGTCATAGCGAAGGGAATATCTTCCTCCTTCATGCCAATGCCCGTGTCCGTCACCCATAATTCGATCTGTTCTTCACCGCTTCTTAGGTCCCGGCGACGCCCGGTGCCGACAGTGACCTGGCCACCTTCCAAGGTGAATTTGATCGCATTGGACAGCAAATTTAAAATGACCTGTTTCAGCGCCCGTTTGTCAGCCCGGATCAGATCAATGTCCGGATCAATCTCGGTGATAACCCTGACCCCGCCTTCGCTGGCTCTTTCCTGGGTCAGCCGTGCAGTTGCGACGACCACTTCGGACAGCAGGAACTGTTCTTCCGAAAGTTCAAAATGCCCGGCTTCCACCTTGGCCAGATCCAGCAAGTCATTGATGATGGACAGCAGGTGCTGGCCGCTCTCGTTAATATCCTTGGAATATTCGAGGTACTTCGGCGAACTGAGCGGCCCGAATAGTTCGCCAACAAGAATTTCGGAAAAACCGATGATGGCGTTCAATGGCGTGCGCAATTCATGGGAGGTATTGGCCAGGAATTCCGACTTGGCGCGATTGGCCAGCTCCGCCTGTTCCTTGGCGACGCGCAGGGCCTGTTCAGAATTCTGTTGTTCGGTCACGTTCTGACAGACAGCGAGAACACCGCCGCCAGGCATGGCAAAGGTCCTGAATTCAAGAACGTCACCATTTTGCCGGGTGCGTTGATAGGTGCTTGGCACGGCACCGAAGGACTTTTCTAAAACCGCCTCAACTAATTCTTCTCGGTCCCCCTCCCCAAGCTCACCATTATCCGCACTCAGGCGCAGCAGATCCCGTACCGTCCGGCATTCTGCAACACGATCAGGGTCAAGCCCCTGCAGTTCATACAAACCTTCGTTCAACGCGACGATCTCGCCTGCCGGTCCGATGAAGGCAATGCCTACATCCAGATTGCCGAAGATCGCCTCCAGCTCCTCCGACCGTTTGCGCAGGTCTTCCTGGCCCTGTTTTTGCTCTGTGATATCGGTGATCGCGATTGTGATGCCAGCGTCGGGCATCCGGTTGCGTCGCACATCCAGGGCTTGGCCATCACGCCCCGTCATTTCGTGGCGCGGCGGGGTGCAGCTCAACATCGCCTCGGCGCGATTTTTTATGGCTACGGCAGAAGTATCATCGAAAACACCTGCATCACCAAGAAACTGGCAAAGTTTTTCAATCGAAAGCCCGGCTTCAGCAATTTCCGATGTCACGCCGAAAAGATCGAAGTACCTTTGATTCCAAGTCAACAAGTCGCCGGCACTGTCAAAGACGACGACGCCTTGATCAATGCTTTCCAAGGTTGACCGCAGCAATTCGGATTTTTCGTCCAACGCCCAGCTTTGTTGCTTCAACCGGGTAATATCGACACAGCTCAACAAACGCCCGCCACCATCCGTGGTGCGCTCATTGAAACGTAGACTGCGACCGTCGGTTAAGCTGACTTCCCATTCCACATTCGGTTGCTGTGCCCGTTTAGCCACATCTTCCAAAAAGGCCGGCACTCGATGGGCCGCATCGACGAAAATGCCTGCCTCTGCCAGGGCACGAAAAAATTCCAGGCGGCTGAACCTTTGATCTTTTACACCGTGGATCATTGGCATGAGCTGCAACAGCTTCTCGTTAACCTGCTGCAACTGGTCATTCTGATCGAAATAAGCCATTGCCAAAGGCAGGGCGCTAACGATCTCCGTTTCGTTCGTCAGGGCCTGCGGGGCAACAGCGTATGCATAACCACGACGCATCATTATAGCCAGCCCAAGACCAAGCGCTATCCCCAGTACCAGTAGGCAAATCACAGCCAAAAAAATGAAGGTGTAGTCCAGTGCCGCCATCAAGTCTCTCTATTGTGCGAACAGGTGCCGACAATGTGAAAATATATCTCGTGATAACAGTAGTTTGCTCAAGTTAATGATCGGTTAATTGTCAATTTTTGCTTGCATTATGAAAGTTTATTCATCGAACTTAGGCCATGACAAAATTTCAGGCACTTGAACCTTTGCTGGCTGAGATCAGCCGTTGTCGTTTGTGCGCGGACCACCTACCCCTGGGTCCGCGGCCCGTAGTACGGGCCAGGGCGTCGGCACGACTGCTTATCATCGGACAGGCACCCGGTACAAAAGTCCATGCCAGCGGCATTCCGTGGGACGACCCCAGCGGCGATCGCCTTCGGGACTGGTTGGATATAGATGCTGATACTTTCTATGATCAGGACAAAGTTGCAATTGTGCCCATGGGCTTTTGCTATCCAGGTCGCTTGCCCAAGGGCGGCGACCGACCGCCCCGTCCCGAATGCGCCCCGGCCTGGCATTCTGATCTATTGACGAAAATGCCAAATATCGATCTGTGTATATTGGCCGGGGCCTATGCCCAGGCCTATTATTTGGCCAAAGAGCGCGCTGGAAATCTCACCGAAACCGTCCGTGCCTGGCGCGACTATGGACCCCGTTTCATACCCCTGCCCCACCCGTCGTGGCGCACCAAGGGCTGGCAACGAAAAAATCCCTGGTTTGATGACGAGGTTCTGCCCGAGTTGCGCCGCCGGGTTCGCGACATTCTATAGGGCTCTACTCCAGCGTGAATTTATGACGGCGCAGATAGTCGGCCAGATCATCACGTTCGCGCACGGAAACCTGTCGGGCCTTGTCCTCGGACCAACCATAAAATTCCGGCGTGCCATATTCCGCCGTCTTCCGATATTTTTCGGGCGGAATTGTATAGATGCCGTTCCGGCGGTGGTCGTAGCCGTCCATTTGTTCTGGCAATTTGCTGTCGTCATACTGATCCGTGTGCACGACAATTTCGGGCGGCAGACGGGTGGAGGTAAAGCCGGGGTGAGCGGGATAGCCTAAACACAGACCGGCCAGGGGAAAAACATAATCCGGCAAGGCGGTAATTTCGGCGATCGTGTTAATATGATTGCGCACCACGCTTATGGGGCAACACCCCAGGCCCGCAGCCTCTGCTGCGGTGATGAAATTCTGCAAGACCAACCCCGTATCCACGGCAGCATTGAGAAAGGCGTCCAGATGATCGTTGGCAAATGGATGGCCACGCAGTTCGCACAACCGACGAATACGTCTGGAATCGCCGCAAAACAGCAAAAACACCGGGCACGTACCAATCCATCCCATCTCGGGCATCAGGGCGGCAATGGCGGCGCGCTTTTCCACATCCTGAATGCGGATAATGGCAATTTGCTGCAGGTCCGACTTCGCAGGCGCCGAAAGGGCGCAGGCATACAGCAAATTCAAGGTTTCTTCCTGAACCGGGTCTTCAAGAAAGCGGCGATGGGTACGATGGGACAACAATGCAGCCAAGACATCTTGCCCCGGCCCGGCCTCAACCTCGCCCACATTCGTATCCATGCCAAAACGCTGTGCCGCAAGATCCGCCAGTTTACCCATGATGTCCACTCCACTTTGTCTACGATAACTTTCACGATTCGGGGCTATTCTAGGGCATTTCCAGCACTTGTCTGTGCCCTAATACTGGTGAGTATGATGACCAGCGCTTGCACCCCCCAGGTCCAGGATTTCCAACCGGGCCTGATGGCAGCCAAAATCAAATTCGACATCAAAGCGGACACGTTCGTAACCGAAGACGGCAAGGACCTGCCCCTGCGGATATGGCAGCCGGAAGAAAACGCAAAAGCTGTTCTGGTCGCCCTGCATGGCTTCAATATGTACAGCAACTACTTCTCCGAACCCGCCACATGGTGGGCGAAGCAAGGCATCACCACATACGCCTATGATCAACGGGGTTTCGGTGCCTCGCCCCAGGCGCGGATCTGGGGCGGGGCGGCGGCCATGGCAGCCGATGCCAGGGCCTTGTTGCGACTGGCCACAACGCGCCATCCGAACCTGCCGATCTATCTGTTGGGCGATAGTATGGGTGCTGCGGTGGCTGTATTGGCTATGGCGGAGGCCCCAGAACGGAATGCAGAACGGAATACAGAACTGAATAAAGATCCAAATACAAATCAGGCGATTGCAGGCGTCATACTGGTCGCGCCTGGCCTGTGGGGTGGTCAATCCATGCATCCGGCCCTGCGGTTTGGTCTGTGGTTATCGGCCCATACCATGCCCTGGAATACCGCCACGGGCAGCGGCCTGAAACGTCAGGCATCCGACAATATTCCCATGCTGCGTGCCCTCGGCGCCGATCCACTAATCATCCGCCAAACCCGCATCGATACGGTTTATGGCGTTACCAATCTAATGGGAATGGCATTTGAGGCCGCCCCGGCCCTAAAGCAGCGAACATTGATGTTGTACGGCGCACTGGATGAAATTGTACCCCCCACACCCGTGCACCAAACCATCGCCCGTCTGCCCAGCCCGCCCACCTTTGCCCTTTATCCGAAAGGCTGGCACATGCTGTTACGTGACCTGCAGGCAAAGGTAGTGTGGCGCGACATTGCCGTCTGGATCAACAAACCTAATGCATCCCTGCCCTCCGGCAGCCAGCAATAGGCGTAAGCGCTTGTTAATACAGATGCTCTAATATTACCCCTCAGCCTGGATCGATTGATGGAAGACCAACAGCATGACCCAATTTCTGGCGACGGAAGACAATCCCAATGGCCATCGCCTGGAAGAGGTTCTGGCCATGGTGCAGGGAGATTTGATCAAACGGGCCGGCTTGATCGTAGATGACGACAGGCCCGAAGCACGCAAAGTTCTGGCCAACGATGTCAAAATAATGGCCATGCTAAGTGAGTGTATCGCGCTGGCCGAAGACAGTAGCACCGTCCTGGACAAATCATTTGGACCCAGTGTCGCAGGCGCGCCGCGCATTGGCGAAAACTGAATAGTTTCAATTTGCAATTGTTCCAGCATCGAGGCTTCTGGACAAATAGCGAGGCCAGCGTAGACTGCCCCAAAGTCTGAAAATTATTTTTTGGGGATTACAGTTACAATATGGCCGAACTTATTGATCAAATCCGCGACGTCGTTGGTGACCGCGGCATAGTCCTGCACGAGGATTTATTGGGCCGAAGCGCCGGCTTTCGCCATCCGAATGATACCTTGCAGGCGAAATTTCTGGTCCGCCCCGCCAATACGGATGAAGTCGCAAAGGTTCTGAAACTTTGCAATGACGCAGGCCAGGCCGTGGTCAGCCACGGCGGCTTGACGGGTTTGGTGGACGGCAATATTGCGGCCCGGGATGAAGTTATCTTGAGCATGGAGCGGATGCGCGAGATTGAGGAGATTGATCCTGCCTCTTCCTCCATGACAGTGCAGGCCGGCGTTACCCTGCAATCGGTGCAGGAAGCCGCGGACGAGGCTGGTTTTTTCTTTCCCCTTGATTTGGGCGGGCGGGGCTCCGCCACATTGGGGGGCAATATTTCTACCAACGCAGGCGGCAACCGGGTCGTCCGCTACGGCATGGCGCGGGATATGGTGTTGGGGCTGGAGGCCGTGCGCGCCGACGGCACCGTTCTGAATTCCCTGAACAAGATTATCAAGGACAACGCCGGCTATAACCTGAAGCATATGTTCATTGGCAGCGAGGGCACCTTGGGCGTGGTCACCCGTCTGGTCCTGCGCCTGCGCCCCAAACCCGTCAGCCAGGAGACGGCGTTTCTGGCGGTGGACGATTTCGACAAGCTGCCGCAATTACTAAATTTCTGTAGCGGTCGCTCTGGCGGTGGTCTGTCGGCCTATGAAGTCATGTGGAAGAACTATTTTGAGCTTGTCGTCTCAAGGCCCGGTGCTGCCCAGGTATTACCAACGGACTATCCTTTCTATGTCTTGATGGAGGTGATCGGGGGTGACGCCACAGGTGATGGAGAGAGGTTCGAAAACATGCTGGCCGCTGCGATGGAAGAAGGTCTGGTGGTGGATGCGGTTGTCGCCAAGTCCGAAGGCGAACGCATGGCAATGTGGGCTTTGCGCGACGATATAGAAAGCCTGGACCAGTGGGGGCCCCGGATTGGCTTTGATGTGGGCCTGCCTATTGCGGAAATGCCGGCCTATCTGGAAGAAATTGACAAATCCATCATTGCTGAATGGCCCGACCGCAAACGCGCCGTATTTGGCCATCTGGGCGACGGCAATCTGCATATCACTTATTCGGTGGGCGACAATGGCCCCAAGACTAAAAAGATAATTGATGATGCGGTCTACCTACCGCTGGCCAGTCGGGGCGGTTCGGTATCTGCCGAGCACGGCATCGGGTTGATGAAAAAGGCCTATCTGGAGGTCTCACGCAGCGGGGCGGAAATTGAACTGATGAAACAGCTGAAGTCGGTGATGGACCCGAACAATATCCTAAATCCCGGCAAGATTTTTTAGGGCTGAATTCTCTAGTGAGCTCCCATACCTCCAGATACTCCCTTGCCAATCTGATCCGCCACGGGTTAACCGGGCACCGGGGCTGGACGCCTGCCTGGCGTCACCCGGAGCCCAAGCCGGAATACGACGCCATCATTGTCGGCGGCGGCGGGCATGGGCTCGCATCCGCGTACTATCTGGCAAAGAACCACGGCATGACAAATATCGCGGTGCTGGAGAAAGGCTGGTTGGGCGGCGGTAATACGGGACGCAACACCACCATTGTCCGCTCCAATTATCTGCTGGACGGCAACGCGAAATTCTATGAACACGGCATGAAGCTGTGGGAGGGGTTGAGCCAGGATCTGAACTATAACGTCATGTTCTCCCAACGGGGCGTGTTGAACCTGGCCCACACCAAGGGGCAGCTGGAAACGTTTCGCAGGCGCGGCAACGCCATGCACTTGAACGGCATTGATGCGGAAATCCTGAACCGCGACGACGTCGCCAAATTCGTGCCCTCAATGAACATGTCCCCCGACGCTCGCTTCCCCGTCGAGGGCGGATTGCTACAACCCCGCGGCGGAACCGCGCGCCATGATGCGGTTGCCTGGGGTTATGCCAGGGGGGCGGATCAACGGGGCGTCGACATCATCCAGAATTGCGAAGTCACCGGCATCCGGCGGGATCAGAACGGCGTCGTTGGCGTCGAGACCAGCAGGGGCTATATCGCCACGAAAAAGATCGGCCTGGCGGTGGCAGGCCATTCCACACAACTGGCGGCCATGGCCGATGTACGCCTGCCTATTGAATCCCACGTTCTTCAGGCCATGGTCAGCGAGCCGGTCAAACCAGTGCTGGATACGGTCATCACCTTTGGTGCGGCGCATCTATACGTCAGCCAGTCCGATAAGGGGGAGTTGGTTATGGGCGGTGACATCGACGGCTATAACTCTTTCGCACAACGGGGCAGCCTGGCCATTGTCGAACATGTCACAACTTGTCTTATGGCGCTGTTCCCGCAGTTCAGCCGCCTAGCGATCCTGCGTACCTGGGGCGGCATCATGGATATGACCACGGACGGCAGCCCGATTATCGGCACCACACCGGTACCGGGCCTGTTCTTGAATGGGGGTTGGTGCTATGGCGGGTTCAAGGCGACGCCAGCATCTGGTTGGGTTTTTGCCCATACGGTCGCAACCGGGCAACCCCATGTCCTGAACGCAGAATTAAGCCTGGATCGTTTTCATACCGGCCGGGTGCTGGATGAAAAGGGTGCCGGCCCCTATCCCTGGCTGCATTAGGTGCGTTCATGATTTTGCTCACATGCCCCCATTGCGGCCCGCGCGGGATAAGCGAATTCACCTACCGTGGCGATGCCACCGTTGCACGACCCACAGCGCCAGAAGGTGTGGATGATACAAGTTGGGTCGAATACCTGCACCTACGGGACAATCACAAAGGCCCCCATGATGAGCTGTGGCACCACGTCCAGGGCTGCCGCCGCTGGTTACGGGTGCGCCGTGATGTGGTCACCCACAAGGTCATCAGCTGCTGCGACTTAGCCGGGGATCCGGCAGGCGATGTGGCGGAGAGCAACCCATGAACCGCCATCCATCCATGGGCCGGTTAATTGATCGGAACCGTCCGCTGTCTTTCACCTTTGATGGCGAAACGTATCGCGGCTATCACGGTGACACCTTGGCCTCCGCCCTGATGGCAAACGGTGTTCGCGTTATTGGGCGGAGTTTCAAGTATCATCGGCCACGGGGCATCTTTGGCGCGGGCAGTGAAGACCCCTCCGCCCTGGTTCAAATGCGCGCGGGCGCACGGGCCGAACCCAACATGCGGGCCACTCAGGTGGAGCTGTATGAAGGCTTGGTCGCACACAGCCAAAACAACTGGCCATCCCTGAATTGGGATCTGGGCGCAGCACTGGGTCTGGTCTCAAGGTTCCTGCCTGCGGGCTTCTATTACAAGACCTTCATGTGGCCAGGGAAATTCTGGCCTCATTATGAACATCTGATCCGAAACATGGCGGGCATGGGACGCAGCGCCAAAGCGGCCGACCCGGACCACTACGAGAAACGCCATGCCCATTGCGATGTTCTGGTTATTGGCGGTGGCGCAGCGGGCCGCACAGCCGCGACTGAGGCCGCGAAAGACGGCAGCCTTGTCTGGCTGGTGGACGAGAACGCGCAATTGGAAGCTTTGGACAACGTCACCACAATGGCGCGGACTACGGCGTTTGGGAAATACGACGACGGCCTTTATGGCCTGGTGGAACGCACCGGCGATCATTTGGCCAAACCTGAGGCAGGTGCGCCGCGTCAAATCCTATGGCTGGTGCGGGCGGGTAGGATGATCCTGGCCAGCGGTGCCATTGAACGCCCGCTGGTATTCGCCAATAACGACCGCCCCGGCATCTTGCTGGCCAGCGCCGCCGCGCGCTATTTGGCTGACTATGGCGTAGCTCCGGGCAAGCGCGCCGTGATCGTCGCCAACAACGACAGCGCCTATGACGTGGCCAGCACACTGATCGAAGGCGGGGTTGAAGTTGCCGCAATCATTGACCAACGACACATGACCACCCGGCGGGAGATCGCCGGCTGTGAGATCCTGCACAATCACGCCGTCATCGACACAGCTGGCCGCCATGGTCTGCGCCGGGTGACCATTGCGCCCCTGGATGTGGACGGCGATGCGGTGCCGCAATCTGAACGTCTGATCGATTGCGACCTGTTGTGTGTCGCAGGCGGCTTCACGCCAAGCGTGCATTTGTTTTCCCAAGCAGGCGGCAAGCTGACATTCCGGGATGATATCCAAACCATGGTGCCGAAAACGGAAGTGCCGGGCATTACCGTGGTTGGCACAGCGAATGGCGAACTGGATGGCGGCATCGGCGCGCCCATCGCCCTTAGCCGTGGCAAGGCCAAGCAATTCATCGATCTGCAAAACGATGTGACGGCGGCGGATGTGGAATTGGCGGCCCGCGAAGGCTATCGATCTGTTGAGCACCTGAAGCGCTATACCACATTGGGCATGGGCACGGACCAGGGCAAGACCTCGAACCTGAACGGTATTGCTGCCTTGGCCAACGCCTTGGACAAACCCCTGCCCGACGTGGGCATCACAACCTATCGCGCGCCCTATACCCCGGTCACTATTGGAGCCTTGGCGGGGCGGGAGGTCGGCGCGTTTTTTACGCCCACCCGCCGCACGCCATTACAGGAATGGCACGAAGATAACGGCGCGGTCTTTGTCCCCGCGGGCCTGTGGCAGCGGCCCCATTATTATCCGCGCGGGGGGGAGGCGATGGCCGATGCAGTCAAGCGCGAGGTGCTGGCCGTGCGCGAAAATGTCGCCATTGTCGATGTCTCCACTTTAGGGCGGATCGATTTGCATGGCGTGGATGTGGCCGAATTTCTGAACCGGGTCTATATCAATGGTTTCAAAACCCTTGCCATCGGCATGTGCCGATACGGCGTGATGCTGCGCGATGACGGTATGATCTTTGATGACGGCACCGTCGCACACATGGGCGATAACCACTACATCATGACCACCACCACCGCCAATGCAGGCCCGGTCATGGCGCACCTGGAATATTATCTACAAGTGGTCTGGCCCGACCTTGATGTGCGTCTGACTTCCATCACAGATCAATGGGCCGTTGTTGCCGTTGCCGGGCCGCAGTCCCGCGCCCTGCTGGAAAACCTGGACAGCGATATGGAATTTGCCAACCAGGCTCTGCCCTTTATGGGCTGGCGGGCAGGAGAAATTGGTAATATTGCGGCCCAGGTCTTCCGCATCAGTTTTTCAGGCGAATTGGCATACGAGATGGCGGTGCCCAGCGATCACGGCCATGCTTTGTGGGAGATGTTGTTGGCAGCGGGCAAGGACATGGACGTTATACCCTATGGCACCGAGGCCCTGACAACCCTACGTACGGAGAAAGGCCATTTTGTCATGGGACCGGAGGCGGATGGCCGCGCCAGCGCCGATGACATGGGCCTGGGCCGCATGCTCTCCAGCAAAAAGGATTTCATCGGGCGGCGGTCCCTGCGCCTGCCCGCCCTAATGACGGAAGGCCGTCTGAACCTGGTCGGATTGGTGCCAACAGACGGCAAAACAGCCATCCCGCCCGGCGCCATCATGGGGAACCGGGAAACACCGGGACCGTCAATGGAAAAGGCGGGGCATGTGGCAACGTCCGTGTTCTCAGCCACCCTGGGCAAACCCATTGCTACAGCCATGGTGACCAATGGCCGTCAGCGTCATGGCGAGACCCTGTGGGCCCATTCCCCCGTTGATGGCCGTGTCGTTCAGGTCGAGGTCACGGACCCCATATTTATCGATGCAAAGGGGGAGCGTCTGCGTGCCTGATATTCCAGAACGCCGTTCGGCCTTAGTTGGCATGGAACCCCACGACCTGATCCGGGAACGCACGGGCCTGTGGATCCAGCGTCTCTACGCCCCCAACGGCTTACAGGAGCCGGTGTCGGGGCTCGACCTGCCCGAACAACCAAACACCGCCAGCCACAAGGGGGGCGTCCATGCCCTTTGGGTCGCTCCGGGCGAATATCTGTTGGTTAGTGAAGAAGCTCAAACAATAGAAGGCGCAGCCCTCAGTGATCTAAGCCATGCCCGCACTGTCTTCCGAATAGACGCGGAACCTGCCCGCGCGATCCTCGCCAAGAGCTGCCCTCTGGATCTGCGCCTTTCGAACTTCCCGCCCGGCCATTGCGCCCAAAGCGGACTGGGCAGCCTCTCCCCTGTTCCGATCCTGGTGCATCATTTGGAGAGCGGTAGCCACATGGACATCTATGTCCCGCGCAGCTATGGCCAACACGTTTATGCTTGGTTGGTGGACGGCGCGATTTAGGCAGTGACCTATGTGTGCCGTTCGATAAACGCTTCGAATACGGCGACGATATCCGCCACCATCATCTGTTCTGAGACCATGCTGCGTTCGACGACGGGCAGGCCAACCTGTTCACGCAGTTTCTGATTATTCATGGCGCGGGCCCATTTCGGATCATGGACCACCAGACGTCCGAAAAATGCCCCGCTGTCAGCGGCGTCCGCTGCATAAAAAAGCCGCGCGATACCGGCCTGATACATGGTCGCCACGCACATGGCACAGGGTTCGCCTGAAGTATAAAGGTCCGCACCTTTCAGGCTGCTGACCGAAAGTTTGGCGCAGGCATCCCGGATTGCATCCACTTCACCATGGGAGGTCGGGTCGCATGTCGCCTCGGCCCGGTTCAGGCCTTCACCGACAACTTCTCCATTCAGGACAACCACTGCGCCGTATGGCAACGTACCCGGCTGATCAATGCTTTCCCCAGCGATCTCTATGGCGCGGGCCATGAATTTTTCATGCATGGGGTGATCCTCCTATTCTTCAGGAATGGCGAAGTGATGCATCTCCGGGAATGTGCCGTGGCGGGGGATATCGTCGCCAGCGGTGTCCGGTGCATAGTCCGCGGCCTCATCCAGGAAGATGCGCATCATCAGATGCAGGCCGGTTGGCTGATCCAAAGACCCCGCGGTGATGGTGAGGGTATCGCCGCCATCACGACGGAAGAACATGGTGGAGCCGCAGTTCGAACAAAAACCGCGTTCGACTTTTTCCGAGCTGCGATACCAGCTCAAACTATCCTGGGCATCATCAATAGAGACGTCGGTCAGACGGGTGCCGATGGCATGCCATACACTGCCCGTAAGCCGGCGGCAGCTTTCGCAATGGCATTCCACCACCTGGCGTACGGGTCCGGTAATTTCATACCGGACTCGGCCACAATGGCATTTACCAGTGTGTCGCATAGCCATGGCTACTCTGCCGCGACAGTGCTTTCGCCCAACAAAGTCCCGACGTACCAGCCACGGGTGCGCAGGTTATTGAAGAACACTTCCTCAAATGTCTCGTGAACTGATCCGATGACCGCATCGTTTTGCAACAGATCTTCCGCCCAGGCACGCACCAGGGGGTACTTCTCCAGAATACCTGTCTGCACAAACTGCTCTATTAACAGGAAACGCTGCAGGAACGGCGCGTATGAGGCGTCTACCAGACAAATCTCAGTCCCGTTGAAATACGGCCCTTCATTGTCCCGCTCTTTGGCGATGGCATCTTCGAGCTTTTGTAGAAAGGCCGACATACCAGCGACCTTCTCATCCATCTCTTCCCGGGTCTTAGTGTAATAGATATTGATGCCCTTGGAAAAGTCCGGCACGAAATCCGTCCACGCACGGTTGCGGGCCCGCTTAAATGTATCGGCGGGATGGCATTTCGGCTCCACCACGTCTTCAAGATATTCCGCAATGGCATTGGACTCGAACAACGGTTCCCCATCCACCGAAAGCACGGGCACCTTGCCGTGCGGTGAGATTTTCAGGAACCAATCGGGTTTGTCAGTCAGATCAATGTAGGTAACGTCAAAATCGACATTTTTCGCACGCAAAAGAATCACGGCGCGCTGTACCCACGGTCAAGTGATCGAGCTGATCAGATGATATTTCTTCGCCATATCAGGCATCTCCCCAAAGTCTGGATTTTTGAACGATTATAACCATAAGGCCACGGTGCAGGTCCGTCAAAGCCTAGCCAGGTACGGTGCGGGCCATTGTATCAATGATACAACACCGATAGCATGGACGGTGGATTCAATGGGTCGCTGCAACATACGATG
>JAPKBD010000175.1 GCA_028824965.1 Alphaproteobacteria bacterium | reverse complement strand
TAGCTGGACACGGACCAGTAGGGCCCATAGACGCTGTCGCGGCAGAGATGCACCGCGGTATATTCAAACCCCGGGCCAACCGGGTCACAATGTACATGCTGGCGGATTTGAACAGCGTGTTCAACATGATGCTGGGCAGGCTGCGTGCTTGCGCTCTTGTTTGGCGCTTCAGGAAATCCGGATCTTTATTAAGGGGCAAATCGGGATGGTCGCGCAGGGCCTTGTCCAGGACTGGAATGGCCTCTTTTACACGATCCAGGGCATAGAGGGCAGCGGCGAGGCCGTAATAGTCATTGATGCTCGTCCCATCACGTTCGATGCAGTGGAGGCAATGGCGTCGGACTTCGGAAAAATCCCGCAGTCTCAAATTGACGTAGCTAAGGTCCCTGTGCACATTCAGGTTTTGTGATCCCAAAGATGCGGCAGCTGTCAAATAAGTGCGCGCGGCAACCCAATTCTTCCCGTCGCACGCCAGCACTGATTGCAGTTCCAGACAATGCGGGTCATTGGGAAAATCTGCGCTGAAATCCTTGATGGCGTCTAAAAGGTCAAACAGGACGACGGCGTTTTTGCCTTCGCTGTAGTGTACGTATTTCGATAGTACCCCGCCAAAACGCCGGGATCTCTCATCTTTCTGCTGCAGCGCTTGAGAGGTCATAGCGTTTCCTGTCGCTCTTCTGGCGATAGTTACTGAGAATAAAGGCAACAATCCATTAAACCCATTAATATTCTTACCGCTATTGTGTAACATCACGCGTCGTTAGATATTGCGGTTGGGAGATCATAAAAATGTCGGAAAAGAATTTGGGCTCTGGCTCGCGCCTTTATAGCGGTGATCTGATCAATTTGGATCAGGGGCTGATCAGTCGGGATATTTTCACGGCCCAGGGCATCTATGATGACGAGATGGAGCGGATCTTTGCGCGCGCTTGGCTGTTTGTCGGCCATGAAAGCCAGGTGCCTGAACCCGGCGACTATATCCTCTCGCGCATGGGTGAGGAATCCGTGATTTTTAACCGGGACCGCACGGGTAAGCTACGCGTGATGCTGAACAATTGCCGCCATCGGGGCATGCGGGTCTGCCGCTATGACAAAGGCAACAGCCGAAAATTTATGTGTCCGTTTCATGCCTGGACCTATTCGGATCTGGGGGACCTGATCGCCGTGCCGAAGATGGAAACGGGCTATCACAACGAACTGGATCGGGGCGAATGGGGCCTAATCCAGGCCCGTGTGACATCGTACCGTGGTTTTGTCTTTGCCTGCTGGGATGAGGCGACGCCGGATTTCGAAACCTACCTTGGCGATCTGCGGTTCTATTTCGATGATTATTGCGAACTGCCCGATGGCAGTTATGACGATTGGGAAGCCTTCGGCGGTATTTTCAAATGGAAGATGCCGTGCAATTGGAAATTTGGCGCGGAGAATTTCGGCGGTGACTATTATCACAATCCGTCACATGCTTCCGTTGATCAGGTGATCCTCTCCCCCGCCGGGACCAAGGGGCGGCATACCTATGATGATGTAACGAAAAAGCAGGAAGCCTGGAAACTGAATATCGCCATCACACCCGAAGGTCACAATGCGCGCGGGCAATTGTTCAAGGACGATTACGAATACATGCCCACCTATCAGGAGATGGCGGTGGTGGAGGATTATTTCCGCGAATGTTACGCCAAACGGCAGGAGAGGCTGGGCGAAAAAGCCCGCTGGTATGGGCACGGCGGCACCATATTCCCCAATGTCTCATACTCCAACGGGGTACAAAGCATGGGCACCTGGCACCCCAGTGGACCCCACCAGACGGAGACATGGCGCATATTCCTGGCCCCCAAAGCAGCGCCTGATGAGGTCAAGAATGTGCTGCGCCATTACGTCATCCGCTATCAGGGTCCATCGGGTTTGACGGAACAGGATGATATGGAAAACTGGGGATCGTCGCACACTGGGGCGCGGGGCACGATCGCCAGGCGTTACGACTTTAACTACTCTATGGGTCAGGGGTACGAGCAAAAAGGCTGGCCGGTCGAATGGCTGGGTGGAAATGTTCACGCGACGGAGGATGTCTCGGAACAGAACCAGAGGGCCTATTATACCCGCTGGGCCGCAGACATGGACCAACCCCCGACATCCGACCGCATCGCGCCTCGCCATGCCACGACAACACAAGCTGCTGTACGGGCGGCGGAATAGTGGCCAGAAAAATGAGTAGCATGATGAACACGCCTGAGGAGAATGAGCTGTTGCAAAGTTTATTGCGGCGGTATGAGGTGGAGCAGTTCTATAACGCCGAGGCTGAAATGCTGGACAGCCGCCGGTTCGATGCCTGGCTGGATTTATTGGCGGACGATATCCGTTATTGGATGCCGCTGGCCAGCAATCAGGAGGCCGGCAATTGGGCTGCGGAATACAGCGTCGAGGGCAAGGACCTAAACTGGTTCGATGAAGGAAAATTTGAGTTGGAACAGCGCGTAAAGCAAATTCAAACCGGTCTGCACTGGGCGGAGGAACCGGTGTCACGCACCACCCATATGTTCTCCAACCTCCAGGTGGACAATGGAGATGATGGAACGATCCGAACCTCCTGCCGTTTCCTGGTCTATCGCAATCGGACAGAGGTTGAGACGGATTTTTATGTGGGCAAACGCCGGGACCATTTGCGCCGGGACCCATTGCGCCGGGACCCATTGCGCCAGAGAAGTGGTGGCGGGTTAAAGATTGTCCGGCGGGAGGTTTTGTTGGATCAAAACGTATTGTTGTCTAAAAATTTGACGACGTTTTTCTGATGGTCGGTACAGTCGACAAACGGGGCCTCCCCCTCATGCTAATGGCCATGGTCACGGTCATGTGTCTTTGGCTATTGTCTTCGGTGGCAGTCGCAGCAGCGGAACCATATGGCGATGCCCAGGCCGCCTATAAGGCAAAAAACTATGCCCTGGCCATCGATCTGTATACCCAGGCCGCCGTTCAGGGCCATGGGCCGTCTCAGACCGATTTGGCGGTGATGTATTTCTTTGGCCGTGGCGTGAAACGGGATTTTACGACAGCTGCGAAATGGCACCGTATGGCTGCTGATCAAGGCCAGGTCCTCTCCCAAACCAACTTGGCTGTCATGTATGACAACGGCCAGGGCGTTCCCCGTGATTATGGCGAAGCGGCGAAATTGTATGCCTTGGCGGCCGCTCAAGGCGATGCCTATGCCCAGAATGTCCTTGGGGCCCGCTATCAATACGGCAAGGGTATTGCCCAGGACTATGGACGGGCGGTGCATTGGTATGCCTTGGCAGCCAAGCAGGGCGTGGTCATGGCGCAGTTCAATTTGGGGGCTTTGTACGAGGCGGGCAAAGGTGCGGCAGAGAACTACCCAGTCGCTGCAAAATGGTACGGCCGGGCCGCCGACCAAGGCGATGTAGAGGCACAGTTCAAGTTGGGTTTGTTCTATGCCCGGGGCCAAGGCGTGGGGCAAAGCTTTATCAAAGCGCGTAGATGGTATCTGAAAGCCAGCGCCCAGAACCATGCCATATCTCAAACCAACCTGGGCATTCTCTACGCTAAGGGAGAGGGCGTGGCGGTGGATTATGTCCAGGCTTACAAATACTTCTCCCTGGCCGGCGAAGGCGGTGATGAAGTGGCCTACAAATACCGCGCCCTGATCGCAAAACGGCTATCCCCGGCCCAACTGAAAGAGGCGCAGGAACCCGCCTTGGTACGACGGGATGCGCACCGAAAGAAATAATGGATCATAAAGCAGGACCGGAACATGGCTGATTATTTGGATACGCTGGCTGAATTCGCGGCCAATTTCGCAGCGGCTGAATTGCCTGATGCCGTCAGCAATCATACGAAACTGATCATCGCGGATACCTTCGGGGCCATCGTCGGCGGCTCTGTTGAGCCGGAAGTGCGCGCCCTGGCCGATAGTTTGTGTGATGAGACAGGCGGCAGCGCGACGGTGCTGGGCATAGGCAAAACCGCCACCCCGGCCCTGGCCGCATTGATCAACGGTACCGCCGGTACGTTTTTGGAGATGGATGAAGGCAACGGCCCGGCCATGGGCCACCCCGCCATCCACACGGTTCCCGCAACTTTTGCCGCAGCCGAAAAACATGGCACGAGCGGTACTGACTTCATCGCTGCCGTGGCCATCGGCTATGAAGTCGGCGGGCGCATCGGCGGCGCGACCCATCTGCGGGGATCAATGCATCCCCACGGCACGTGGGGCACCATTTGTGCTGCCGTCGGCGTGGGCCGCGTGTTGGGTTTCGATGCGGTGCAAATGCGCAGCCTTCTCAACATCGCCTCAAACATGTGCCTGGCAACGTCGCGCCCCACCATGTTGCAGGGTGCCACCGTGCGCAACGCCTATGCCGGCATCTCCGGCCAGTTGGGGCATTTATCCTGCGATCTGGTGCGGGCGGGATTTACAGGCGAACACGACGGCATCGCCAATGTCTTTGGCAACGTCGTCTCCACCAATTTCGACCCCGCCCTGGCTATAAATGGCCTGGGCCAGGATTGGATCGTCGCCCGCAACTATTTCAAACTGCACGCCTGCTGCCGCTATAACCACGGTGCCCTGGATGCCCTGGCCGAAATCACCAGCACCCACCCAGAAGTCGGCCCCGACGCAGTCGGCAACATCGCCCGCATCGACATCGCCTCCTACGACCTGGCCGCCGAATTGAACGACCAGGCCCCCGACAACATGCTGGCCGCAAAATTCAGCGTCCCCTTCGCCATCGCCACCACCCTGATCAACGGCACTAGCACGGTAGAAGCCTTCACCCTGGACAATGTCCGCACCGAGGCGATCCAAGATCTAACCAAACGCGTCTTCATCACAGAAGACCCCGCCATGACCGCCCAACGATCCGACCTGGAAGCCCGCCCCGCATCCGTCAAAGTCACCATGACCGACGGCCAAACCTTCGAAGCCAGCAACACAATCAACCACGGCAGCCCCAGCGATCCGTACACATCAGAGCAACTACGCCAAAAATACAACAGCCTCGCGGCGCGGGTGTGGAGCGCGGTGGACGCTGCGGCGGTGCATGATGCGATTATGGCGTTGGATCAGGGAGGCGATACGAAGGAACTGAGGATGACGGTGCTACGGGCAAATGCAAAAAGAAAGACCTGACCCCGGCCTTTATGTGTGACCCCGGCCTACAGCTATTGATTTTTGGGATTTCAAGTATTACGATTATAAAACTCGAAATTATGCACTTTATTTGGAGTTTGGGATGATGCGTTATGAAATTTGTATGTACTGTGCGGTATTCAGCGATGCTGATCCTTATCTCATTGGTAATGTTTCCACATGAAGCTAGCGCTCAAAGAGAGAAAGATATTGGCCAAACTCTGGAGCAATTCGCAAAAATTGCGGGAGGTTGGTATCTGAACAAGAAGTGTAAGAATTTATCCGACGAACTTGCTCGAGAGTTTGAATGGCATGCAGCTAAAATTACCGTTCAATTGGGTAAAGAGAACGTCAATAAAAAATTGCTTTTTGGTATCCAGAAATCTGCACGTGACGTGTCCAGTAAACTAGGCTGCAACAAGGACGCTGA
The DNA here is from genome assembly GCA_028824965.1 of Alphaproteobacteria bacterium. Taxonomy (GTDB): domain Bacteria; phylum Pseudomonadota; class Alphaproteobacteria. Next base: position 3,391 of record JAPKBD010000175.1, on the reverse strand, counting down.
TAATATCATAATTCAAACTCTCGTATTGGCGAGATCATTGAGCGCAAAGTTGACTGGCGAAAGATATAGTGGTGGAAAATCTGATGCGCAGTACGCTATGGGAAATTTCGTAAGAATTGCTTTGGCTGTAGAAGTGATAATGAAAAAATGTAGTCAGTTGAATTTCGACGAAAAAATGGTGTCAGAGTCGACAAATACTTTCAACGCTATGGCGCATCAGCTCAAATCCAAGTATCCATAGTTGATGGAAAAAGCCGAGAAACGCATAAGTGATGTGCGCCTTGAGTTTGATGAAAAGCGGTGCTCTGAAAAAATGAAGCCCTTCGTAGCGGCTTCTCTGCTTGAGCTCAAAAAACTGGAAGCTTCATTGCGACCTAAAAAATGATTTTTCGCATATAGAATGTTTCCAACACGCTCATGGGGTCAGGTCTTTCTACTTGAATTTCACGGATGCCGCCACCAATGATGCATAGAATTCCTATCTATGCATCATAATTTGCGATATAATGAGTTATAGAAAGGTGCTCTATAACTCATGACCTGGAATTGGGAACAATCTGACTGGCCTGCGTTCACCTGGGATGATGGCGCGCTCGATGATCTTGAGGCGCGGTTTATGCGTCAGGCTGGCGTGTTAAGTGGTGCGCTGCGTCATGTGAATGGGGATGATACGGCAGCGCTGACGGTTGAGTTGATCAGTGCGGAAGCCGTAAAAACGTCTGAGATTGAGGGGGAAATCCTTGATCGAAACTCGGTGCAATCTTCGATCAAGCGGCATTTTGGTTTGGCGACCGACAATGCCCGCGCGACGCCTGCGGAGCGGGGGATTGCCGACATGATGGTGGATGTGTATCGGACCTATGCTGCACCATTATCCCATGAAACCCTGTTCAAATGGCATGAGATGCTGGCCATGGGACGGCGGGATTTAACGGATGTGGGCTGCTATCGCACCCATGAGGACGCCATGCAGGTCGTCTCCGGCGCGGCCCATGCCCCGACCATTCATTTTGAGGCACCGCCCTCCCCTCTAATGGCGGCGGAGATGACGCGCTTTATTACGTGGTTCAACGATTGTGGGCTGAGTGGCACCAATCCGTTGCCCCCCCTGACCCGCGCAGGTCTGGCGCATTTGCATTTCGTTTCCATCCATCCTTTTGAAGACGGTAATGGCCGCATCGGGCGGGCTATATCAGACATGGCATTGTCCCAAAGCCTGGGTCATCCGTCGCTGTTAGCCCTCTCCCACATTATTCAGGCGGGGCGGAAAATCTATTACGATGCATTAGCCCACCATAACAAGGATTTGGATGTTACCGGGTGGCTGCTCTATTTCGCTGAAACTGTGCTGGGGGCCCAGGATTATTCCCTGGCCCTGGTGGAATTCCTGATCGCCAAAACCCAGCTGTTTGACCGCCTGCGTGGTCAACTTAACATCCGCCAGGACAAGGCCTTGGACCGCATGTTTCGTGAGGGTCTGGAAGGCTTTAAGGGCGGATTGAGCGCCGAGAACTATATCTCGATTACCGGCACCAAGCGCGCGACGGCGTCCAGGGATCTGGCCGACCTGGTCAAAAAGGGCGCGTTGTTGCGCACCGGCGAAAGGCGTTACACCCGATATTGGCTGAACGTCTAACTACTGATCCGCAATGCGCAGTGTCGCGGGCGTCCAGTTTTTGGCGCGGCGTTGCCATTTTTCCAGCTCGTCTTCGCCATCCAGATGCACGGGGCTGGGGTCGGGGAATTGTTCACGGGCATCCAGGACATTGACCATGACGTTTGCGTAAGCCTCTGTACCGCGCTGGCTATAGGCGGAGACATAGACGCCGCATTTGCGACAAATCAGATAGTCGGTCACGCCCAGTTCAAAGCGGTAGCGTTCAAGCAGGCTGGGGTTGTGAACTGTTAATTCGATCATGCCATTTGGGTCGGAAATGGCGCGGGCATCATGCTTGCGGCAGAATGAGCACTGGCAGGCCCGGACCATCGCTTTTTCGGGCGTTATCGTGGTGGTGTAGTCAACTTCCAAGTTGCCGCAATGACAGCTACCGTGAAAGTGATGCATCATCTCGCCGTCCCCTAACTCACCTGAGGTGGCATCTTCGCCAGCATTTTGTCCATGGATTTGTGGAAATGCACGATGGCCTTCTCAAATCTGCCGTAGGTGAAGTGGGTGTTGGCGCCACTCGCCATGCCTTCCTGGATTTTCAGAGTGACGTCCCGGTCTTCGATGTTGCCGGTGTTGGCGACGAAATCTGCGTCTCGTTTCGCCTTTGCAATGACCTCCCGTGAACCATCAGTGCCCCGGTTGGTCAGGCGATAGCGGATGTATTTGGTACGGGTGGGTGAGATCGGCTCTGCGATCTGCACGGCTGTGTGGTGGGACAGCATCACCACCAAGACGTTGGGGAACAGGTGGTAGGCATAGGTGGCCAGGCCGTCGATTTTCCAGTCTTCGCGCGGCACATCCCGCAGCTTCTCAATCCGCTTAAACGGAAAGGTAATGCGTGAATTTGGTCCGAAGGTTTCGATCACGTTCAAATTGTCAAAGCCGTAGGGGTAGAAGCTTTCCCGGTGGGTCATTTTGATGTGATAACCCTCCATCCCCGCCTCAGCGAACAGCTTCCAGTTCACGTCGAATTCGAATTCCACCGCATCGATCATCACCTGTTCCGGCCCGATCAGGTCCGGCAGGTCGGCGAATGCGCCATCTGTCACCGGCTCCTCTTGCGTGACCCAGACCAGGCCTGCGCGTTCCGTCACCGTAACGGGGACCAGGCCGTGTGCTTCCCGGTCCAGGCCGGGGAAGCCGCCTTTTTCGGCCGGAATATGGCGCAGGCGTCCATCAAGGTGATACATCCAACCGTGATAGCCGCAGACGAACGTCTTGGTACACCCCTGCCCTTCTGCCAATTTCACGCCCCGGTGACGACAGGCATTGCGAAAGGCACGGATTACGCCGTCTTCGCCGCGCACAGCAACGATGGGCACGCCGGCTGCCAGGCGGGCCACATATGATCCCACATCAGGCAATGCGGCAACGGGGCAGAACGGCAGGGGCAGGCGTTTGAACAGTTCCTGTTCCTGTTTAAAGCGGTCGGGACAGCTGTAATTCGTCGTCGGCTCCTGCCAGTCATTGTCACCAAGATCCGTGCTCTTGTTGTCAATGTGGTGGAAAATCCGCTCGATGACTGCGTCGTCCGAAAGAATGTTCGCCATACCTGTTTACGCTCGCCTGCTGTCCTGTGAACCTGTTACCTTGTGAACTATTACTTGTTATGTGGCCCAAGATCAAAAAACAAGTCCAGTGACCATTCAACGCGACGGAGCGTGCTATGACCCCAATGATCGCAAGCCGAATTGGTCCTACATGGGGGACCCGGCCATGTTG
>JAPKBD010000491.1 GCA_028824965.1 Alphaproteobacteria bacterium | reverse complement strand
GCGGAATGCGGTGTGGACGAAGCTGTCCGGATGTTGGCTGACAGTGACCTTCGTGTTTCGGGCCTTTGCCGGGGCGGGTCATTCCCGGCTGCTGATGCCGCTGGGCGGCAGGCCAGCCTGGATGATAATCGAGCCGCTATAGATGATGCAGCCGCCCTTGGCGCTGATTGCCTGGTTCTGGTCGCGGGCGGGATGCCGGAAGGATCAAAAGACCTTGCCGGCGCGCGCGAGATGATCCGCGATGGCATTGCCGACATGTTACCCCATGCCCGCGCCAACAATGTCCCCCTGGCGATTGAGCCACTGCATCCCATGTATGCCGCAGATCGTTGTGCCATCAACACTTTGTCGCAGGCTTTGGATATTTGCGACGAATTGGGTGAGGGTATCGGCGTTGCCGTCGATGTTTATCATCTGTGGTGGGATCCGAATTTGCAGGCCCAGATCGCGCGGGCGGGTAAACGTGTGGTCGCATATCACGTCTGTGATTGGCTGGTGCCGACCACGGATTTGTTGCTGGATCGGGGCATGATGGGCGATGGCGTGATCGATATTCAACAGATCAGCAGTTGGATCGAAAGCACCGGTTATGATGGTTTGATTGAAGTTGAGATTTTTTCCGCCCATAATTGGTGGAAACGTCCTGGCGACGAGGTTATTCGCATTTGCCGTGAACGTTTTCAAGAAACGGTTTAAATGATCGACTGTAGGTGGAGGAAATTCGATGGCGGTGGTTCCAAATATTACCAAGCAGAAACTGGCGGCGGGGGAGCTATCCCTTGGCATGGGCGTGCGTCTGGCCCGTGGCACTGAAATCGCCAAGGTCGCTAAGGTTTGCGGTTATGATTGGCTGTTCATTGATATGGAACATAGTCCCCTGTCGATTGAAACGGTTGCCGACATGACCCTGGCCGGATTGGATGCGGGCTGTACACCCATCGTGCGGGCGTCGTCCCATCTGCATCATCATGCCTCGCGCCCCTTGGATGCGGGTGCTCAGGGCGTTGTGGTGCCGCATGTGAATTCGGCGGAGGAAGCGCGTCAGGTGGTCGATCAATGCCTCTACCCGCCATTGGGTCGTCGCTCTATGGCGGGCGGTATGGCTATTCTGGAATATGACAATCTGCCCATGGCAGAGGCGGCCCGGGCCATCAATGACAATTTGTTGGTCGTGGTGATGCTGGAAAGCCCTGAAGCCATCATGAACGCGGACGAAATTGCGGCAGTTGAAGGCGTCGATGTGCTGTTGATCGGCACCAACGATCTGTGTGCGGAAATGGGCATTGCCGGGCAATACGGCCACGATGATGTTGTGGCTGCCTATGACACCACCATTGCGGCCTGCCGTAACAATGGTAAGTGGGCCGGCATGGGCGGGGTTTATGATGACCTGGCACAGCAATACATTGAAATGGGTGTGCGCATGGTTTTGGGCGGTAGCGACCTATCTTTCCTTATGGCAGCCGGGCGTGCCCGGGCCGAAGGGCTGAGTGCTGTCAAAATCTGAGCCGTAAAAAATTAAGCCTTAAATCTGAGCCTTTAAAACTGAGTTGGGGTCTGAACACTTGTCTACAACGAGTTCGTTTCTGCTGGTTTGGCTGGTATCTACCCTGGTCGTGATTACGGTCGCCTTCTTAGCGAAGTCATCAAAGCGCCGCGCCATCGCTAAAATAAATGATTTCCATTGGCCCGGCCTTTTGGTCATCGCCCTTATCGCAGGCGCTGTGCCCGCCTATCTCTTCGTCAATCAGTCCCCCCGTACGGTTGAGGTGCCTGACGGCGTGGCGGAGCGGCTGCCGGCGTGGAGTCCTGATGGCAGGTGGATCG
>JAPKBD010000490.1 GCA_028824965.1 Alphaproteobacteria bacterium | reverse complement strand
CGCCCGATCATCCACGCGGGCCCTACGGCCAGGAACGCGACGATGGCAATAGCGAGGAAGGTATCCTTAAAGGCCAGGGTGCTGGCCTGCGCCAGAACCATTTCTGAGAGGTAATTCAGCGCGCCTGCTTTCTGTACGCTTTCCGGCAGGCCCGTACTTGCCAGCAGTTTTTGTACATCGTTCAACAGCCCAATGGTTGTTGAATTGGACCAGGTCTGGGTGTCGGTAAAGGCATCGCTGTGGTACTTGGCACGTTGCAGAAAGAATGCGGTCAGCAGGGTAATGCCCAGGCCGCCGCCAAAGTTGCGGAAAAAGGTCGCGGTGGAAGCGGCCCGTGCCAGCTTGTCCTCCGGCACTGCCCGCAAGGCAGCGATGCTAAGGGACGGAACGGTCAGGCTAAGGCCCACACGGGTCAGGGCAGCGTAGGCGGCCATGGCCCAAAATGTCGTATTCACATCGACAACCCTGATCATGAAAAAGCCAATGCCGAATATCAATAGTCCAGCCGAAATTGGGATATGGGCCGGAACGGCGTCGGAAATGCGCCCCGAAAGCGGAAAGAATATCATCATCACCACACCCCCGGTAGCCAACAGCAGACCAGCGCGGGTTGCGCTGTAATCCTGGATCGTCTGGACGAAAATCGGGATGAAATAGCCGGAGGCAAAAAGCCCAGCACCGAAGACAAAACCCGCCAGCATGGTCAGGGCGAACTGAGGATTTCGAAACAGACTGAGGTCGAGCAAGGGGTAGGGCGCGCGCAATTCCCAGAGAATAAAAACCACGAGACCGGCCAGGCTGGCGCACAGCGGGTAGACCACCGTATCCGCATCCCAGCCAGCGCGCGGGCCGTTGGAAATGGCGTTAAATGCTGTGAAAACGACTAACAAAACCAAGATTAGACCGATCCAATCGAAGGCCGGAAGGTGTTTTGCTAACTTTTTGGTTGGCATGAATACCATACCCATCATCATTGCCGGGACACAGAATGGCAGAGGCAGGAAGAACAGGTAGCGCCACGAGATACTATCGATGGCGATGCCGCCCACAACGGGGCCGAAGGTTGGGGCGAGGACGCTGACCAAGCCTTGAATACCAATCGCCATGCCGCGCCGATTGGGCGGAAAGACGCTGAACATTGTGTACATGGCCAGGGGCTGCCCCACGCCATTTGCCGCGCCCTGAAGAATGCGGCCGACGATCAGCATATCCATGTTAGGGGCCGTCGCGCAAAGGATCGAACCGATCCCAAACACTGTCAGGATCGCCATGAAAGTGGTGCGTTGGCCCAGCACTTCGATTAGCCAGGAACTGACCAGCATGGAGGCGGACATGGTCGCGAGAAAACCTGTCGCCATCCATTGCGCCTGATCCAAACCAACGCCGAACGCTCCGCTCACAGACGGAACGGCGACATTGACCATGGACGAGGCCAGGCCCATGGCGATGCCCCCGGACATCACCGTCAAGGTTACCAGCCAGATATAAATCGGCCCAAAGCGTTTTGATAGCGCTACCCCGTCCATGTCGGCGGTTGCGCTCATGACGCCTCCAATCTGAGTTTGGAATGTTTGAGGTTTGCCGCAACGGTCATGCCACTATGGACCGAAACACCTCAACCCGTTCATGAACTCTCATTACTTTTCCGCGCAATCTTCAAGGGGCCAGTAGATTGCCAACTGGCTTCATTCTGCAGGAAAAAACTCCATTCCAGCACGCCACTGCGGCTTCCCGTTGGGCGTCTGTGTATATTACATAGCAAGGAATGCGGCTGTAATTCAAGGGAGGCCCATTACCACAATCAATCAAGCCAGGTTCATATTTCAATATTG
>JAPKBD010000006.1 GCA_028824965.1 Alphaproteobacteria bacterium | reverse complement strand
GAGATTGCTCGACATGGAAACATCAAAATGAGTCTCGATCTAAGTGTTTTGGTATAACGCCTAACTTTGCTTCATCTCACGATGCAAAATGAACAGGCCCGCACCTACTACCAGAGCGGAACCAGCCAACTTCCAGGTATCGGGGACATCGCCCCAGACGCCATAGCCGATCAATGTCGCCCAAATCAGGGAGAAATATTTGAACGGTGCGACTGTGGCGCTTGGTGCCAAAAGGAACGCCTGGATCGTCAACAGATGGGATAGGCCGACCAATACCCCGGCGATGGCGAACAGGCCCCATTGTGTCGGCGTGGGCCAATGTACGCCGAATATGGGCAGGCTGACCGCACCGGCGAAGAAGGCCACCAGCATGGAATAAAACAGGATGGAGTTGGAACTGTCGCCACCTGCTAGGCGCCGCGTCGCGATGTCCCGCATGGATGACAACAGGGCTGTGATCACCGGAAAAATATAATAATACGGCACGCCCTCACCACTCGGGCGCACGATAATGACGACGCCTGCGAAGCCAACAAGGACAGCAACCCAGCGCCGCCAACCCACCTTCTCACCCAACAATGGGACGGACAGCGCGGTTAATATGACCGGGTTGAGGAAGATAATTGCAAGGGCCGTCGCCAGGGGCAGATAGATGAACGATATCACCACGAATATGGACGTTGCCGTGCCTAACACAGCCCGGGTCATGGTGCCTTTAAGATTGCGTGATTTCAGGCTGCGCAAATCGCTGGCGTGCATGACGATGAAAAATATCGGGATGAAGGTGAAAAACCCACGAAAAAACAGGATCTCACCTGGATGAAAATCAGTCGTCAGCCACTTCGTAATGCCGTCCTGGGTGGTCAGCAGAAACGAGCCGATGATCATGCACCAGGTACCTTTGGCACCGTCCGACAAATTATTGAACATGTAAGGTGTTATCTATCGCTGCCGGAGGAGGAATTCGCGTCCGACCTTGACCTTTGCCTCGCCGTTGTATGAGACGATGTCAGCGGTGGCATAGGTTTCCCGCCAATCATCAGGCAGGTAGGAACCCGTGCCAACCACATCGATGGGAGCTTTGACGCTGCCCATGACCTGGCATTTGAAAAAGTTGAAGCCGGATGAGGCGACGATCCGCGCGTTGGGGAAGCCTGCATTGTCCAGCGTGTCGCGCATATGAAATATCGCCGCAGCCGAGACCCCGGTGCCGACCAGCCAGCGCAGCTCCTCCTCATTTCGGTATTGGCGCACGGCGCGGGGGACATGACGTTCCAAAACCTCATAGGATGATTGGGTGTCCAGCCCCTCAACGAAACGCCCGCCATGGGTGTCCAGACGCACGGATAATTGTCCTGCCTCCGCCTGTTCGGGGAAGCGGTTACAGACGGCAAGGGCGTCCGTAACCTCCATGCCGAAATAGTCGACCAAAACTGTTAAGGGTTCGCCTGGGAACGTTTCGGCATACATTTCAGCGGCACGCAGGGTGCTGCCGGCATAGCCGATCAATGCGTGGGGCATGGTGCCCAGGCCGTTTTCGTTACCAAAAAAGTGCGCCGTGGCATCCGTGGCATTGCCGATGAAACCCACCGCGTCACGTTCCCGCCGCGCTGCCTCACTGCCGACAGAGGCAGCGTAGGCCATCATCTCGGCCATTTCGTGGCCGGCGCAATGGCGGGCGTCCATGGCCAGGAACTGGCTGTCGGGCAGGGCGGAACACATCAGATAAGCGTTATAGGCGGAGACGCAACAGGCACCAAGTTTTTGCAGATACAACGTCTCCAGATCCACCAATTGAGACATGGGGCCGGAGATATATAACAGCGGCTCACCCGCCCCAACCCAATCACCTTCTTCAAAACATTTGTCGATCTTAACCGCGACGCCCCGTTCAGCGGCGATCCGTTGGATCCATTCCACCATAATGCGGGGCGCGAAACAGACCGGCCGGCGCATGAAGACCGCATAGGTTACCTCTACGTCACCGTTGCGTTGCACAATGGCGCGGGTCTTTTTGAAATACTGATCCGTCCAGCGATCTACATCGCCTTCGAGGTCCGCGCCCGTTGATGGGCTATCGCTTTTACTGCCTGTCATATGAGGCTGCCGCCCCCCCAAATTATGGGGAGCGTCCTTTTTTTATTGTGCGGCCTCAACCGTTGCCTCGGGGGCCTCCGGCGTCTGTCGCTCTGTTCGCTGTTGTTTTAGCATCTCGGCAATCAGGAAGGAAAGCTCCAGACTTTGCGAGGCATTCAGGCGCGGATCACAATGGGTGTGATAGCGGGATGCCAATTGCTCTTCATCGATTAACTGCGCCCCGCCCAGACATTCGGTCACGTCCTGGCCGGTCATTTCAACATGGACGCCGCCTGCATGGGTGCCCTCGGCCTGATGCACGGCGAAGAAACCTTTTACTTCGGCCAGAATGCGATCGAACGGCCGGGTCTTGTAGCCGGTCGATGACTTGATGGTGTTGCCATGCATGGGATCGCAGGACCAAACGACCTTACGCCCTTCGCGTTCAATCCTGCGGACCAGGGCGGGCAGCTTTTCCATCACCTGATTGTCACCCATACGACAGATCAACGTCAGGCGTCCGGCCTCATTCTCCGGGTTCAGGGTATCGATCAGGCGGATCAGGTCATCCGTCTCCATCGTCGGTCCGGCTTTCAGGCCCAGGGGATTGTGGATGCCCCGGCAGTATTCAATATGCGCGCCGTCCGCCTGGCGGGTGCGATCTCCGATCCAAACCATATGGGCGGAGGTATCATACCAACCGCCCGTCCGCGTGATGGTATCCTCCCGGGTCATGGCTTCTTCGTAGTTCAGCAACAATGCCTCGTGGGAGGTATAGAAATCCGTCTGACGCATTTCCGGCACGCTGTCGCCGTTGATGCCGCAGGCTGCCATGAAATCCAGGGCCTCTGTGATGCGCCCGCACAATTCGCCGTATTTGGCAGCCGCTTCGGTACCGTCGACGAAACCAAGGTTCCAGCGATGGATCTTGTACAGATCCGCATAGCCGCCCTGGGCAAAGGCGCGCAACAGGTTCAGGGTCGCGGCCGCTTGCGAGTAGGCGGTCAGCAAACGATTGGGGTCCGGTTGGCGGGTGGCATCATCAAATTCGATGCCGTTGACGATGTCGCCGCGATAGATGGGCAACTCAATACCGTCGATGGTTTCCGTCGGGCTGGATCGCGGCTTGGCGAATTGCCCGGCCATGCGCCCCACCTTGACCACGGGCACAGCGCCGCCGAATGTCAGAACCACGGCCATTTGCATCAGAACCCGGAATGTATCGCGAATATTGTCGGGATGGAATTCGGCGAAGCTTTCCGCGCAATCACCGCCCTGCAACAAAAAGCCATTGCCCTCCGCCACCTGACCCAGACGTTTGCGCAAGGCTTTAACCTCACCGGCAAATACCAGGGGCGGGAAGCTACGCAGCTTGTCCAACACGCCGTCCAAAACAGCGGCATCGGCATATTCCGGCATTTGCAGGGCCGGGCGTTGCCGCCAGCCGTTCGGTGTCCATTGCGACGTCATTTGCGTGGTCCTAACCTACATCCCAACTAAAAAGAAGGCCCCTATATACGTTAACCTGTTACGCTTTCCAAGCTTTCAGACTGCTTTCAGCAGCGATTCGATGCTAGTATGAACGCGGCAACAATTTGGAAGTTAAAACCATGACGACGAATAGGGAAACCCAAAGCGAAACGCTTTTCCACCTCTCCATCCCCGTTGATGATCTGGACCGCGCCAAGGCTTTCTACGTCGATGCCCTGGGCTGCACCGTGGGGCGTGAAAAGAAAGGCCGTTTCGACATAAATTTCTTCGGCCACCACGTCGTCGCCCACCTATCACTCCGCGAAGCAGGGAAGGGCCCAGGATCTATCGACTCCGACGGCGACGTCGCCCCCCTGCGCCATTTCGGCGTCATCCTCGCGTTGGAAGATTGGCGGCGAATGGAAACCCGCCTGAAAGACCATGACATAAACTTCACCCTATCCCCCCGCCTGTCCTTCGCAGGAAAGCCAGCCGAACAACACATCATGATGCTGCCCGACGGCTGCGGCAACATCGTCGAGTTCAAATCCCAGCCAAGGGAGCGCGTGTTTGCGACGGATGTGCCGTTGGACTAATAGAAAAGTTAACTGTTGTCTGTAGAGTAGTGCGAATTACCAACGAAAATTTTTGGCGGGAAACCGGGGCGACTATCTGGTAAGGGTCATTGTGGATTTCCCAAGGCTCTACGGACGACATCGGGTTCGCGGGCAATGACGCGAAGATAGGCCTTTGCTGCGCCGTCCGGTTCCGCACGGTCTTGTTCCCAGTCCCGTAATGTGCCGATTGCGATCTGAAATTGAGCGGAAAATTCCTGTTGGCTGAGGTTCAGGGCTCTGCGAATGATTTTTGCCTGAGGCGTTTTCTTCATCCGTTTAAGATCGCTGTCGCTCAACGGTTTGTTATCAAGATCATTGGTTTTGTTCATGTTAAAATCGCCGTTCGTTAGGTTCTGCCCTGCGCGCTGAAATTATTCGGTTTCTGTCATGACGTTCCACATGGACAATGACGAGCAAACGAGTAGCCGACATGCCAATAAGAATGTAGCGATCTTCGTTGTAGTCCGCCCGATCGTCCAAGAGTTCGACGGCAAAGGGATCGCGGAATACAAGACGGGCCTGTTCAAAAGTGATGCCATGCTTTTCAGCATTCGACGCAGCTTTTTCATCGTCCCATTCAAATTCATTATCTATCATAATATACGGGTTACCCGTATTTTGTCAAGAAACCCACTATAAAAGTGTCAGTAACATGTGCTGATGGTGACCCATACCTTGACCCTAATTTTTTCCACTTCAAAATAATTCTTATCAAATTTGGGAATGATCACGGGGCCTGCCATGTTCACTTTCGCACAGATTTCCGACTTCCATATCTCTGCGCCGGACGGCGCAGCTGATAGGATGTATCAGACCGCGCGGCATCTCGAGGTTGCGGTGGGGCATTTGAACGGTTTGGCGCATCGGCCTGATATTGTTCTTTGTACGGGGGATCTGGTGGATGGCGGCGGGGCGGAGCAGTATGGTATTCTGGCTGAGATCTTGCGCGCGCTTGAGATGCCATTTTATTTGATCCCCGGCAATCATGATGACCGGGATGCCATGCGCGACGCTTTCCCTGGGCATGACTGTTTGGCCAGGGACGTTTGCCCGGACGGTTTCATGCAGTACACGATTGAGGATTGGGCACCGCGCCTGATCGCGCTGGACACCCTTATCCCTGGCGAGACAGGCGGGCGGTTGTGCCGGACCCGGTTGGATTGGTTGGCGGATCGTCTGGGGGAGCAACCTGATCGGCCGACGATTGTCTTTATGCATCATCCGCCCTTTCGCACCGGTATGGCGCGTATGGATGAAATAGGTCTGGAAGGCAGCGCTGATCTGGCCGATGTTATCGGGCGTCATGATCATGTGGAGGCTGTGTTGGCAGGCCATTTGCACCGCTATATCAGCCACCGATTTGCCGGCACAATCGCGCTCACATCGCCTGCAACGGCGCATCAGATTGCCCTGGATATCGGCATGCCGGATCATTTGCGCCTGATTATGGAACCACCGGGAGGTTTGTTGCATCTATGGTTCGGCGGGGAGGATGGCCTGGTCAGCCATCAGTTCTATACAGGCGACAGCTATGGCGATCATGTGGTGTTTTCGGACGGGGAATATCATCAAAGGGGCACACCGCCTGCGCCCGCCATTCCCCTATGAAGCCTGGCTGAGCCCCATTTGCCAGAAATCGGCTTCCAATAGCGTGGCTTGGCGGAAAGTACGTGCCAGGGCATCAAAGCGTGCCGGGGTCAGGCGTTGTGCGGCCAGGCGGTCCAGCTTTGCCTTGGCCCCCGCGACCACGTCGAGGTAGTCCGCGCTGGCGTACATCTCTATCCAGGTCGCGTAAGGATTACCGGACATTTTTGTATTTGGGTCGGCGGCCAGGGCGGCACCAATTTCGCCATAGCCGATGACGCAGGGGGACAGGGCCACATATAAATCCAGGCTGTCGCCTGCCATGCCCGCCTCCAGCACATATCTGGTATAGGCCATGGTCGCCTTCGCCTCTGGCAACGCTGCCATTGCCGCTTCATCCAGGCCCCAGCCTTGGCAATATTCAATATGCAGGGCCATTTCCGTATTGAGAATATTATCGACGGCGGCGATTGCCTCCCGCATCTCGTCCAGGTCAGCGGTTTTGTAGGCAGCAAGGGCATAGGCCCGGGCAAAATGGATCAAAAACAAATAGTCCTGGCCTAGATAATGGCGGAAGGCGGCTTCAGGCAGGGTGCCGCTGGCCAGCTGGCGGACAAAATCATGGCCCGTATAGGCCTGCCAGTCATCGGCGCAGGATGTCTTCAGACGCTGAAATAGATTATCCATCAAACCTTGGGCTGCTGTTGGGTCATGCAATGGATTGCCCCGCCGCGCTGGGCAATCTCCGCCATATCGATCTGCACCACCTCTCGTTTGGGGAAGGCGGCCCCGATCAGATCGGCGGCGGTCTCATCCATGGCATCATCGAAGGTGGGGACATAGACCGCACCAGTGCCAAGGTAGAAATCCAGATATGACCGCGTCAACAAATGGCCGTCGTCGTGCTGCAGGGGCGAGGGCAAGGGAATTTCCACCACCTCCAACGTGCGGCCCAGGGCGTCACGCTCCGCACTCAACTGCGCGACGTTGTCGGCTAAGTTCGCCCCATTGGGATCCTTTTTCTCGGAGGCGACGGCACACATAATCCGGCCTGGTGCGACAAAGCGTGCGACTTTGTTGACCTGTCCATCCGCCCTATCGCCGATCAGGCCTTCGGGCAGCCAGATGATTTTGTGGACGCCAAAATACATTGCCAGGCGTTCTTCGATCTGGCGGCGATCAAGGGTGGGATTTCGGTCGGAATTAAGAATAACGGATTCCGTGGTGATCAAGGTGCCCGAACCATCGACATGGATCGACCCGCCCTCCAACGTCATGGGCACGTGATAGCATGGCAGGCTCAATTCCCGCAACACCCATGCACCCAGCTTGGCATCCTTGTCATAGTCGCGATATTTGTTGCCCCAGGCGTTAAAGTCAAAGACTGCACCGGCCAGGCCGCCTTCGCCGTTGATCAGAAAATTCGGCGCTGTGTCCCGGCTCCAATTATCATCAATCTCCGCCTCGTAAATGGTGATCAGGCTGCCCAATTGCAGGCGGGCGACGGGGATCAGATCGGTGGGCACCAGCATGTTCACCGGCTCGTACTTGGCAATGGCACGGGCCACGGCGGCTGTGGCCAGGCAGGCGTGATCCAATGCATCACGCCAGGCACCGACCCGGCTGGGCCATACCATCCAGCATCGTTCGTGCGGCCCCCAATCGGCGGGCATATAAAATCCATTATCAGCCGGTGTGCTGTTCATTAAGCCGCCTCGTTATTCATGCTAGTTCTGCGGCACACTATACAATGCCCGTTGCCCTGTCAGTCCACGTAATTGATATTGGCCCATGGCTTCCATTTTATCGCTGCAAGGCTGGGCAAAATCATAGAATGTCTGCGATACCAGCCAATTTCGATCCAGCTCTCCACACATGGACTCTATCCGGCTGGCCTCATTCACGGCCGGGCCAATGACCGTGAAATCCAAACGCCCCTCGGCCCCCACATTGCCATACAGGACATCGCCAATATGCATCGCCAGATCCAGTTCCATCGTCGCCAGCCCTGCTACCGCCCGGTCGTGGTTTAGGGCCTTAATAGCAGCGAAAGCGTCCCGCCCCGCAGCGATACCCATGCCGCAGGCGACCTGACATTCCGTATCGTCATCGGCAATTTCGAACACCGCCAAAACCCCATCGCCCAGGAACTTCAAAACTTCACCACCCCGTTGCAGCACGCCACGGGATATGGCGTCGAGGTAATCATCCAACATGGATATTAGTTCAGGCCCTGCCAATTGCTCCGACAAGGGGGTGAAGCCGCGCAGATCGGCAAAATAGATCACGGCCCGCATGCTGGACGATGTGCCCCGGTCAATGTCGCCATCCATGACCCGTTGGCCTGCATCCTGGCCCAGATATGTGCTAACGACACTCAACGCCGTGGCGTAGGTTGCCGCACTGCGCGCGGCCAGGGCGAAAACCTCTAATATAGCCTCCAGCTCCACCAATTCGTCTTTTTGGAAGCCGCCCGGTCGATCACAAAGCATGGATATAAGCACGCCGTCCTCCCGGTCCGGCGCATCGGCGCGGGGAAAGGGGAACCGGCGGACGAAATAGTCTGTGCCGCCTTCTGCCCGCAGGGTTTGGTAGACCCCGAATTCAGGCTCCGCCGGGCCTTCCAAATTCTGTTGATAGCGGTGCAGTTTCTGTTGCTGCATATAATGGAACGGGCTGGAGAGGTAATCCACGTTGCTGCGCTTACCGCGCAGATAAGATTCCGATGTCAAACCGTCAATGCCACGACGCCAGATATAGGCGGAACCGCCGTTTAACGGATGCAGGGTCTGCAAGCCAATAAAGGCGCGCAGCAAGGGCAGGCCGCCCACTTCCAGGCGCTGTAAAAGGCCGGCCACCAATTGTTCGACCGTGTCACCGGCCAAGCCGCGTTTGACCAGCCAATCGGTGAGTTCGGATCTTTTTCCTGAATCAATCATCTGTTCTCCCACAAACTAAGAATAGGTATTCCCGTTCGCCGTTGCGAGGTGCAAACTGAACTTATCTGCAAAAAGATTCTTTTTTAAGTACAGGAGGCCGAAATGGCTGGAGACGTAGAAGCACGATTGGCGGCACTGGAGATCACCCTACCGGATGCCCCCGCACCAGCGGCGAATTATGTGCCTTTTGTGAAGACGGGCAATCAGGTGTTTGTCTCAGGCCAGGTGCCGTGGGTGGGCGGCGAACGCAATTTCGTCGGCAAGGTTGGTGAAGATTTCTCTATCGAAGAGGGGCAGGCCGCTGCCCGCGTGTGTTGTCTGAACATCATCGCCCAGATCAAGGCTGCCTGCGACGGTGATCTGGACCGGGTTGTGCGCTGTGTAAAGCTGGGTGGTTTCGTCAATTGCCCAGGCGATTTCCACAATCACCCCCAGGTCATCAATGGTGCCTCCGATCTGATGGTGGAGATATTTGGTGATGCCGGGCGGCATGCACGTTTTGCTGTTGGCGCGCCTGCGTTGCCGTTCAATGTGGCAGTGGAAATCGATGCGGTGTTCGAGGTGAAATGACACCGTCGCTGGACTGGCTGTACGCAAAGCCCATTGCCCACCGCGGTTTGCACGATGAGGCGGCCGGGATACCGGAAAATTCCTTGCCGGCGTTTGCCGCTGCGATGGCCGATGGCTACGCGGTGGAGCTCGATGTCCAGGCGTCTTCGGACGGGCGGGCTATGGTCTTTCACGATTGGAGCCTGTCACGCATGACCGGGGCCGAAGGGGCTATTGGTGACTATGATGCGGCGTATTTGGAGGCACTTCGTCTGGGGCAAAGCGGGCATGCCATTCCAAGCCTGGCACAGGTTCTCGATCTGATTGATGGTCGCTGCCCCGTCATTGTAGAGATCAAAAGCAGAGCCGGGGCCTTTGGCGAGATCGGCGTGGTTGAGGCGGCGGCATACCAGGATCTGCAGGTTTACACCGGGCCCTTTGCCGTGACATCGTTTGAGCCCAGGGCCCTGGCTTGGTTTCGCCAGCAGGCACCGAACTGGCACCGGGGCCAAAACAGCGGCGGGCCGCAGCATGCCCTGGCCAGCGATCCCCAGTGGCGTCGTCTGGCCCTGCAATATTTGTACGATGTGGACGATGCGCGGCCGGACTTTGTGGTCTACGATAGGACGGCGTTGCCCTGTTTCGCAGCTTCGCGCGTACGGTCGGCGGGGCTTCCGGTGTTGACCTATACGGTGCGTGATTTGACTGAGATGCGACGCCTGGACAGCTGTACGGACAATATAATTTTTGAAGGGTTTCGCCCCTAAAATTTTAGGGGTTTGAGTGGGATTAAGTATGGCGGAACAGGAAGAAGAGGGCGTGGTGGCACGTATTGTGCAATCGATTGCCGAGATACCCGCGGCCCATTGGGATGCCTGTGCGGGAACATCCGACCCGTTTCTTTCCCACGCATTTTTGCTGGCGTTGGAAGAAAGTGAAAGCGTCCATGGCCGTAATGGTTGGGGGCCGGTGCACCTACTGTTGGATGACCCAGAAGGTGGTGGTCCCTTGGGCTGTGTGCCCCTTTATGTGAAAAGTCATAGCCGGGGGGAGTTCATATTCGATCATGGCTGGGCTGATGCATATGAGCGTGCGGGCGGGCGCTATTACCCGAAATTGCTGGCGGCGGTACCGTTCACACCTGCCACCGGCCCACGTTTGTTGGTGCGGGAGGGCGAGGACAAAGTCACTGTTCAACGGCAGTTGGCGGCAGGCCTGATCGGTGCAGCGGAACATTTGAACATTGCGACCATCTCGGTCAATTTTTTGCCTGAGGATGAATGGGATCTGTTGGAAGATGCGGACTATCTGAAACGCGCAGATCAGCAATTCCATTGGTACAATCAAAATTATGGCAGCTTTGATGATTTCCTCGGTGATTTATCATCACGCAAACGCAAGGCCATTCGCCGGGAACGTCGCGGTGCCTTGGAATCCGGGATAGAGATCGAATGGATCACGGGCAGCGATTTGACCGAAGCGCATTGGGACGCCTTCTATCAATTCTACACGGACACCGGCAGCCGCAAATGGGGGGAGCCCTATTTGAACCGGCGCTTTTTCACGTTGATCACACAAAGCATGGCGGACAGAATTTTGTTGGTCATGTGCAAACGCGAAGGCCACTATGTCGCTGGTGCTCTGAACCTAATCGGGGAAGAGGCGCTATTTGGGCGCTATTGGGGCTGTATCGAAGATCATCCGTTTCTACATTTTGAGGTTTGTTACTACCAAGCCATTGATTATGCCATCCAGCACGGATTGGCCCGCGTAGAGGCCGGCGCCCAGGGCCCCCACAAAATTGCCCGTGGCTATCGCCCCACCGAAACCCACAGCGCCCACTATATCCGTGACCCTGGGTTTCGTGAGGCCGTCGCCAATTATCTGGAGCATGAGCGGGCAGAGGTTGTCGACCACATTGAATACCTGGCCGAACGGGGCCCCTTCCGCAAAGGTGAGCGGCAGTCCTTGGAATAGCCGCGACATGCTCTAGATGGCTCTATAGTCGCAACAACTGACCACAGCGACGACAATAATTGCCATCCGTGACGCCCTTTACTGTCGTGGTGGCGTCGCAACCGGGGCAGCGTAGGTGCATCAATGCACCATAAAGGGGGCATAGAAACAGCACCCCAATGACGGACAGATACATCCCCGCCAATCCCAGAACCACCGATCCAAAAGCTCCGGCGATGACCCAGCGTCTGAAATAGTCCCGGCGATAGGCGAATTCCGTGATCAGTGGCCAGTCACCATGTTGTGGCGGGGCCATGCTTTTTTTCGCCATATTTTTTCCTGTCACACCTTTTGGGGCCATGTGACCGCTGCTTTCTGCCGGCGAGGTTCTGGAGCGGCGGCTGAATAACAAGGCCAACAGAAATGGCGCGAAGAATTGCGCGGCGAGCAACATTACCAATATGCTGTCTCTGGACATCGGCGTATCCTTGTTTCCTGAACTGCAGGAACTCAGATATTAGCGCGAATTTGGCAATATTGGAATGGAACCTGGATAACAATTGATCGTTACAATAGGAGTAATCCCATGGCGGATACGGATTGCATATTCTGCAAAATAATTGCCGGCGATATCCCTTCGTTCAAGCTGTACGAGGACGAACGTACCTATGTTATGATGGATATCAATCCGTTCAACGACGGCCATTGCCTGGTCATCACAAAGGCGCATTCCTCCAACCTGTTGGACGCAGACCCTGCCGACCTGGCAGCCGTGCTACCTGCCGCCCAAATTGTCGCCCGCGCGATTGAGGCGGCGTTGGAACCCGAAGGCATCAACATCATTCAGGCCAATGGCCCGGCAGCCGGGCAGACCGTCTATCACTATCACAGCCACATATTCCCCCGTCGCCTGAACGACGGTGCCCTGTTGAACTGGGGCCACGCTCCAGGTGATATGGGACAGATCGAAGCGATCTATAAAAAGATCATGGCGGAATTGGGATAACGCGCTGAGGGCATGATATTGATTGCTTGACGATATGGAGGAGCGCCGATGAATAGGCTGCAAAGCCAGGCTGCTTGGTTGGAAGGTCAAGTTAAGCCAGCGCCTGGTTTCTCACGCCTCGAAATATCGCCGGCTTTAGGGTCTATCATTGGTCTTGTAGAGCGGCGCGTTAAACGGACTCCGGATCATACCGCGATAAAGGCCGGGACGCGGGCGATCAGCTACCGCTCTCTCAACGAACAGGCTAATCGTGTTGCCCACTCTCTGCTCAGCCTTGGCAGATTAGAACCGGGACTTGTCCCGATACTGATGGCGCACACGCCGGAAAAAGTGATGGCTACGATTGGCGTCTTGAAGGCCGGCCTTGGCTATGTTGCACTGAATATCTTTTTTACGGTTTCAGCGTCTTCTACAACCTTGCCATCGATTACCTCATAAGCTGTTGGCGTATCGGGCAGGCGCAAAAACTCCTCTGTCGAAACTGTCCGCAGTGCGAACTTGCCAAACCGGGAATGTGTTCGGCTGGCTTTGAGCAAATCGCCCCAGCTTGTATTCTGGCCAAGATCAATGACCGTTGTCCCAATTGCCACTGAATTAGAGCGTTTGTAGCCATAATGAAGGTTGCCGTTTTTGTCCTTTTCAGGCGCGCGGTCGGTGACATAAATCAT
Organism: Alphaproteobacteria bacterium; assembly: GCA_028824965.1. Taxonomy (GTDB): domain Bacteria; phylum Pseudomonadota; class Alphaproteobacteria. Next base: position 24,339 of record JAPKBD010000006.1, on the reverse strand, counting down.
TTCGACGTGGGTTGATGTAAATTCTTTCGGCAATTCACCGAAAAGCTTTGATTTTTCTTCGACATAGAGGTTTGGCGTCGGCATCAAAGTTCGGGTCTCGGCACAAGCCGTAATCATGATCAGGGCGGCCGCCAGGAGACTGAATTTTCTAAGCACTGGATACATGATTGTTGCTCCCCCAAGAATTGGTCCATGTAATGACTGGCACAATGATCTTTCAGTTTTTTATAATATAGTTGGCCGACGCTTATCGACAACCATGGGATAGATGATTGATGGATTTGCAATCGGCGGCATTCGGCGCGCAGGGCATAAAAATACCAGATTTATACGAACGATTGCCGCAGAGGCTAAAGTCCGGAAAACTATTGAGAGCCAGGACTAATTTGTGCCAGCTGAAAGTCCGGCAGTGCCGGCATAACGCCGCGTGGCACGTAGTCGCGTATTGCAGTCGCTTCCTAAATCACGCCTTTACTGCGTAGCGCGTCAATTTGCGCCTGATCATAACCAAGATCCGCCAGCACCTCATCCGTATTGCCGCCCGCTTCCGGTGTGGGAAGGCGGATTTCCTCTGGTTGTGGGGTGCGTTCGAGGTTTACCGGTTGGCCGACGACCATGACTTCACCCTTGATGGGATGCTGCATGGGCGTGGCAATGCCCAGATGTTGGACCTGGGGTTCGGCGAAGGTTTGATCGATGGCGTTAATGGGGCCGCAGGGAACGCCGGCGTCACTTAGGGACTCAATCCAATCCTGGCTGGTGCGTTTGGCCATGATTTCGCCGACGATTTTATTCAATTGCGCCCGGTTGGCGGAGCGTAATTGTGCGGTTTCAAAATCGGGATGTTCGGCCAGCTCTTCCGCGCCTGCGACTTCCAGAAACCGTATCCATAACCGACCGCCCGAGGCGGCGATATTGACCGCGCCGTCCAGGGTTTTGAAAGCACCCATGGGTATGTTTGTAGGGTGATCGTTGCCGGCCTGGCCGGGCACATCCCCGTCGATCAACCAGCGCGCTGCCTGGAAATCCAGCATGGAAATCTGCGCCTCTAATAACGAGGTGTGGACCCATTGGCCCATCCCCGATTGGCCTCGTTCGATCAGGGCCAGTAAGATACCCTGGGCTAGATACATCCCCGCCGTCAGATCCGCGATGGGAATGCCGACGCGCACGGGGCCTTGTCCCGGCAGGCCGGTGATGGACATTAAGCCACCCATGCCCTGGGCGATCTGGTCCACGCCAGCGCGTTTCGAGATTGGTCCGGTCTGCCCGAAGCCGGAGATGGAGCCATAGATGATGCGCGGGTTGATCGCCTTGACGCTTTCATAGTCGATGCCAAGACGATGTTTCACTTCCATGCGGAAATTTTCGACGATGATGTCGGCGTCCTTGGCCAGGGCCATGAAAATCTCCAGCCCCTCGGTTGTCTTCAGGTTCAGGCTGATGGCCCGCTTGTTGCGGTGCAGGTTTAAGAAATCAGGGCCGTGGCGCGCGCCACCCAATCCCTGACCGGAGTCTTTATCGACTGGGATCTCGATCTTAATCGCGTCCGCCCCCCAATCCGCCAACTGACGCACGGCGGTGGGTCCGGCACGGGCGTGGGTCAGATCAAGTACGCGGATGCCGTCTAGGGGCAGTTTACTCTCGCTCATGGGAAATCCCTTTTATTACCGTCAGGCTTTAGTATCCCCGAAACCGAGCAGCTGGGGAAGGGCCGCCATGTCATCAAATACCTGTGCGCCTTCCTGCCGTAGCTGGCGGGCGAAGCCACTACCGCTATAGCCCAGGACATCCATGCCTGCGGCCCGGCCTGCGCGGGCGCCGTAGAAGCTGTCTTCAATCACGATGCAGTCCTTGGGAGCGACGCCCATTTGTCGGGCGGCAAAGAGGAAAAGATCAGGAAAGGGTTTGCCCCGCTCAACCTGTTGGGCGGAATAGACGTCGTCGCCAAAGAATGCCGCCAGGTCGGTTGTTGCCAATGACAAATGGATCTTCGCTGTCTCGGATGATGAGGCGACACACCGTGGTAAGGGGATTGCGCGCATTGCGTCGGCTATGCCGGGAATGGGTTGGAGGCTGTTTTCAATGGCCTGATAGGTTTGGCTTTGCACCGTCTCGAAAAAATCATCCGGTACGGACCGGCCATGCCACTCAGCAGCCAACTCGAAACAGCGGGCCAGGGGCAGCCCGATCATTTCGGCGACGCAAATCTCGTAAGAAATGGGAAATCCGGCCGACTGAAGACAGTCCGACAGCACACGGTTGGCCAAGGGCTCGCTATCGACCAGAACACCGTCGCAATCGAAAATTACCAACTCATAAGACATTAGTTGCGGGCAGCTACATGAACAGCTTTTCGCCCTGCATGCCTTTGTACATATCGGCGACCTGCGCGCCATAGCCGTTGTACATCAAGGTCGGCACCCGTTTGGTGGTGCCCAGAACGCGTTCGCTGGCCTGGCTCCATCTAGCGTGGTTCACCTCCGGATTGACGTTAGCCCAAAAGCCGTATTCAGACGACTGGATCTGCTCCCAAAACGTCACGGGACGTTTGTCCGTAAACTTGAAACGGACGATGGATTTAACGGATTTGAAGCCGTACTTCCATGGAACGGCGAGGCGTAGGGGCGCACCGAACTGTTTCGGCAGCGGCTTGCCGTAAACGCCCGTGACCATAAAGGCCAAGTCATTCGTGGCCTCCGCCATGGTCAAACCTTCGGTATAGGGCCAAGGGTACCAGACCTGTTTTTGTCCCGACGCCATGTCCGGGTTTTGGAATGTCTGCATGACCAGATATTTCGCACTCGAAAGCGGCCTGGCATATTTCACCAAACTGGCAAGGGAGAAACCAGTCCAGGGCACAGCCATGGACCATGCCTCGACACAGCGCATGCGGTACAGCCGCTCTTCCAGGGGCATGGCGCGGATCAGGGTATCGATATCAACCTGACGTTCCTGTTCCACCATACCTTCAAAGGAAACCGTCCAGGGCCGTATTTTCAGGCTCCGTGCCTCCATCGCAATACGTTTGTGGGAGCCGAATTCATAGAAGTTGTTGTACGAGGATGCATCAGCTTCCTTGGTCAACGGCCGGTCGAGCTGAAACCCCTCGTTACGTTTGGCGGGATACAGATCCGCCGTCGGATCGGGCATCTTTTTCTTGCGCGCGGCAAAGGCGCTGCCGCCGATGAGGGAGGCTGCACCGCCCGCCAAGGCGCCCATAAAATGACGTCGGTTGAGAAACACATGCTCAGGCGTCGCCTCACGCTCGGGGATCTGCCAGGACGGTGGGTTTTTGATCAGCATTGTCGTTTCCCTAATGTTGCTTCCGGCACATAGCGCCCGCATATGGTCTAATGTCGGATATATAGAAAATATAACAAGACTTTGTTACCTCAAACTCTCGTGATCAAGGTTTAGGTGCCGCCCTAAGTAAACGAGACGGATACGACGCCTAACGTACCAAAGTCGGCTTCAATCCTATCGCCTTGTTCCGCATTGTTGACCGCGATCATGGTGCCTGTGGTCAACAGGTCCCCCGCTTTCAATATGGTGCCCCGGGAAATCAGATGATTGGCCAGCCAAGCCACCACGTTGAGGGGATTATCCAACACATTGGCGCTGCTGCCCTGTTCGGCTGCAAGGCCGTTGCGGCGAACCTGCACAGGGTGATTGGCAAGGTCCAGGGCCGCGATGTCGCTGCTTTCAGTCCCATATAGCCAAAAGCCGGTGCAGACGTTATCCGCAATCAGCTGCGGCGCGCCTGCTGTGGTCCAATCTTCGTAGCGGGAATCCACCACTTCGATGGCTCCGAATACGGTTCCCAGGGCCGGGCGTACTGTTGCAGCTGTATAAGGCGTTGCAAGGCCGGGCAGGTCTTGGCCCAGGCGAAAGCCGATCTCCGCCTCAATCATCCGCATAAAGCCGCTCTCTGCTGATATGACGGCGGGGCTGGTCATGACTAAGTGGGACAGCAACGGCCCGGCAAAGGGTGATGACAGGCCCAGTTGCTGTTGTGCCGTCACATTAGTGCAGCCTGCCTTATAGCCGACAATATCGCCGCCGTAGTGATCCAGCATCAGGCGGACGTATCTGTCCTGAATGTCATAGGCGCCCGCCTCATCACCCGGCCTGCAATTATCGGGCAGAGCGGACAGACGTCGGCGATCCAACCGGGCCTGCATTAACATTTCCGCGGCTCGGTCAAAACTTTGGCTGTCCATAGTTTTAGGTTCCGACCACCTTACGTTCCAAACCGGACCGAAACTTTGCCCAAAGCACCAAAATCGGCAACGGCCTCGTCGCCTGCCTGGGCCGGTGTGGGGGACATAAATGATCCGGCGGTAATAATCTCACCGGCTTTCAAGTATTCCCCCCGCATGCAAAGGGTATTGGCAAGCCAGGTCAGGGAATTCAGCGGGTTGCCCAAAACGTTGGAACAATTACCGTCCACGACGAATTCACCATTGATGGACAGAGAGGCCGCATGGTCATCGAAATCGACCATGTTCAGGTCGGTAAATTCCTCTCCCTGAACCCAAAACCCGGCCGCTGAATTATCCGCAATAACCTGCAAACCACCCGCACCCATGCCCACCGTATAGCGCAGATCAACCACTTCTATCGACGTTAGGAAGCTACCGACAGCGGCCAATACACCGCCCACATCATAGGGGGCAGCGGCGGGGGGGAGGTCTTCCGACATGCGAAAGGCGAACTCCATCTCCAGCAATTTGGCCTTGCAGGCATCGGCCGGAACCGTATCGCCGCTGTTCAGGCAGTAGGAAGATATCAGAACGCCCATGAAAGGATGATCAATACCCAGCAGCTTTTGCGGACCTTCTGCTGTTGCACCGCCCTTATAGCCAAAGCGTTTGCCGTTTGATAACTCCTCGATTAAGGGGATCAGCAGGCCCTGGATTTGATAGGCTTCGTCAATGCTTTGTGGTTGCAGATGCTCCGGCAGGGCATCGATGTTGATGCCGCTGCGACGTGCCTGGGCCAATATTTCCGCTGCTTCGGCGGCTGCTGATGTGTCCAAGATGTGGTCTCCCCAATTTCGTTTTTTTTCTGTTCGACCCGCAATGTAACCGCCTAGCGCCTATGCCGCCACCTCTTCATTGCGGCTATGCCGCCACCTCTTCATTGTGGGCCGCGACAACATCATCGGCCAAACGCCCTGTCAATTCCTGCAAACGGTCGAAACTGGCGGTATAGCTGCCCGTACCTTGGGTGGCGGAGCGTAGCTCGATGATCAGATCGTGCAGTTCCGACTGCGGCATGTGGGCAGAGACAACATCCCAACCGACCCAGCCGTCCCGGTTGTTAAAGCCCAGGATCTGGCCGCGACGTCCTGACACAATGGCGTTGATTTTGGGTGTATGTTCCGTCGGCGAGGCGATATCAACCTGTACGATCGGTTCCAACAAAACCGGCTTGCATTGTTTCATGCCTTCGTTCATTGCAATGCGCGCGGCGGTCTTGAAGGCGATTTCCGAGGAATCCACCGCATGAAACTGGCCGTCGAACAATTTGACCGAGACATCAACCACGGGAAAGCCCAAGGGCCCCTTGTTGAGGTATTCCTTCACGCCGGCTTCGACCGCAGGAATATATTGCCGTGGTATGGCCCCGCCGACGATCTTGTCAACGAATTCAAACCCGGCACCCCGGGGCAGGGGCTTGATCTCTATATGCACATCACCGAACTGACCATGCCCCCCCGATTGCTTTTTGTGTCGCCCGTGCTGTTCCACGGTTTTTCGAATGGCCTCCATATACGGCACCTTGGGCCGGTTGGAGGTGACCTCAAGGCCGTATTTATGGTTCAGGCGATCCATGGTAATCTTCAGATGGATGTCGCCCTGGCCGCGCAGGACCAATTGATGTGTCGTATCATCATGGCCGGCAAAGATGGAGGGGTCTTCGTCCCGCACCTTGGCCAACGCGGTGGACAGCTTCACCTCGTCATCCCGGCGCACGGCGGAAATGGCCAGGGAATAGACGGGGGGTAGAACGTCCGCCGTGGGCAGGGCTTCTACGCCATTGTCAGATAGGGTTGCACCTGTGACCACATTCTCCATACGCCCCAAGCCAACCACCTCGCCCGGAAGTGCAGAGGATATTTTCTGCTGCTCAGCGCCCATCATGCGGAACATGCCAGATACCCGTTGACCATTCAGGGTCATGCCGTCCTTGATCTCACCGTCCCAGACCCTGGCAATGGATAATTTGCCGCCATGTTGGGTGTTATAGGTTTTCAGCACCTGTGCGACCGTACCTGTGGCTGCGTCCGTTCCGTTGCGGGCGGCTGCGGCGTCGGCGCTGGGAACTTCATGGCGCAGAGCCTTCAACAGGCGGAATAACCCGCCTTCCTGTTCGGCAGCACCCAACAGGACAGGAATGATTTTGCCATCCTGAAAATCCTTGGTCAGGTTGGCGTATAGTTCGTCCTTTTCGGGGGTGATGTCTTCGAGGACCTTTTCCATCAGATCGTCGTCGAAATCCGCCAAAGCCTCCAACATGCCGTAGCGTGCTTCGGCAAAGGCGTCTTCCTCCCCGCCCGGCAGTTCGACGACTTCCGATGCCTGGCCCGGTTGATAGTGATAGGCACGTTCCGATGCCAGGTCGATATAGCCGGAAATATCATCGCCCTGCTGTACGGGAATATGCCGCAAGACCATTGGTTTGTTGGAGATCGGTTGCAGGGCATCAAGTAATGCCTGAACCGTGATTGTCGCCTTGTCGATCTTGTTTACAAACAGCATATGGGGAATGCCGCGCGCATCAAGACTATGCAACAACGGCGCAAGGGCCTGGGCCTTGTCGCTGTCGGGTTCACAGACGACAACGGCGGCATCGACACCCGACAATGCAAACAGGCTTTCCTGCAACAACTCGATTGAGCCGGGGCAATCCAGGAAGGTGAAATCACTGTCCATAAAGGTGGCCGAGGCGACATTGACCTCTGTGCTCATGTGTCGATTGCGGGCTTCGGGCGTACTATCGCCGACGGTGTTGCCTTCGTTGACCGAACCTCTGCGCGCCGTCGCACCAGCTGTATATAAAAGACCCTCTAACAGGGTTGTCTTGCCGGAAAGGTAAGGCCCGATAATTGCGACGCTGCGGGGGCCGGCGGGTTTGCTGTTTGTCATCTTGCTTCCCAATCTACGCTGTCCATCCCAAAGGCAATCCCAAGAGAATTTGGGGGGCCGAATTCTGGATGTCGGCCTCCGCAGATATGCCTTATGTCAATTTAATCAACGGGCAGGGGCCGGGCGCAAGCGGATTCGCAAATTATTTTATGGAAAGTATGCTGACCTAATATTTGGGCGGGCCGTTCTCAAACGGTTTCAACGCGGCATAGGCAATGCTGTGAACAGGCACCGGTACGCCCAATTCCTTTGCCAGGCGTACGACTGCGCCTTGCAGCCCCTCTAACTCGATTCGCCTTTCGGCCAACAGGTCCACCAGCATGGATGGCATGGCATTGGCGAAATTACTCAACATCGACATGCGGCTTTCCAGGGCGTCGGGGGGCAATTGTACGCCCTTTGCTGCTGCCAGGGCGATGATCTCGCGCATGGAACCGATTGCAATTTCCTGCACCACCGGTTCTTCGATCAGAACTTTGCCCGGCAAACGGGTCAGACAACAGGTGGTGGCGAAGGGTACCAATATGGCAAATTTCAACCAGATCGCCGTTTCGATATTCTCAACCAGATAGGTCTCAATCCCGGCATTGATGCAGACATCATGGAATTCCTGCAGGCGGGGGCTATCGCGGCGATCCAATTCGCCGAATTCCAGGGCCGCGAGCGGCGCTTTATGTTCGATCACGCCGGGCTCGATGATGTTCGATGGGATCTGCGCGGTGCCGCCCACAACGGCGTGGTCGCCCAGGATGGCGCGCATGCGATCCTCCGAATCGATACCGTTGAGGAACGAGATGACGGCGGTGTCCGGGCCAATTAATGGCTTACACGCCTCGCACGCAGCGTCCAAATCGTACAGCTTGACGCAGAACATGACGATATCGACGGGGCCGATGGTGCCGGGATCATCCGTCGCCGTGACCTCCGCGATATGCACATCGCCGAGGGGGGAGATGATCTTCAGGCCATTTGCCTGCATAGCAGCCAGATGCGCACCGCGCGCGATGAAGCTGACATCTGCACCTGACGCGGCCAAGCGGCCGCCGTAATAGCCGCCGATGCCGCCTGCACCCATGATCGCAATTTTCATGATGTCCGCCCCTCGTTTCAAATGATTTTTTTAGTTTTTCGTTATGTCAGGCTGGCGCAAAAGCGTTGAATGCGCTGACAGGCATCTTCCAACGCTTCCGTAGCCGTGGCATAGGAAATGCGGAAATGGGGGGACAGGCCAAAGGCCGCGCCGTGCACCACGGCCACGCCCTCGGCATCCAGCAATTCAGTGATGAAGTCGAAATCATTCTCAATCACTTTGCCCGACGGTGCCGTTTTGCCGATGCACCCGGCGCAGGATGGATAGACATAAAACGCGCCATCCGGCGTCAGGCATTCCATGCCGCTGGCCTGGTTCAACATGGAGACGACCAGATCCCGCCGCTCCTTAAAGACCTCGTTATGTTCAGCGATAAAATCTTGCGAGCCGTTCAAGGCTTCAACGGCGGCTGCCTGGCTGATTGATGAAGGGTTCGACGTGCTTTGTGATTGCACCTTGGCCATGGCTTTGATCAGCTGTACCGGTCCTGCGGCATAACCAATGCGCCAACCGGTCATGCAATAGGCTTTGGAAACACCATTGACGGTCAATGTGCGCTCAAACAATGCGGGTTCCACCTCTGCCGGGGTGGCGAAAGTAAAATCGTCATAGACCAGATGTTCGTACATATCATCCGTCATAACCCAGACATGGGGGTGGCGCATCAGCACATCCGTCAATGCCTTCAGTTCATCATGGCTGTATGCCGCACCAGACGGGTTAGAGGGGGAGTTGAAGATCAACCATTTGGTCTTGGGCGTGATCGCGCCTTCCAGGGCCGCCGCCGTCATGCGAAAGGACGTCTTAGCCGTAACATCGACAATCACCGGTGTGCCGCCCGCCAAATGCACCATGTCGGGGTAGGAGACCCAGAATGGTGCCGGGATCACAACCTCATCACCAGGGTTGATGGTCGCGATCAGGGCGTTATACAGTACTTGTTTGCCGCCGGTGCAGACGATGATCTGATCGGTGTCATATTCCAAACCGTTGTCACGTTTGAACTTATCGACAATGGCGGCCTTTAGGGCAGGGGTGCCGCCGACGTCTGTGTAGTTGGTATCGCCATCCTGGATCGCCTTGATCGCCGCTGCTTTGATATTGTCCGGGGTATCAAAGTCGGGTTCGCCGGCGCTTAACGAGATGATGTCATTGCCGGCAGCCTTAAGGTTGCGGGCCTGATCGCTGATCGCCATGGTGGCGGAGGGTTGAACGCGCGATAGTGAGTCAGCAATGAATGCCATAGTACCGGACCTTTCAATTTTTCTGATGGTTAATCTGTTGGGGAATTGAATAGCCCCCTCAGCCTCCCCGTGCAATAAAAAGGGTGCAATAAAAAGGCGCAATAAAATGCGACAGCATAAGCTAAATTTTTCCCAATAGACGGTCGGCCATCTTCTCGGCGATCATGACCGTGGTCAGATGCGTGTTAGCGCGCACATTGTCGGCCATGACGGACGCATCGATGACCCGCAGGTCCTCTGCTCCGATGACCCGGCAGTCCGGATCGACCACGCTTTCAGGTGCCTCGCCCGGCCCCATGCGGCAGGTGCCAATGGCGTGTTGGGCGTCAGAACATTCCGCCATGATCCAGTCATCCAGGTCCTGGGGCGAAAATTCGTCCGCGACAGAGATCCCGCTATAGCCGTATTCGATACGATGGCTGATGTCTTGCAAGGCTTCATGATTGCCCATCTCGACCAAGCGGGCGACGCCATCGCGCAGGCGATCGAAATCACGCGGATCCGACAGCATCCGTTCATCAACCGAAGGATCAATGGCTGCGTCAGTTGAAGTGATCGCGACTTCGCCCTGGCTATAACTGTCATAGACGGAAACTCCGATCCGCCCCAGGTCAAAATCGCCGTCTTCATGGGCCCTAAGATTGCCGGCGATCATGATCATGTCGTTAGAACTACCTGCCGTCAGGCCGGAACCATAACGCAGGCAACAATTGGTATGGCGATGGGTCAGGGTGGTGGCCCGCGCCTCTGCCCGCAGGGTCAGATTAATGGCCACGATGGGATGATCCAACAAGTGCTGGCCCACGGGTCGATCCGCCAGAACATCAATGCCAAGGCCCCGCAAAAGATTACCGGGACCAATGCCGGATCGTTGCAGGATGGCGGGGCTGTGAATGGCACCGGCGGCCAATATGGTTTCCCGCTCTGCACGAAAGGCCTGCCGTTGACCATCTATCAGCGCGGTGACGCCCGTGGTCCGATTGCGATTGCCCTCGAATGTCAGGCGCTCAACCAAGGCTTCGCCAATAACGGTCAGGTTCTTCCGCTCCCGCGCCGGTTCGAGATAACCATCGTTGGTGGAGACCCGGCGATTGTTGCGGCTGTTAATGGCATAGGGAGAGACGCCGGTGCCCGTGGGCGCGTTATGGTCATCGCACCAGCCATAGCCCAGGGCCAGGCCGACCTGCATCAAGGCCCGGTCAACATGGCCCCAATCATCCACGGGGGCGCGATGTACCGGGATCGGCCCGCCGCTGCCGTGATAGACCTCAGCCCCAAAATCCACATCGTCTTCGAGCTTGCAGAAATAGGGCAGCACGTCGTTCCAGCCCCAGCCGGTGCAACCCAATGCTTCCCAGCGGGCGAAATCATCGGGCATGGCGCGGATGGCGATCTGCCCGTTGATGGTGGAGCTGCCGCCGATGGCTCGGCCCCGCCACAGAATACGCGGTTCCTGAACCGACGTGCGCCGGGCCAGCAGATTGGGCCAGCGATAATTGTCATCCTCAATGGCTCGCAGGGGGTTGGGGATCTGGATATGGTGGGGTGTATCGGCGGAACGGAAATCACGCCCCGCCTCCAACAGTAAAACACGGATATTGCTGTCTTCACTCAATCGTGCCGCCAATGTGGCACCGGCGGAACCGCCCCCCACGATGATGTAATCAAAGGTGCCGACACTTGTACTTTCATCCGACATGGCTGCGTGATACTCCAAACCTACCGTGTAAATTTATGCTTCCTGAATGAGAGCCTGAGATGACCGAAAGTTCAAGCAACAACAGCGCCGTCGTGGTGGGTGTGGGTGCCTCCGCCGGGTTGGGTGCCGCACTTTGCCGCCGCTTTGCCAAAGGTGGCCTGCATGTTTTTGTTGCCGGGCGGACCCGGGAAAAGATTGATGCCATCGCCGCCGAAATTCATGGGATGGGCGGGGCGGCCACGGCCTTTTTGTGCGATACCACGGAAGAGGATCAGGTTATCGCATTATTCGATGCGGCGGATCAGTATGGCGATGGTTTGATCCTGACGGCCTATAACGCGGGCAATAACAGCCGCATGCCGATATTGGAGATGACGGCGTCGTGGTTTGAGAAAACCTGGCGTCTGGCCTGTTTCGGCGGTTTTTTAAGCGGCCGGGAAGCGGCCCGCCGATTGGTGCCGCGAGGCCGGGGCAGCCTGTTCTTTACCGGTGCCACGGCGTCCATGCGGGGCAAACCGCCCTTTACAGCCTTTGCGTCCGCCAAGGCTGGGTTGCGATCCCTGGCCCAATCTATGGCAAAGGAGTTGGGCCCCCAAGGCATCCATGTGGGGCATTTCGTCATTGATGGCGGCATTGATGGTGAAAAGCTGCGCACAGGTAACCCTGATGCGGTGGAAGCGCGCGGTGAAGACGGCCTGTTGAAACCAGATGATATAGCCGAGGCTTATTGGCAGATGCATCTGCAGCCGCGTAGCGCGTGGAGTTTCGAGATTGATCTGCGCCCTTACAAAGAATCATTTTAAAGCAATTTTCAATTGATTGGTTCAATTGCTTTTTTCTTAAGAATCCGAGCATGTTTAAAGCAGACATGCTCTCGGGAGAATTTTAATGCGTATTGAAATAGACCGCCTCGATCACCTTGTTATGCCTTGTGGGGATGTTGAGGCTATGGCGGATTTTTATGTCCATGCCCTGGATATGGAGAAGGTGACGTTTGGCGATGGCCGTCTTGCGCTGCATTTTGGCCGGCAAAAGATCAACCTGCAAACGGCGGGTGGCTATAGCGGCCTGCATGCGCCACAACATTTAGCGGGAACTCAGGATTTTTGTCTGATCAGTACAACGCCGGTCATCGAAATTAAGGCGGAATTACAGGCCCGTGGGATAGATGTCATTGAAGGACCCGTCGCGCGCGCGGGTGCTATCGGCACCTTAACCTCGATCTATTTTCGTGACCCGGAAGATAATTTGGTCGAAATCAGCAACTACGACTAGATCAATTTATTAGAGCAACCTGTCTGCGTTCAATAGAACGCAGGTCGCTCTAGTCAGCTGCATCGTCGGCCATAGGTTGCTTCGATGATAGCGGCCATGTTTGATCACTTAGAATGCGTTCGGACGGCAATGATACCAGGATGGTCGTGCCAACGCCCTTGGCGCTTTCGATTTCCAAATTGCCGCCATGAAGTTGGCAGAGAGAACGCGATAGCGGCAATCCCAGGCCCGTACCCTCATGCTGGCGGATCATGGCCTCGCCCGCTTGACCAAACGGCTGCAGGGAAATTTCTATTTCGTGCGGTGTCATGCCCTCGCCGGTGTCGGAGACGGTTAAGAACATTTGGCCGCTGTCATCAAGGCCCGCGAAAATTCTGATTTTGCCATTTGCGGGCGTAAATTTTACCGCGTTCGACAACAGGTTCAGGGCGACTTGCTTCAACTTGCGCTCATCCGCCCACAACATGGGCAAACCTTCGGGCACGTCATTCGCGATGGTCAGGCTGCCTTGCCGTGCGAGGCTTTCCACTTGGCGTAGGCATGTGGCAACGACTTCGGAGATGTCGACTTCGGCTTCTTCCAAATCCATATGGCCGGCTTCAATCTTGGCCAGATCGAGTAGATCGTTGATCACTTCCAGCAGATGGGAACCGCTGTTAAAAATGTCAGTGGCGTATTCATTGACCTTTTCCGGTTGCCCCTCGCGCAGCATGCCCTGCATCAGCATCTGGGAAAAGCCAAGGATGGCATTTAGGGGGGTGCGCAATTCGTGGCTCATATTGGCCAGGAATTCTGATTTTGTGCGATTGGTGACTTCGGCCTGATGCTTGGCTTCCATCAAAGCCTTCTCGGCATATTTGCGCTCTGTGATATCGTGGAGCAGAACCGTAAATACAGTCTCATCCGCTAACTGCAGTTTGGAGACGCTGGCTTCGGCAGGGAATTGTCGACCATCCTTGCGCAGGCCATAGACGCCTTCGATTGATTTCAGTTCCCTGCGTTCATCCGTGCTTTCGGCGAAATCTTTCACATGGGCGTGGTGGATGTCGCGCAATACTTCAGGAATAAGCATATCCAGGTGACAGCCCAGGACCTCTTCGGCCTCGTAGCCAAATATGCGTGCAGCGCTTTGCGAAAACAGCGTGATACGCTGCTCCGTATCAATTGTGATCACGGCTTCGGGCGCCATGTTTAAAATGCCCGCAAGTCGTTGTTCTGAGGCACGCAAGGCTTCTTCCGCCCGAAATTTTTCTGTGACGTCCAGATTGCAGCTGATAGCGCCAATGACGCGGCCGTCGGGATCACGCACCACAGAGGCAGAGCTGTGATCAAGGTAGAGCCTGCCCGAGCGATGTTGCGCCCAGACGTCAAATTCGGTCGTTCCGTCGCGGTAGATGGCGGGGGTCAATTCCTGCCAAAACCGATCCTTGTCAACCGGTGCTATCATGAAATCTATATTTCGACCGATAGCTTCATCCGCCTTGTAACCGGTTTGGCGCTCGGCACCTTTATTCCAGCCCAATATTGCGCCGTCGTTATTCACATAGACGATTGCATCATGGACCTGATCGAAAACAAGCGCCTGATGGCGTAAATGCTCCTATGATTGGCGACGTTCTGTAACGTCAAGCAATGTACCCGCTATACGTAAACGGTTGCCTTCGTCATCAAAGTGCAAAGGCACCCTGTTCAAATATATAACATTCTATACCGTCCGGCCGAATGATGCGGTATTCGACATCATATTTCTGATTACTTTTTAGGGCTGAAAACCGTGTATTTTTGACAGCTTTTATATCGTCAGGGTGGATATAGTCGAAGCCGGCTTTGAATACTTTGTCGACGTCTCCATTGGAGAGGCCAAGAATTTCGGACACTTCGTCTGTGACGCTAAACTCCTTCGCCTCAAAATCATACTGCCACCCGCCTAGTTTGGCGATCTGTTGTGCCCGCACCAATCGTTCTTCGCTTTGACGCAGTCTGGCAGCCGTCCGTTCCCGCTGTGCAATACTTAGGCTGATGCGATGCCAACCACCGATCACCAGCACCAAAAAAACGACAAGGCCGCCGCTCAGCCAGATGGCCGCCAGAAAAAAGGGTCCTCGGACTTCCTGTAGGTTGATTTTTGCAACAACAGCCAATTTATACTCTGGGACTGGTTCGTGGGCCGCCAGCACAGTGGTGCCGGCATAGTCGAGGACGGTAACGATCCCGGATTTGCCAAGCAAACCAAAACGCGCCGGGGCTGCCAGATCCGATTGCATAGGAATGGCCAGGGTAGGGCCCGGCGAAAATGGTGCGCCGCGCCGGGTCAGGATTATTTGATCGCCCTGGCGGCGCGCCAGAATGAATTCGCCGCTTTCACCAAACTGTGCCTTGGGCAATTCGCGGGCTATTTTGGCGGTTATCTCCGCCAAAGCAGTATTGGATAAAATCTTGCCGTCCACGCCGTCTGTTTGTGAGGAGATCACCGTTTTGATCAAGCGTGCCTCACCCAGGGCCAATTCTCGTAACAGCTCTGACTGTCGGTCCATTTCAGAATTATAGAACAGGGTAAGAGAAATGCCGGCCGCCGTTGCGATGACGGCAACCATCATAGTTGCCAAGCCAAATAGCCGTGTCGTTTGCGTGGTGTTGTCCCCGGCCTCAGATGTATCAACGCGCGTCGGCGCATCATCAACTGACGTCGATAATGTGTCGGTCACCGTTTCGCCGTTGACGTCCTTATCCCCAGCCGCAATCAAGTGCTAGATCCCCTTCGCACAACGACGAACCCTCGTCGTTTTCTCATCGGATGGCTTGCACCAATCGATTTGTTTTAAGAGTAGCGGAGTATATTTAACGTTTAGTTAACTGACTTGACCTGACCAGCCCAAAACGGCTCTCGCAATGTCGTCTTCAAAATCTTTCCGGCACCGGAAAGAGGCAGCGGCGTGGTGCTAATATCAACGGATCTGGGACATTTAAAAGCGGCGATCAGTTTGTGACAATGGTCAATGATGGTTTGTTCATCGGTGGCTTGCTCCCCCAAATTGCCATCTTGATCGCCATCATGCAGACGTATAATGGCATGTACCTGTTCGCCCCACTTCTCGTGCGGGATGCCGATCACGGCGCATTCAGCGACACTTGGGTGTTGATAGATCGCATCCTCCACCTCCGCCGAGTAAACGTTTTCGCCGCCTGAGATGATCATGTCTTTGACCCGGTCCACGATATAGACGAAACCTTCATCGTCCATACGCGCGCCATCGCCCGTGTGCAGCCAGCCGTTGCGCAAGGCATGTGCGGTCATCTCCGGCTGTTGCCAATAACCCAGCATGACATTATCGGCCCGGGCGCATAGTTCACCAACCGTGCCGGCGGGTACTTCATTGTCATCTTCGTCAACGATCTTCAGCTCCACCCCTAACAGCGCCTGCCCGCAGGAGCCGAATTTGCCGGTCTTGGTATCCGGGATATGGCGGTCGGGGGCCAGCATGGTCAGGATGGGTGCGGATTCCGTCTGCCCATAAGCGTGATGAAAGCGGGTATGGGGCATCACCTCCATGGCGCGGCGGACCACCGCCTCGGGCATGGGAGAGGCACCGTACATCATATCAACCAGGGAGGAGAGGTCGTAGTCTTCGACGCCCGGATAATGGACGGCCATATTGACCATGGTCGGCACCCAAAGGGTGACGGATACCTTATGCTCTTGAATGGCGTTCAGGGCAGCGGCAGGCTCAAAGCCGGGGATGATCACGGAGGTGCCGGCCGATGTGGCGATGGCATATGTGCAGGTGCCGTCCGCAATGTGAAACATGGGCGCTGCGTGCAGATAGACGGAATTATTTCTGTAACCCACCGTCGGGGCGAACTGCAGGGCGTTATAAAGCACGTTGTGCTGGCTCAACATGACGCCTTTGGATCGTCCCGTGGTACCGCCCGTATAATACAACATAGCCAGATCGTCGCTGGCGGTATCGGCCGGTGGTGCACCCGATATATCTTCAAGCAAACCCTCGAATGACAGCATGCCCTGGGGGGCGGGGCCCTCGCCCAGGTAGACTATGTGCTTCACCGCCTCTAGCTGGGCCTGAATTTTCGGCACCATGGGGACGAAGGTTTCATCAACCATCAATACTGTGGCAGCGGAGTCATTCAGCCAGAATTCGATCTCGGGCGGTGCCAGCCTGGTGTTGATGGGGACCAGGACATAGCCGCCCCACGGCACGCCAAAATAGCTTTCCATATAGCGGTCGTTGTTCAGGGACAGGACGGCCACCCGATCACCGCTTGCCAGGCCAAGGTTGCTAAGGCCCGATGCCAGCCTGGCGATGCGGTCACCAAATTGATCCCAGGTTTGCTGGCGGTCGCCAAAAATGGTCGCCGTACCCTTGCCGTTGACCTGCATGTTGCGGCGGATGGTGCTGGAAATCTTCATCTTAGGTATTCTCCTAATGACCTAAAGGCAGCATATCCAGGGGTTAGGTCGGTATCAAATGATATCGCCGCAAATGCAGTGACTGCAAAATTCCTATTGCAGTTTGCCTTCGGGGACGGCATTTTGCCGCAAAATGAAACGCCATGCCATGCGATGTCATGCCATGGTCATTCGTGTTGGGAGGTTACGTTGGATAGAACATCAGATATTTGGAACATGCGTGTCGATTTGGCCGCGTCGTTGCGCTGGGCGGCCCGTCTTGGCCTGAATGAAGGCGTCGACAATCATTTCTCCATGGCGGTGGCGGATGATGATGGTGTCATGCGTGGCAGCCGTTTTTTGATCAACCCTTACGGTTGGCACTGGTCCGAGATTACGGCGTCTTCTTTGGTGCTGTGCAATGCGGATGGCGACGTGCTGGAAGGCGATAATGTGGTTGAGGACACCGCCTTTTTTATTCACAGCCGGGTTCATCTTGGTTGTCCGGCAGCGACTGTTGCCATGCATACCCATCAACCCTACACAACAGCGCTCACTCTTTTGGAGGACGGACGCCTGGAAATGTGTGAACAGAATGCCCTGATGTTCGATGAACGTATCGCCTATGACGATGACTACGGCGGGTTGGCGTTAAGCACGGATGAGGGCGACCGCCTGGCCGCCAAGATGGGCAACCGCAGCCTGTTGCTGATGGCCAGTCACGGGGTGATGGCTGTCGGGCCGTCTGTGGCCGAATGTTTCACCGACCTGTATTACCTGGAACGGGCGGCGCAGTTTCAAATTCTGGCCCGCTCCACGGGCGGCAAAATGCGCACAATTTCCCAGGTTGTTCGCGACCAGGTGCGTGAGCAAAACAGCACAGAACGGGTGAAGATGTCGGACCGTCATTTCACCGCCCTGCGTCGCATTCTGGACAAGGAAGAACCGGAATATAGAAACTAACAAAACCAAGCGTGGATTATTGCGATTTTTGCAATGATAGTGTAATAGCTCCCTTCTTACTGTCTGTCGGGCTACCTATATATAACGTCGGCGATGCCGTCGAACGGATATGAATTATGCAAGAAGTCCTGTTAGTTGTTCATTTGATGCTGGCGATTGCCATTGTCATCACCGTGCTGTTACAGCGTAGCGAAGGCGGCGCGTTGGGCATGGGTGGCGGTGGCGGTGGCGGCGGTGGCGGTGGTGGCGGGCTGATCACGGGCCGTGAGGCGGCAAATCTGCTGACCCGGTCCACAGCTGTGCTGGCGGCCTGTTTCTTTGCCACGTCTTTGACGTTAACGATTATGGCGTCCAATTCGGGCGAGCGAAGATCAATCCTCGAACAATCGGATCCCGCTAGTTCAACGAATCAACCCGCCGAACCGGCGGGCCCGACCGTTCCCACGGATAAATAATTCGACGGATCGTCGGAAATTTTTGGTGGTTTCCGGCGTCATGCAAAATAATTGAGCCAATTGCCAACTTAGGCTTTGGTTCATTGGGCGGGCAGGCGTAAAAGATAACTCCATGACGCGGTATATATTCATAACCGGCGGCGTGGTTTCCTCCTTAGGTAAGGGACTGGCATCGGCAGCTCTAGGCGCTTTGTTACAAGCGCGTGGCTATTCCGTGCGCTTGCGCAAGCTTGACCCTTATCTGAATGTCGATCCGGGAACCATGAGCCCCACCCAGCACGGGGAAGTCTACGTCACCGATGACGGTGCCGAGACGGACTTGGATCTGGGCCATTACGAACGCTTTACAGGCGTTTCCTCCAGGCAAAGCGATAACGTCACCACGGGGCGGATTTACCAGGATGTCCTGGCCAAGGAACGCCGTGGCGATTACCTGGGCGGCACGGTGCAGGTCATCCCCCATGTTACCAACGAGATCAAGGCATTCGTCCTGAACGAGACTGAGGGCACGGATTTCATTCTGTGCGAGATCGGCGGTACCGTGGGCGATATTGAAAGCCTGCCTTTTTTGGAGGCAATCCGTCAGCTGGGCAATGATCTGCCCCGCGGCCAGACCGCCTATATCCACGCCACCTTGGTACCGTTCATCAAGGCGGCGGGGGAGCTGAAGACAAAGCCAACCCAGCATTCCGTAAAAGAATTACGTTCCATCGGCATTCAGCCCGATGTTTTGTTGTGCCGGAGTGAGCGGGAAATCCCCGCCAACGAACAGCGCAAGATCGCCCTGTTCTGTAATGTGCGGGAAAGTGCGGTGATCCAGGGCCTCGATTGCCGCTCCATCTATGATGTGCCCTTGGCCTATCATGCCGAAGGGCTGGATAGCGAGGTGCTGCGGGTTTTCGGCATCGATAACCCACCGCCGCCTGATTTGAGCCGCTGGGAGGCGATCCAGGAACGCATTGAAAACCCAGAAGGCACGGTGAAAATTGCCATCGTCGGGAAATATACCGACCTGCAGGACGCCTACAAATCATTGGGTGAGGCCCTGGTCCATGGTGGCATGGCCAATCGGGTCGATGTGGAACTGCAATGGATCGAAAGTGAAACGTTCGAGCAGCCAGACGCGGTGCAACGTCTGGAAGGTGTTGACGGCATCTTAGTACCCGGTGGCTTTGGGGAGCGCGGCGCGGAAGGCAAGATCGCGGCCGCCACTTTTGCCCGGATCAAGAATGTGCCCTATCTGGGCATTTGTTTCGGGATGCAGATGGCGGTGATTGAAGCCGCGCGGAACCTGGCCGAATTACCCGGCGCCTCATCGACCGAATTTGGCCCATGCAGCGACCCTGTTGTTGGACTGATGACGGAATGGAGCGACGGCAACAGTTTGCAAACCCGTGGTATTGACGACGACAAGGGCGGCACCATGCGGCTGGGCGAATATAAATGCCAGTTGCAGGAAGGTTCCAAAGTCAACAACGTCTATGCCAATGGTGCAGCTGATGACAGTAACCTTGGTCTGATGATTTCCGAACGCCATCGTCATCGCTATGAAGTGAACATCAATTACCGCGCCAAGCTGGAGGCGGTGGGCCTGCGTTTTTCCGGCCTGTCCCCCGACGGTGCCTTGCCCGAGATTGTGGAGCTGGTGGATCATCCCTGGTTTATCGGGGTGCAATTCCATCCTGAACTGAAATCAAAACCGTTTGAGCCGCATCCCCTGTTCGCCTCGTTTATCGCGGCTGCTGTTGATCAGATGCGATTGGTGTAGCGCTATGACGGATGTATCGATCGGCAAAATCACGGTTGGCAATGACCGACCCTTGACCCTGATCGCCGGGCCCTGCGCCATGGAGACGCGGGAACATACGCTTGAAATGGCGGATCGCCTGACCACGTTGGCGGACAGCCTGGATTTCTCGTTGATCTATAAATCCTCCTTCGATAAGGCCAACCGGACATCCCTGGACAGCCCCCGCGGTATCGGCATCAAGGCTGCTTTGGATGTCTTTGCAGAGGTCAAGGACCGCTTTAAATGCCCTGTCCTCACAGACGTGCATACGGAAGACCAATGTGCTGTGGCCGCAGCTGTGGTCGATGTGTTGCAGATCCCCGCCTTTCTTTGCCGGCAGACGGATTTGCTGTTGGCAGCCGCTGCAACGGGCTGTGCTGTGAATGTTAAAAAGGGGCAATTTCTGGCACCGTGGGATATGGCCAATGTGGTGGCCAAGTTAACCGGTAGTGGCAATGACCGGGTGCTGGTCACGGAGCGGGGCGCTTCATTCGGCTATAACACCTTGGTCAGTGATATGCGCGCCTTGCCGGTGCTGAAAGATATCGGCCAGCCGGTGGTGTTTGACGCCACCCATTCGGTACAACAACCGGGCGGGCAGGGGGGCACCTCCGGTGGGCAACGGGAAATGGTGCCTGTTCTGGCCCGCGCGGCAGTCTCCATCGGCGTGGCGGCTGTCTTTATGGAAACCCATGAAGATCCGGACAATGCGCCGTCTGATGGCCCTAATATGGTGCCGGTGGATGAAATGGCTCCGTTGATGAAAACACTGCTCGCCTTCGATCGTCTCGCCAAGGCAAGCTAATGTCCGATCTCGAACAGGCACGGTCGGAAATCGACGGCCTGTTGGAAGAACTCCTCGATCGATATGACCTCCGGATCCGTGCGGCCCATAACAGGGCGCGTTCCGATGCCGGCCCCTCCTTAATGGGCGGGATGCGCAGCTTTGATCATTACACATACAACTATGTGCGGGAGGCCGGGGACGATTGCCTCCGCGATGCCTCCATGGTGCTATTGGAGTACGCAGGCGAACAAGGGGTGGAGCCGGGAACCTTGGTGGCGGAGGCTAAGATTTGTTTGGCCAAGCATTTTCAAGGCATCAAAGATTATCTCTACGACGACATCAACCAACCACCCGCCCATGAATATGGTATGCGCCCCAGCCGGGAGTCTTTGGCGGAAGTTAGCCGTTATCTTGATGAACGTCTGGCAGGTGCCATGACGTCTCTGGGGCGGGGGCGCCTGGATGAACGATTGCGGCCCAATAACTCTGTCATAACCTCCCTCATTGGCCCGCTTTTGCAACGCATTGGCGGTGGTCATAAGGTGGCCCTGGTTTTGGTCGCCGTGCTTTTGATCTGGGCTTTGGTGTCCGGTCTTTGACAGCTTCCCAGCAAGGGGCTAAGAGCCCATAAAGCGGATAGATAAAGAGCAATTTAGAAGGACGTAAACATGAGTGGTATTATCGACATCGTCGGGCGTGAAATCCTGGACAGCCGGGGCAACCCTACAGTGGAAGTTGATGTTGTCCTGGACACCGGCGCTTTCGGTCGGGCTGCTGTGCCGTCGGGTGCTTCAACAGGCGCGCATGAGGCTGTGGAGCGTCGCGATGGCGGTGTCCGTTATGGCGGCAAGGGTGTTTTGGGCGCGGTCGATGCGGTAAACGGCGAATTATACGACGCCCTGTCGGGCTTGGATGCGGATGACCAAGCCGCCATCGATGCCACCATGTGCCATCTGGATGGTACGCCGAATAAGGCGGTGCTGGGTGCCAATGCCATTTTAGGTGTCAGCCTGGCCGTGGCCAAGGCGGCAGCCGTCGATGCGGGCCTGCCGCTCTATCGCTATGTGGGCGGTGTTGGTGCGCGCACCTTGCCCGTGCCCATGATGAATATCATCAACGGCGGGGCCCATGCGGACAACCCCATCGACATTCAGGAATTCATGATCATGCCCGTGCGCGCGGAAAACTTCCGCGAAGGTCTGCGCATGGGGGCGGAGGTTTTTCATACTTTGCGCGGTGCCCTAAAGGACGCGGGACACAACACCAATGTTGGCGACGAAGGCGGCTTCGCGCCGATGTTAAGCAGCGCGGATGAGGCCATGAGCTTCGTGATGAAGGCTATCGAAGAAGCCGGCTATCGCCCCGGTGAAGACATCTATCTGGCCCTGGATCCGGCCTCAACCGAATTCTATCGTGACGGCAAATATCACCTTGAGGGTGAAGGCAAGGTTTTGGACGGCGGTGAAATGGCCGCCTATTATCAGGATCTAGCTGATCGCTATCCCATTATCTCCATCGAAGACGGTATGGCCGAGGATGATTGGGACGGCTGGGCAGCCCTGACCAAAGCCATTGGCGACCGGGTGCAATTGGTTGGTGATGATCTGTTCGTAACCAATCCCGTACGCTTGGCGGAAGGCATCGAAAAAGGCGTCGCCAACGCCATTCTGATCAAGGTCAACCAGATCGGCACATTGTCTGAGACCCTGGATGCGGTGGACATGGCCCACAGGGCGGCCTATCGCGCCGTGATGTCCCATCGTTCCGGCGAGACGGAAGATGCGACCATAGCCGATCTGGCTGTCGCCACCAATTGCGGCCAGATCAAGACCGGCTCCCTCGCCCGTTCCGACCGGTTGGCGAAGTACAACCAGCTTCTTCGTATTGAGGAAGAACTCGGCACCCAGGCCCGCTATGCCGGTGCCTCCGTGTTGATGGGATGAGTGCACCCACAGATGCTCCGGTCGCATTGGTTGCGGGCGTTGGCCGGGGTACGGGCGGGGCCGTCGCCCGACGCTATGCCGCCGCCGGTTACCGGGTTGCCCTGTTGGCGCGATCTGAGAGCCGGGTAAAGGAGTTCGAGGCGGAATTGGAAGGCTCCCTTGCTATCCCCTGCGATGTCACGGATGAGGCTGCAGTAGAGGCCGCTGTCGCGATGTGTAGCACCGAACTGGGCGTGCCCGATGTCGTGATCCATAACGCCGCCCGTGGTACCCATGGCACATTCCTGGATATCGATCCAAGCGACATGGAAGCGAATTTTCAGGTCAATACCATGAGCTTGCTGTATCTGGCCCGCGCCGTCGCGCCTGCCATGATCGAGCGGGGTAGC
Source organism: Alphaproteobacteria bacterium (assembly GCA_028824965.1). Taxonomy (GTDB): domain Bacteria; phylum Pseudomonadota; class Alphaproteobacteria. The sequence goes on along the minus strand of JAPKBD010000006.1, from coordinate 1,146 downwards.
GGTGCCGTCATGGTCACCGGCAACACGTCCGCCCTGCGGGGCAAGGCGGGCTTTGCCGCCTTTGCACCTACCAAGGCGGCGCAGAGGATTCTGGCAGAGGCCATCGCCCGTGATCTGGGCCCCAAGGGCATCCATGTGGCCTATATCGTAATCGATGCAGTGATCGATTTGCGCTGGACCAGGCGCAGTCGCCCGGACTTCGAAACCGAAGATTACGCACAACCTGACGATCTGGCCGAAAGTATTTATCAAATCTCCCAACAGCCCCGCTCCGCCTGGTCCTTCTACACAGAATTGCGCCCCTTCAAGGAACCCTGGTGATTGAGGTGAAGCATAACTAGGATATTTGACTATGGATTTTACACCCAGCGATTTAGCGGTCGCCATGGGCGATCAGGTTGAAGCGTTTTACCGGGCCGAAATTTTGCCACGGAATGCTGATTGGTATCACGAGGTTGAGGTGAAGGGGGGGCACACAGCCGCCTTCATGGCAGACCTCAAAGCGAAAGCCTTTGCCCAGGGGCTGTGGAATATGGCTCTGCCGCGTTTGGCCGACGATGAACCGGGAACCCGCCTGAACAATCTTGATTTTGCCCATGTGGCGGAAATTTTGGGCCGGCTGTCCTGGGCCTCGGAGGTTTTTAATTGTCATGCCCCTGATGTGCCGAACATGGAAATCCTGCAAATGTTCGCCACGGAGAGCCAGAAGGATCGCTACCTCCGGCCGCTGTTGATGGGGGAGACCCGATCCTCCTTTGCGATGACGGAGCCTGATGTGGCCTCCTCTGACGCTACCAACATTGCCACCCGAATAGAAGAACGCGGGGATCAACTGATCATCAACGGGCGCAAATGGTTTGCCACAGGTGCGGCCAATCCCGATTGCAGTTTTCTGATCGTCGTCGGTCTGTCAGACCCGGATGCCGCCCGGGGCCGGGGCCATTCCATGGTCATCGTGCCGAAAGATACGCCGGGCCTGACCATTGTGCGCAGCTTGCCTGTGCTGCACCATGTGGACCGGGTGACGCCGCATACGGAATTGTTGTTCGAGGATGTGGTGGTGCCGGTTGAGAACCGCCTTGGGGGGCCGGGTGACGGCTTCCTGATCGGTCAGGCACGGTTGGGGCCTGCCCGTATTCACCATTG
>JAPKBD010000174.1 GCA_028824965.1 Alphaproteobacteria bacterium | reverse complement strand
AGCGGAAGCTATCAGGCGTCAGGCTGATGTCTGCTGATACCCCAGCTTCGAGCATAGTATTAGCGCCCCGTACCAGGTCACTGTTGACCCACGCGGTCATTTGGTTTCGATCCTCGCCAGCCGCCTATCGCGACGCATTTTTCGACGCCGACTTTTTTCCACAGGCTTGATCGGACAGTGGCCGAGGCAGGGTGCTGGCGACGAGCAAGCCGAGAAGGCTGACGCCCAATAGTAGAGCGAACGCAACGCTATAACCGCCTGTGCCATCAAACAGGCCGCCGGCCACTAGGGGGCCCAATGTAGCGCCGAACGTGCCGCAGCATACCACAAGGCCAAACAGGGTGCCGTGCGTCTGAATGCCGAAAAATTCCGCCACCGACGGCGAAGTGATCGTGAAAAAGCCGCCATGGGCCGGCCCATAAATCATCGCAAAAAGGAACAAAGACCAGCCCGTGTCGGCGAATTGCAATAACACCAAGCTTAACGTTAAAACGGCAAAACAGACTATAAGGGACCGCCTTCCGCCTATTCGATCAAAAGCACCGCCAAGGAAGATGCGGCCTAAGATGCTCATGGCACCAATGGTCGACAGGATCGCAGCAGCAGTGGTTGGCGCCAGACCGTGATCCGTGGCATAGGGCACGATATGGATAATGATGGTGAAAAGACAAAACAGATCACAAAATTTCGCCGCGCAAAGTTTCCAGAGTATCGGTGAGCGTATGGCCTGTTTAAAGGTTAGCCCGGCTTCTTCCCAGGCATGGTGCGTAGCATCTGCCGTTGATCCGTTCTCTTCTGGCGCTAGGTCTTCTGGGGCATCACCATCGGGACGCAGCCCCAGTAAAGCGGGACTGCGCTTCAGGAATTGTGCCGCGCCAACTTGCAGGATGATCACCGTTAGTCCCAATGACAGACAGGCCACCCGCCAGCCTGGCCCCGCGATCAGGACGGCGGCACAGATAGGTACAAGCACCTGGCCAACACCGCCGCCAGCCTTGGCAAATCCTGTCATCAGTCCTCGACGCCGTTGAAACCAGCGGGCGATGGTAGAGAGCGTGCCAACATCATGGGCCGCGATACCAACTCCGAACAGCAGGCCAAAATAGACGTAAAGTTCCCAAATTGCGCTGATCTGGTAAGACAAACAATAGCCCAGTCCGACCAGGATACCCGCGCTTGTCAGGACTGCACGAGGACCAAATCGGTCAACGGCTCGCCCCATAAAGACAGCGCAGACGCCTGAGAGAAAAAAGGCAAAAGAGGAGGCACCGGAAATGGCAGTACGCGACCAACCGAACTCCCGTTCCAGCTCCGGGAACAACACGCCAAAAGTAAAGATACCGCCTAAACTAACGGCCTGGATAAGACCACAGGCCCCCACAATGTGATAACCGTAGAATATCCCTCCATCGCGTCTCACGAACTCAGAATTGGACAAAATTTGACTTTCACTAATGTTTTACGTGAATTGATTGTTGGGGCCATATGACCCGCATCCAGTTTTACTCGCTCGTCTTCGTTCCCCGGGCCAAATAATCCTTCGAGAGAAATCCTATCTCATCGGCAGAAAAAAGCTAGATGGTGGGATGACTGTTTGTCGGTGGACAGCTGAATTGCCTGGAACTGCGCTAAATTCACACCGGCGTGAATTTACGCAGTGCACCATTGGAGGTGATGCAGCCTGCGGTGGGGCTGGGGAAATGGGCGGCAAGGATGATGTTGCCGGTGTCGGTGTTTTGATCGACGAATTTTTGCCGGGTGGCGCGCGACATCTCCGGGTCCCAGCAGAACCGGCTGTTCCATTCCGGGTGGGCAACTTGCACTGCGTGGTGCAGTAAATCGCCGCTGAATACCGTCTTCTTGTCCCCGCCTGTGAGGTTCATGCAGACGTGGCCTGGGGAGTGGCCCGGTGTTGGGTCCAGCCACATTTGATCATCGATGGCATGGTCGCCGTTTACCAACAGCGCCTGGCCCGCTTCCATCACGGGGAGGACGGAATCTTCGAAGCAGCCATCATTTGAACCCGGCCCCTCCATCACCGTGTCATCGTTCAGCCAATGTTCGTATTCGCGTTTCTCGAAGATGTACTTCGCATTGGGAAATGTCGGCACCCAGCGCCCGTCCAGCAACTGGGTATTCCAGCCCACATGGTCCACGTGCAGGTGGGTACACATAACAAAGTCCACATCTTCCGGCGCGACGCCCATGGCGCGTAGATTATCCAGCCAGGGTGTTTGCAAATTATTCCACGGCGGGGTGGAGGTTCGCGGTTTGTCGTTGCCGATGCAGGTATCCACCAAAATGGTGTGCTTGCCCGTCCGTATGACATAGGCGTGCACGCTTTGGATCATGCGGCCGCTTGTCTGATCCAGGAAATGGGGCAACAGCCAATCATGCTGCGCGGCAATCGCCTCCTCAGTGGAATCTGGTAGGAAAAAAGAGGGGCGGAAGCCGGGAGCTTCGAGCTCCACAAGCCGATCGACGGTGACGTCGCCAAAATGCAATGTTTTCAAGGGGGTATTATACCTTTCAACGATAACCAAAAGCTTGAAAAATCAGCCCGAACGCACCGCTTAGTGCGATCAACACGACCACATGGGCCAAGGCCCTGATTGAAATCAGCGACCGGCCTAACCGCAGGCAAAAGCTAGTCCAAGACCCTGCATAGGGCGGGTTGAGGAATATGAGGCAGGCGGCGAATGCGGGAATGGCGGAGAGGGCGAAACCGATCTGGTAGGATCCCGTGGCGGCCAGGATCAGGCCGTAGATTGCCGGATACGTCATCATGGCCAGTGAGGTAAACGACAAAACGCCGCCTGTTACGCCGCCAACCTGGCCCTCAGGTGCAAGACGGGCTGTTTCCGCCAACAAAATGCCGTGCCAGCTTAACCCCGTGATGTTGAACAAAATCGCGACCATGATTATTTCATTCAGGCTCCAGCTAAAGTCGAACTGGGTCATCAACAATGCCGCGATAGCACCAAAAAAGCCGATGCCTGAGAATATCCAGCGTGAGGGAATAAACCCACCGCCCAGCACGCCCCAGACTATTCTGGCCCAAATCGCCGTGAACGAGGAAATGGCAAAGGCTGTCCCGGCCTCAATCTCGGAATAGCCGAGGCCGTCGATCAGATAGAGGATAAAAAATCCCGCAAACAAGGATTGCAGTCCACCAAAGGCAAAGGCGGAGAAGGCGATGTCGCGCAAGTAGGGGTTGGCGAAAACCATGGCCAACGTCGTGCGCAAATCACCAAAGCTGATTTTCTGGTTGGGGTCTTTGTCCTGATCAAAATAGGTGCGAATGGGTTGCAGGCTCAACGCGACCATCAGGATCAACATGGCTGTTACCAGCGCGGTGCCAAAGGGGCCGAGGCGGATCGTTGTGCCCAGGGTGGCGCTGTAGAACACCAGGCCCAAAAGGAATGGGATCAACAAACCGCCAATGAGGGCACCGACGGGCACGCCGGTTTGTTTCACGGAAAAAATTAACGAGACCAGGCGAGGCGGACAGACATGAGCCAAAATATGGGAACTGGCGGGTGTCGAGATGGATGCCGCACCCAGAAATACAGCACCAAGGGGGTAGAGCCATAGCTGTCCCGAGGCGACGAGGATCAGGCTGCCGCCCATTAACAACAGCGCGACCTGGCTCATCCGCAGGGGGCCGTATTTCAGAATAAAACTGCCGCAGCCAACGGCGGCAACAATCGCCATAACATTCTGCATGAACAGATAAAGCCCCAACCAGGCGGGTGAGATATCAAACTCATTGGCCAGGCGGTCGGCCAGGACCGGCATGACGATTTGGCAGACATAGGAAAATGCCTGCTGGGTCAGCATGGAAAATGTCGCTATCCCCAGGATGGTGCCGGGTGTGAAACGGGAGAGGTCCATAGGCCTAACGATCCATGGGGCTAGCGAACAGTGATGTTCACGCTGGCCCGCATGCCGGGCCGGATCGCCTTGTCCGCATCCAGTTTCGGCAGATCGATCAGCACGGGAATACGCTGGGCCATGCGCGGGTCAGCTGTTTTGCCGTCGCCATTGGTCATGGAGCCCAAGGTCGCGTGACCGATAGAGCGCACCTGGCCTTCGAAATATTCATAAGGATAGGCATCGAATTCGATTTCAACCGACTGACCCGGGGATACCTGGCGAATATCCCCCTCGTCGATCTGCGCCTCCAACCACAGGGCATCGGGGTCATGCAGCAAAAAGGCGCGATGACCATCTTCGATATATACCCCGACCGAGACATAGACTTCATCGACAATGCCGGCGATGGGCGCGCGAATATGCATTTCGACCAGGCGTTGTTTGGATTGGCGCAGCTGTACGTTGATCTTGTCGATGGCGCGGTTAATGGCCTCAATGCGGCTGTCGAACACGTTTTCTTTGTTCAAGGCGTTGGTGAGTTCGAAATATTTCCGCCCGCTGGTTTGGATATTCGTCTCGAGCGAGCGGATTTTTGAGGTGATTTCAAGCAGCCGGTCGCGGGCGTCATCAACCTGACGTTCAGAGATTGTGCGCCGGGCCACCAGCTCTAACTTCCGGTCAACATTGCTTTGCGCAATCGCGTGCCGGGACGTCCAGGTGGCATGTTCAAGACGCTGCAGGTCCACAGCTGCCTTTGCCGTGGCGATCTTATCGTTCATTTCCCGGCTGTATTGGCTGCGTTCCGCCTCGATCTGTTTTTTGGCCGCCTGTTGTCGGGCAACTTCCGCTGCCTGGGTCGCCACATCCAGTTCCGCCACTGCCGTGTCCATGGATGCCAATAAAGCACCCTTTTCCACCCTGTCGCCCCGACGCGCATGGACCACCCGAACCGTGGCATTGACGCTGGAGGATAACAGCGTGAAATCCGCCTCTACCTGAGCATTGGGTTCATCCACATGCCGCCACCAATGCAGGCCTTCAACGCCGGCCAGGCCCAACAACATGGCCACGATGATAAAACACAGGGGCTTTATCCAACGGCGTCGCACGATTGGCGTAAATCTAGACATCACAAATTCTTATTCGTCTAGGCAAACCCGGTATGGGTGAGACACGACGCAAATCTCCGCATATGGCGCTGTGAGGATTGGTATAGCGCGGGGGAAGCAAGGCTTTAGATTATAGACCCCTAATGGGCCCGACACTACTGTCCGTCTTGCAGTCGCTTCACGAAATTCACCAGATAGAGTTGACGCGGGCGTTTCAGACGTTCAGCCGTCAATATGGCGCATAGTTCGCTTAAGGCATCCTCGATATTGTGATTAACAATCACGTAATCGTATTCCGACCAACGGCTGATCTCGTCCGACGCTTTAGACATGCGCTGGGCCACAACCTCATTGGAATCCTGAGCCCGGGTTTTCAGGCGTTGCTCAAGCTCCTTGGTTGTTGGCGGTAGAATAAAAACGCTGGCCAGGTCGGCACCTTTTGCATGTTCCAATTGCTGGGCACCCTGCCAGTCAATGTCGAATAAGACATCGCGCCCTTCCTTCAAGAGCGCCTCGACAGGTGCCGCAGGGGTGCCATAGTAATGACCAAAAACCTTGGCATGCTCCAGCAGTTCCTGCTTATTCAGCATCTGGCCAAAAGTTTCCGCGTTGACGAAAAAATAATCGACGCCGTCCTGCTCTCCCGGTCGTTTCGGCCTCGTCGTCACGGAAATAGACATTGTCAGATCGGGAAATTCATCCAATAAAAGGCGTGACAAGGTGGTTTTGCCGGCGCCGGATGGCGAAGACAGGACCAGCATCAAGCCCCGGCGCGAAATGTCTTCTCCGGGCGCTATGGTATTTGAAGTCTGCTTATTCAATATTTTGCGCCTGTTCCCGGAATTGATCGATCACGGTTTTCAACTCTACGCCGATCTTCGTCAACCCTACATCTTGGGATTTGGAACATAATGTGTTGGCTTCGCGGTTGAATTCCTGGGCCAGGAAATCAAGCCGCCGGCCAATAGCGCCATCATCCGCCAATAACTCGCGCGCCCCTGCGACATGGGCAACCAATCGATCCAATTCCTCACGCACATCGGCCTTTGTGGCCAGCAGGGCGGCCTCTTGCAACAAGCGCTCCTCGGACAGACCCGTGACACTATCCAGGATATCGGCCACTTGTTGTTGCAGCCGCGCCTTAAGGGCCGCGGGCTGAAGTGCTGCCAGCGCGCCGGCGCTTTCGGTCAGTGTGGCGATGGCATCGACTTGGCCGCTGACAATTTCGCTCATGCGTTGGCCCTCTGCCTCTCGATCCTTCACCAACAGGTCCAAAACTTCGTCCAAAGTTGCCAGGACGCCTGTTTCCAAGGCTTCGCGGTCGTCCTCCGACTCCTCCCGCTCCACGGTTTCGAGCACGCCGCGCAAGGACAGCAAACCTTCAACGGTTGGGGGCGGTGCGTTGATGCGTCCCGCCAGCTCTGTCGCCACGGCCATGATGGATTCGAGGACGTCATCGTTAATCCGCACCGTCGCCTCGGCACCGACCCGGCTCAGGCTTAGGGTCATGGCCAAATTACCGCGATGGAAACGTGTTGTTGCCGCAGCCCGGGCCGTGGCCTCCAACTGATCCAAGCCACCGTGCAGTCGGCATCGAATATCAAGGCCGCGGCTGTTAACGCTTTTCACTTCCCAGGCCCAGGAATAGGCACCCGAGGCACCCGCAGCCCGGGCGAAACCTGTCATGCTGGACACAGTCACTGCAATGTCATCCCTCTACCGCCCATCAACTGCCGATTTTTAGTATTTCTGATGGGCATTATAGAAGAAGTCCCCGCCTGCCGAAACTGAAATGCGGTGTCAAATTTACTTGCTGCCCTTTGCCTGAATGCGTCGCCAATGGCGCACATTACGCTTGTGCTGGGCGAAAGTGGCGGCAAAGGCATGGCCCCCTGTACCGTCAGCGACGAAATAAAGATCCTTGCTAATGGTTGGGTGCAGCACCGCATGCAGGGCGGCCCGGCCCGGATTGGCAATGGGTCCCGGCGGCAGACCAGGGATCCGATAGGTGTTGTAAGGCGTCGTTTGATCCAGATCTTTGCGCTTTAATCGCCGTCCCAGGGCGTTTGCCCCGTTGGTGATGCCATAAACCACTGTTGGGTCCGATTGCAGGCGCATGCCACGGCGCAATCGATTGATAAAAACCCCTGCGACCCGCGGCCGTTCTGCCCGTAGGGCGGTTTCCTTTTCCACAATCGATGCCAGGATCAGGGCCTCCATCGGGCTGGTCAGGGGCAGGTCCTTGACCCGCTCCGACCATAATTTTGCCAGAACCTTTTCCATGGATTGGGACATGCGCGATAGCAGTTCCGCCCGCCCGTCGCCATAGGAAAAGTGATAGGTTTCGGGCAGCAATGTGCCCTCTGGCGGTGTTGTGGTAATTTCGCCGTTCAGCCCTTGGGTTTGTTGCAACAAGGTCGCGATCTGACCGCTGCTTAACCCCTCGGGTATTGTGACCCGGCGGACCACGGTTTCGCCATGGCGCAAAATGGCGACGGCCGCATGCATGCTGGTAGCGCTGGGAAATCGGAATTCGCCGGCCCGCAGGCCCCGTGACCAGCCGCCCAAGCGGACACCAATACGAAAAATCAATGGTTGTTCGATGACGCCTGCATTTTCCAAACGCGTGGCGATGTCTTTTAGGCTGCTGCCTTCAGCCAGCACCACGGCATGATCAAAGGTGCCGGGACCGGGACGGGTAAATTGGGCATAGCCCCAGGCAAAGGCACCGCCACCCGCGACTAAGCCCAGCAGAACAAAAATCGCGAAAAGTCGAATTGCGCGTCGGGCCATGCGCCTAGCTTTCTCAGCGCTACCTAACGTCCCCGGGCATTTATGGTGCCGGGGTCAGCACCAATGACGCATTGGTGCCGCCGAAACCAAAGGAATTCGACAATACTGCCCGGATATTCCTCTCTTTCGGTGTGTGGGGAACCAAATCGATATCCAAACCATCCGACGGCTCATCCAAATTCAAGGTGGGCGGGGCCACATTGTTGTTCATGGCGAGAATGGAAAAGATAGCTTCAACACTGCCTGCAGCGCCCAACAAATGGCCGATGGCCGATTTGGTTGAGGACATGGACATATTGTAGGCCGCATCACCAAACAGACGCTTTACTGCGGTCACTTCAATCTCATCACCCAAGGGCGTGGATGTGCCGTGGGCGTTGACGTAATCGATATCTTCCGGATTTAACCCGGATCGGCGCAGGGCCGCCTGCATGGCACGGAAACCGCCATCACCATCCGGTGCGGGGGCTGTAATATGATGGGCGTCGCCCGATAGGCCATAACCGGCAACTTCGGCATAAATCTTGGCACCGCGCGCTTTGGCGTGTTCCAATTCCTCCAAAACCACAATGCCGGAACCTTCACCCATGACAAAGCCGTCGCGTTGTTTGTCATAGGGCCGGGAGGCCCGCTTAGGCTCGTCCTGGAAACCGCTTGATAGGGCTTTACAGGCCGCAAAACCGGCCATGCCCAGGCGGCAGATCGCAGCCTCCGCACCACCGGCGACCATCACATCCGCATCATCCAGCATAATCAGCCGGGCCGCATCACCAATGGCATGGGCACCGGTCGAACAGGCGGTGACCACCGCATGATTGGGGCCCTTAAAGCCGTATTTGATGGAAATATTGCCAGAGAGGAGGTTGACCAAAGAGCCGGGAATGAAAAACGGACTGATCCGCCGGGGCCCTCTTTCGTGCAGGGTGATCGCGGCTGCCTCAATGCTGGGCAAACCACCGATGCCGGAGCCAGTGAGAATGCCCGTACGCAGACGATCTTCCTCATCCTCAGGTTTCCAACCGGCGTCGGCCAGGGCCTGTTCGACGGCACTCATCCCAAAGATGATGAAATCATCGACGCGCCGTTGTTCTTTCGGCAACATCCATTCATCGGCATTAAAATCCGGTGCGCTATCCCCTAAGGGGACTTCACAAGCAATTTTTACGGACAGATCAGTGGTATCAATCTTTTTGATCTGTCCGGCACCGGACTCACCATTTAACAAACGCTGCCAAACCGTATCAACCCCCACGCCCAACGGCGTGACGAG
>JAPKBD010000173.1 GCA_028824965.1 Alphaproteobacteria bacterium | reverse complement strand
ACCGCCGCCCACTCGCGGTCTTCCGGATCCCATGAGCGACTTCATAAAGGGTGGTGAATGGGGCCCGGGCTTCAACGCCCAAAACAGCATGCTCGATGGGCATGCAAAAAAATACGGCCTCGAGAAACAGGATTGGCGCAAGCAGCGGCCTTGGTACAAACCAAAGGAATGACTGCGCCGTCGCACCCATGAACTTTCGCTATAGCTGGCGCGGGCCAGGGACCTTCCTGGCTAGCCATGGACCCGTAGCACGTTGATGCCTGGCTGACCCTTGCGCGCATACAATCCGCTTTGCATCAGTCTGGCCAAGCCATAGAGACGCTGGAATTGGCGGCACTGGAAATCACTGAAAACGCCGCTGTTCAGTCTCAGCTTGGGACACTCCACTGGTCGGCTCAAAATTATCGCCATGCAGTTGCCGCGCTGGAGAAAAGCCTGCTATTGGCCGAGCCGTCACCGGCACTGCTTGACCGTCTGGCAACGAGCCATCTTGCCCTCAAAAACCAGGGCAAGGCCCGTGCTTATGCCCGGATGCTGGCAGAAAAATACCCAACCCATCGTGCAAGCCCCCTCGTTCGACAGCTGCAGCGACCAAACAAAGGCCGTAATACCAAGGTGCGGTGATAAACGCCGGCCAAATCCGGCCGGACCGGCATATCGAAGTGGCTGGCACATCTTGAACCGTAGGCATGCTTGCGATTGGGAATATATTCAGGCCCACGCTTTTATGGGCTGCCTGTCTCTTCCGGGCAGCGCCAAGAGTGTTTGATACGGACAGTGATGACGGGATAGCATCAACACAGACATTGTTGGAACTAGGTTATTCAGAACGGACAGGTGAGCGGGATGGCGGGTAAGTTAACGTTTGAGGAATTGAAGACGGCGGGTGAGAGCGGTAAACTCGATACGGTTCTGGCCGTCATGGTTGATATGCAGGGTCGGCTGATGGGCAAGCGCATGCACATCGACTTCTTTATCGACAGCGCGTGGGAGGAAACCCATTGCTGCAATTACCTTTTGGCCACCGACATGGAGATGGAGACCATTGAAGGCTATAGCGCTACCAGCTGGCAGGCAGGCTATGGCGACTACATCATGAAGCCTGACCTTAATACCTTGCGGTTGATCCCCTGGTTGGAGGGCACGGCACTTGTGATGTGTGATGTACTTGATCCCCACACCCACGCGGAGGTCCCGCATTCACCCCGGGCTATTCTAAAAAAGCAGGTTGCGCGCCTTGAAGCCATGGGCATGAAGGCGTTCATGGCGTCGGAGCTTGAATTTTTTCTGTTCAAGGAAAGCTATGAAGAAGCCCAGGAAAAAGGCCATCACGGACTGACGCCAGCCTCCGCCTACAATGAAGATTATCATATCTTCCAGACCACCAAGGAAGAGGGCGTCATGCGGGCGATCCGCAATGGCCTCAACGGTGCCGATATACCGGTTGAAAATTCAAAAGGTGAAGCCTGTGCCGGACAGGAAGAGATTAATGTTCGCTATGCCGACGCGCTGACAATGGGTGACCGCCACGCGATCATCAAAAACGGCTGCAAGGAAATCGCCTGGGCCCAGAACAGATGCATCAGTTTCATGGCAAAGTGGCATTACGATGCAGCCGGCAATTCGTCCCACATTCACCAATCATTGTGGAGCCTGGACGATGAACCCTTGTTCCTGGATACCAATGGGCCCCACGGCATGTCTGACCTGATGCGTCATTATCTTGCGGGGCTGTTGCTGCATGCGAGCGAAATCACCTACTTCCTGGCACCCTATATCAATTCCTACAAGCGCTTCAGGGAAGGTACTTTCGCGCCGACCAAAGCGATCTGGTCAAAGGACAATCGCACAGCGGGCTATCGCATTTGTGGTGCGGACACAAAGGCCGTGCGCATTGAATGCCGTGTCGGCGGGGCTGATCTAAACCCCTATCTTGCCATGGCAGCGTTACTGGCGGCGGGCATGGATGGCATTGAAAAGAAATTGGCCTTGGAGGATGAATTCGTCGGTGACGCCTATGGTGGTGACGGCGCGCGGGAAATTCCCAATACCCTGCGCGATGCCATTGCTGCCATGGACAGCTCCAAAATGCTGCGTGCGGCCATGGGCGATGACGTCATCGAACATTATTTGCACTGCGCCCGCCAGGAACAGTTTGAGGCTGATCGCCGGGTGACCGATTGGGAGGTCCAGCGAGGGTTTGAGCGCGCCTGACGCCCGCCCTGTCCATGGAATTTTCGATCAAAACAGGTAACGGTCACCGACGATCCCGTCGGCATCAAGTTCAATTATGAATGAATAATGGGAGACACGGCCACCGCCCCGATGTCTCGTCGGATAGTCTTCGTAGATCTTTGCTGTTGCCGCATCCCGAAGTTTAATGCCCGTTTGATCCCCGGCCCGCAATTTTTCCGGGAACGTTAAGGCCTTGAAACGTTCAGAAGGATAAAGCCAGGCATTCGAATAGAACCGACCGCCAAGGCATCCCGTCACGACCCAATAATAGTCATCGGCACGCATCTGAAGACCGGTCGGCCGGTCACCGTCAAAACCATCAATTTTTAAGGCGTTACGCAGATCGACAAACGCGCGTTGGTCAATATGTGTATCAATCCAGTCACCATCCCAAGGTGACAGCAGATTGGGAAATTTTATGCCCTGGCCTAGATTACCATTCCCACGCACCCAAACGGACACGACCGCGCCGCGATCATTTGGCGGCGCATGAACATCATAAGTCCTGATCTGCTCCTCATAATTGCCATTATAGACAAAGCGAAATCTGTTCGAAGCACCTGGCCCACAAGCCTCTTTCAGCCCGCGCCCGCCAACGTAATCAAACCATGACAGGTTCCGGGCTATGGGGTTGGAGGCGGTTTCCGAATATTCGCACCCGCTCACCATGACCCCGATGACAATTGCCGCCATCGCAAATCTGTGCAGCCTAGGCAATTTCATCTCGGACGATGGCCGCACCGTCGACCATGGCCTTCAATTTGCCAAAGGCAACATCGCGGGGCAGATATTTCATGCCACAGTCCGGTGCAGCAATCAGACGGTCGGGGCTGATATGGCGCAGGGCACCGCGCAGACGGTCGGCAATCAGTTCCGGCGTCTCAACGGTTTCATCACCAAGGTTGATGACGCCAAACATGATTTTTTTACTGGGCAGTTGTTCCAATATGGCCGGATCAAGGCCGGGCTGTGCCGCCTCGATTGAAATTGTCGTGGCGGAACATTTATCCAACTCAGGCAAAAAAGAATAGCCGGACGGCTTGTCCGCAACCACATAGGCATAGCCAAAACAAAGATGCACCACAGTTTCGCCTTCAACACCGCTCAACGCCCGGTCGATCGCGGCGATACCGTAACGATTGGATTCCTTTGGGTGGGCTTGCATGTGGGGTTCATCGATCTGGATCACATCTGCGCCCGCCGCCTTCATCTCACGCACTTCCTCGTTCAAGACATCTGCATAGGCCATGATCAGGGCTTCCTGATCGCCGTAATATTCATCCGACGCCATCTTCGCCATGGTGAAGGCACCGGGGATGGTGATCTTGATGGCCCTGTCCGTTTGGGCGCGAAGGTAGGCCACATCGCGTACCTGTACAGGCGATGTGCGCCGGATCGGGCCAACCACGCGGGGCACCAAGGTTGGTATGCCCGTGCGGCCCGGCACGGTGGCGGGATTGTCCACATCGATGCCGTCCAAGGCATTGGCAAAATGGTTGAAATAGCTTTCCCGCCGGACCTCACCATCCGAGACGATATCGATGCCCGCGCGTTCCTGATCATGCAAGGCGGTCAGGGTCGCGTCGTCCTGGGCCTCCTCCAACAATTCAACAGGGGGCCGCCAGACATCCCGCATACGGATGCGAGGTGGGCCTTTGCCTAACAAGATGGCTTTGTCGACCAACCAGGCCGGCTGGGGATAGCTGCCCACTAATGTGGTGGGTATCAAGTGATCGTTCATGGCATTCTCCCGATGCGATGTCTGCACCACCCTATTGTTAGCTCGACGCCCATCCAGTGCAAGCGCTACACTTGCATTGACATAGAGGATAGGTAGGCAAGCATGAGCACCGCATTGAACGGCATCCGGGTTATGGATATGACGCACAATCAGGCAGGACCCGCATGTGGGCAGGTCCTGGGCTTTCTAGGAGCCGATGTGATCAAGGTAGAGGAGCCGACGGGGGGCGATGTGGCCCGGCGAAATATGGCGGATGAACATGGGGACAGCCTGTTTTTCCTGATCCTGAATGCCAACAAACGCAGCTTGACCCTGAATTTGAAGTCAGACGAGGGAAAGGAACTTTTCAAAAAGCTGATCGCGGAATCAGATATCTTGGTGGAGAATTTTGCCCCCGGCGCGCTGGATCGCCTCGGCCTCGGCTATGACGTGCTGAAACAGATTAACCCCGGTCTGATCTATGCCACCATCAAAGGCTTCGGCACCTACGGCCCCTATGCCGACTATAAAAGTTTCGAACCCATCGCCCAGGCCATGGGTGGGGCGATGAGTGTGACGGGAGAACCCGATGGCCCGCCCACCTATATCTGGCCCTCGATAGGTGATAGCGGCACCGGCATGCACATGGTGATCGGTATACTGGCGGCGTTACAACAGCGCCATAGCACTGGCCTGGGCCAGCATGTGGAGGTTTCCATGCAGGATGCCGTGGTCAATCTTTGCCGGGTCAGCCTGCGCGATCACCAACGCCAGGGTTCTCCCATGCTACGCACGGGCAACCAACTGGGCCGCAATGTGCCCGGCACCACTTATCCCTGCCATCCGGGCGGGCCGAACGATTATGTCTATATTTTTGCCCAGCCGCAGATGTGGGCCGCGTTCCTGGGCGTCCTCGGGATGCCGGCGTTGGCGGACGACCCACGCTTTATTTCGTTGGAGGATCGATGGGATAACCGGGAGGCCCTGGATGCGATCATTACGGAATGGACGAAACAGCGGGACAAGCATGACATTATGGAAGCCATGGGCGAAGCAGGTGTGCCCTGTGGTGCGTGCCAGGATACGGGCGAAGTGCTGGCCGATCCCCATTTGAAGTCACGGGAGATGATTGTGGATTTGGAGTACGGTCGCCGGGGTGCCTATCAAACGGTGGGTAATCCCATTAAGCTGTCCGCCTCACCGACCGAAATTACCCGCCCGCCGGAACTTGGCGAACATACCGACGATGTCCTGCGGGACGTGTTGAAAATAGATGAAGACGACATTGCCCGCCTGCATCGGGACAAGGTTGTTTAAGATTACGAATAGGACATGGCCACTATGAGAATTCAGCCCCTTAATGATGACTTCGCAGCCCGGATCACGGATATCGATCTGGCCCAGGACTTGAGCGAGAGCGCGATTGCGGAGATCAGCGCGGCCATTGCGAAATACGCCGTACTGGTTTTCCCGAACCAACCCTTGACCGACGATCAACATGGCGACTTTACCCGCCGTTTCGGGCCCATCGACAAGGGGCTGTTGTTGAAGACCAAACGCAAACGCCGGTTGGAAAATCCGGATGTTATGGATCTGGCCAATGTGGACCATGATGGCAATGTGCTGGCCGCAACGAATGTTCGCAATGTATCCCTGGTCGCCAACCAATATTGGCACTCTGATAGTTCGTTTAAAGTTCCTGCAGGGAAATATTCCTTATTATGCGGCATTGACCTGCCCGCCACAGGCGGCCAGACGGAATTCGCCGACCAGCGGGCTGCCTATGACGCCTTAAGCGATGGGATGAAGGCACGCCTGAAAGGCTTGGTGGCAGAGCATTGGGCCTATCATTCCCGCAATATGCTGGGTGGTGGCGGGTATTCGGAGGATGAGATGAATAATCTGCCGCCCGTACATTGGCCCGTGGTGCATACGGTCGCAGGATCCGGGCGGAAATCATTGTACATCGGCATTCATACGCGGGAGATCGAAGGTATCTGGACGCCCGAGGCCCGCATGCTGTTGAGCGATTTGTTAGAGCACGCGACACAGCGACAGTTCGTCTATCGCCATGAATGGACCAACCATGATTTGGTCATGTGGGATAACCAAGCGACCCTGCATCGGGGCCGCGCCTATGAATTGGGCGAATTGCGTCAATTACGACGCTGCACGACAGAGGCCGCTTAGCCCTTCGTCAAACGACAGCAACTCATTTAATTTTTGGGGAAAGAAACACGCATGCCCATTACCGTGGCTATTTATGATCGAACGTTAGAGCCGATCCGGGAACGACTTGAAGCATTGAACCTGGATATCATCATCCGGCCCTATGGCGAGGATGGCTGGCATGCCATAGATGGTGTCGCCGTCGATCCATCCGAGATGGAGATCGATTTTTTCTGGTTCAGCGCCAATCTTTCGGCCCACGGCACCTTGGCTGCGGCGTTCGAGCTGGTGCTCGCCTGTAAATCCGTTGGTGTGCTGCAAACGTTCAACGCCGGCCTGGACAATCCGTACTATAAAAAGGTCGCCGACAAAGGCATCCCCATCCACAACTCCAGCGCCCAGGCCATCGCCATCTCCGAATATGTCATGGCCCAGGTGTTGGGCCTGACCCAGCCCATTGATTTGCAACAGGAACAACAGCGCGAGGCGGTATGGCAGCGGACACCGTTCCGCGAAATCTCCCGCATGAACTGGTTGATCATCGGTTATGGCCCCATTGGGCAACAGATCGCACAACGGGTTAAGGCCTTTGGCGCGACAACAGCTGTGGTGCGCCGGTCGCCGGAACTATCTGACCTAGTTGATGCAGCGGGCACCTTTGCCGACCTTCCCGTCTTCCTGCCAAATGCGGACGTCATTATTCTGGCCTGTTCCCTGAACGATGACACGCGGGACTTTGCGGGCGAGACATTTTTCGCAGCCATCAAAGAGGGCACCATATTGGTCAACATCGCCCGTGGCGCGCTGATCGTCGATGCGGCCCTGATACGCGCCTTGGACGAAGGCCGCCTGGCTACAGCCGTGTTGGATGTCTTTCGCCAGGAACCGCTGCCGGTCGACAATCCCCTTTGGACCCACCCAAAAGTACGCATCACGCCTCACACCTCATTCTCTGGTGACGGCGTCAATCAACGGTGGGAACAGCTGTTCTTTGATAACCTGACACGCATGGCGAAGGGCGAAGCCTTACACGGCATGGTCAATCCCAGTGATATTACTTAAAAAAACGGAGATCTACGATGAGCGACAACGGCGCACACATAATTGCCCTGGATAAAGAACGTATGCAGGCCATGGCGGACAAGGATATCGCCAAGCTGAACAATCTACTGTGCAAGAATTTGATCTATACCCATTCATCCGCCCGCCTGGATACCAAGGAAAGCCTGATCGGGGCAATGGTATCAGGCGCAACAGTCTATACAGCGGTTGTGCCGTCAGATGTTGTGGCCCAGGATTTAGGCGATGTGGTCATATTGACCGGTGCTGCACAAATCAGCATTGACGGCAACGGTGGTCCAAAAACGTTCGGCGTTCGTTTTACAGATGTCTATCAGAACCAGAACGGCACCTGGCGCATGGTGGCCTGGCAATCGACCAAGCCTCCTGCCTAGAGTAGGTTTACTTTAATCATACTCAGACTCTTAAGAAAAAGAGCAATTGAACCAATCACTTGGGTCGCGAGAGCGACTCCAATTAGTTGAAATTTTCTCTAAGAGTCAGCTGACCAGGATAATTATCCGAATAGTCCGCGCCGCTGACCTGATGAACACCGCGGCCACAAACATCCTCTACGAGGCCCATCAGCGGTCAACTATGACGTATGCGGCCTATTGCCCTGTCCCGCGTCAATGCAGCCTTAGTCGTGATTTCCCAGAACGACGTCTGGTGTTCGCAATCCAACAGCGATGTCTGCAATGCCCTAGAAGCGACCGCTATATCCGATTTCTCTATCGGTCCGGGTTTGACCCGGATCGGGCGTCGCCAACAACAATCGGTCTCCGCGCCTACTCCGGAAATCCCGCCTTGCGACATCCGTCCAATAACCTTGCCGCATGCTCTGGCTGTTGATAGGGGATTGCGGTTGCCAGGTAGGTTAGGTCCACATCCGGAATTAACCGAAGGATGCGATTTTTCAAATTTTCAGCCTTGTCCTTAAACCCCAGCTGGGCTGCGCTGGCCACAGCCCATAGAAGAGCCGTTAAACTCTCCGGTCTGTCATGCAGGGCTCGCTCAGCCCACGATAACGCCTGATGATCGTCGCCCGCTGTAAAGTGGGCCCCAGCCATAGATGCCTGCAACTGAAACATTGTTGGATCTTGTGGGCTCAATTCCATCGCGCGGCCGATGTGTTTTATTGCGATCTCGGGATGTCCAAGAAAATTTTGTAGCCAGCCATCACTGTACCAGGCTGCGGCAAGGTTTGGATTGAGCGCTAACGCCCGCGTCGTTAGCGCCGCCCCGCCAGAGACATCACGGACAGCAAATCCAAGCGTCACACCCGCCATGCAAAGCGCCATGGCATCATTGCGACCAAGATCGGCGGCAATTCTGCACAGCCTTTCGGCTTCTGCAACGTCTTCGGCACTAAATTCCAGAGGGGTCGTAGCGCTGCGAATGTTAAAGCAGCGCGCTGCCATGGCATAGGCAATGCCATAGTCCGGGTCGATTTCGATTGCCCGGTAAAAATAATTCAACGCTTCCGTGATGCCCTCAGGCGACCATTTATACATCCCCGCCATGCCGCGCAGATAGCAGTCGTAGGCATCAAGACTGTTGGTCGGTTTGTGCTTGGTTCGCTCGATCTCGGCAGATTCTAATTGCAGCGGAATTGCACCAACCACGTTCGATGTGATCTGATCCTGAAGTTCAAAAATGTCCTCAAGACTACCGTCGTAGCGCTCTGCCCACAGATGAGCGCCTGTCGTTGCGTCAATCAGCTGGCCGGTAATACGTACCCTGCCACCTGCCTTGCGAAGGCTGCCTTCCAGCACATAGCGCACGCCAAGGTCGCGGCCGACCTGTTTCACGTCCACAGCCTGGCCTTTGTAGATGAAACTTGAATTGCGTGCGATCACGAACAGCCAGGGCAGT
>JAPKBD010000489.1 GCA_028824965.1 Alphaproteobacteria bacterium | reverse complement strand
TCACCACATTTAACGGGCGCGTCGTAAAATTAATGGGCGATGGCATTTTGGCAGAATTCTCCAGCGTGGTTGAGGCTGTACAGTGCGCGGTGGAGATACAGCAGAAAATGGCGGAACGTAACGCCGATGTAGAACCGGGCCGCCGGCTGGATTTTCGCATTGGCATTAACCTGGGCGACATTATCGTCGAGGGCGATGACATTTATGGTGATGGCGTAAATGTGGCTGCACGACTAGAGGGTTTGGCGGAACCAGGTGGAATTTGTATTTCCCGCGCCGCGCGGGATCAGGTCCTTGATAAAGTACCAATCAAGTTTGAAGATCTGGGCGACCAGCAAGTGAAAACCATACCCCGCCCAATCCGGGCTTTCGGCATTATGTTGGAGCTACCCAGCATCGCCGCATATGAACAGGCCGCCGAACCTGTTCCTGCTACGCCTGTATCCGATTTACCCTCGATTGCAGTTTTGCCCTTCACCAATATGAGTAACGACCCGGAACAGGAATATTTCTCCGACGGCATAACGGAAGATATTATTACCGGCCTTTCCAAGAACCGTTCGTTCTTTGTTATTTCCCGTGGTACGTCGTTCAGTTACAAAGGTGCCTCCGTCGACTTATCACAAATCGCCCAGGACCTCGGCGTACGTTACGTACTGGAAGGTAGTGTGCGCAAAGCAGGCAACCGTGTCCGGATCAGCGCGCAGTTAAGCGATGCCCCGGTCAATCACCAGGTTTGGGCCGAACGGTACGACCATGATTTGGAAGACATATTCGCGGTTCAGGACGAAATCACGCAGAACATCATCGGCTCGCTAGCCCCTGGGATCATGTCAGCGGAAGTGCAGCGCGCCCGGCGCAAGGACGTCGGCGACCTTGAAAGCTGGGATCTGGTCATGCGAGCCCATTGGCACATCAGGCAATTCACCAAGGATGATACCATCAGTGCACGGGGGTTTTTGCAGCAGGCCCTGGAACTGGATAGCAATAACGCCGCCGCATTAAGCGACCTGGCATTTGCCGCGCACTTCGAAGCCCTATTTGGCTGGAGTGACGAGCCCAAACAATCCTTCGCTGTCGTTGGCGATGCCGCGCGCCGGGCCGTCACGGCAGATGATCAAAATGCCATGGCCCACACGGCACTTGCGATATTTGAGCTTTTCTCAAACCGTCATGATGATGCGTTGCGCCGCCTCGCTACCGCCTGTGATTTGGACCCCAACCATGTCTTTGCGCGCGGCTATTTGGGCGTCGCCCACGCTTTTGCAGGTGATCATGATGCTGCCATGCCGCACCTGGAACAGGCTGTGCAGATGAGCCCGCGCGATCCACTGCTGGTGATCTGGCATATCGTCATGGGATGGGCATCAATGGCAGCGGAAAATTATCAACAGGCCGCTGAATTTGCCAAAATAGCAATTGAGGACAACTCCGCCTTCACGGACAATTACAGCGTACTCGCGGCAAGTCTCGGTCAACTGGGTGAGAGCGAGCGGGCAAGCGCAGCCCTTAAACAGCTACTGCAACGTATGCCGGGCTTGAGCGTGAATGATGAGCGCCTGAAACGCCCGTTCAAACGCGCATCTGATAAGCAGCGGTTTGTCGACGGCCTCGTTAAAGCTGGTTTGCCTGAGGCCTGATTTCCGAACGTAATATTGGCCCCTTCTATTTTGCAATATTGGATCTTTCTTCGGAACCAATTTGATGTGACTTTCAAACAAGGTGGCCATAGCTTAAATCTGAGGTGGTCCCGGAAAATCGGACGGTAGGTTAAGGTGTATTCCATCCTTTTGAGGAGGAATACGACGATGAGTACACGACGCCGATTTACAGCTGATTTTAAG
>JAPKBD010000172.1 GCA_028824965.1 Alphaproteobacteria bacterium | reverse complement strand
TGGGTCAGCCCCTCGTTTTATTTCTATACAAACCCGCGGGCATCGTAAGCCTTATTGGTATAGTTGTATACCAACCGCCCAGCCCTAGACGTCAGGAAGAGGTAACGAAGCATGTTGAGTAAGGATCGCGTGATCATTGTTGGCGCCGGGCCCGTGGGCTGTA
This sequence comes from Alphaproteobacteria bacterium, assembly GCA_028824965.1. GTDB lineage: Bacteria > Pseudomonadota > Alphaproteobacteria. The sequence continues at coordinate 8,910 of JAPKBD010000172.1, read as the reverse complement.
CGGCAGCGTTGATCCTTGTTCAGCAAGGCGTACCAGTCGTGTTGGTGGAGCGGGAGCCGGAATTGGCCGAGGACCTTCGTGGTTCCACCTTTCACCCGCCCACCCTGGATATGCTGGACGATCTGGGCGTGACGGAACATTTGCTGCCGCAAGGTCTGATCGCCCCGACCTATCAATATCGGGACCGCGCAACAGGTGCCTATGCGGAGTTTGATCTTAGCGTTCTGAAAAGCCACACCCGCCACCCCTATCGTTTGCAATGTGAGCAATACAAGCTGACCCGCACCGTTCTGCCGATGCTGGAGGCCAGCGGCCTGGCGGAGATCCGCTTTTCCACCCAAGTGACATCGATCGACCAAGGCAGGGACAGCGTGACCATTGCCATTGATGGACCCAACGGCCCGGAAATTTTGGATGGCCGCTATCTGATCGGGGCGGACGGCGGTCCATCCATGGTGCGCAAGGCTATGGGTATTGAGTTTGAGGGCTTTACCTATCCCGAACGCTTCCTGGTGGTCACTACCAAGTTTCCCTTTGAAGACCATTTGGAGAACCTGTCGTACGTCAACTACATCTCCGACGCGGAGGAATTTTGCGTCATTCTGCGGGTGCCGGGCCTGTGGCGGGTGTTATTCCCGACCGACCCGGATGAGGTGGAGGCGGACGTGCTGGAACCGGCCAGGGTCGAAGGTTTGCTGCAAGGTTTAGTGGCCACGGACACGTCCTATGACAAGGCCCACATCACCCTTTACCGGGTGCATCAGCGGGTTGCCAAATCATACCGCCGGGGCAATGTGATCATTGCCGGTGACGCGGCCCATCTGAACAATCCCCTGGGCGGCATGGGCATGAACGGCGGCCTGCACGATGTTTTCAACCTATGCCCCAAGCTGGTGGATATCATGCGGAACGGTGCCAGCGAGGATCTGTTGGATCTGTACCAGCGCCAGCGCCGGGACATCACCATCGAATTCATTCAGAACCAGACCATGCAAAACAAAAAGAACATGGAACAAACGAGTGAGGCTGAACGCCTGCAACACATCGCCGATCTACGGACCATGCTGGCAGATCCCGAACAGGCCGTCGCCTTCCTGCGCCGCAATAATATGATCGATGCGTTGGAGCGGGCCAATGCCATCACCTAGCCAGGCCTCACATGATTATCCCTCCCTTCAGGGTCGTGTTGTCATCGTCACGGGCGGCAATCGCGGTCTGGGCCGGGAAATGGCCCTGGCATTGGTTGCCCATGGCGCAAACGTAACAGTCACATCCCAGACTGGCGGGGAAAGCCTGGCTGAAACGGCGCGGCAGGCTGAGGCATTGGGGGCGGGGGAGATCTTGGCCCTGCAAGGCAATGTCGCCGACTGGGATGATTGTCGCTGGGTGATGGATCAAACCCTGGCGCGGTTTGGTGCCGTACATAGCCTGATCAACAATGCCGGACGCGGCATGCGCCTGATCAGTGAAACCTTCAACACGGTTTCAACCAAATTCTGGGAAGCGGATGTGGCCGCCTGGAAGGAGATCATCGATGTTAATATCAACGGCACATTCATGATGGCCCGGGCGGTGACGCCGCATCTGGTATCTAGGGGGTTCGGCAAGATCATCAACATCTCCACCTCCGACATCACCATGACCCGCCAGGGCTATACCCCTTATGGTCCGTCAAAAACGGCGATTGAAGCGGCCAGTGCGGCCTGGTCGGTGGAGCTGGCGGATACAGGCGTTAGCGTCAATGTCCTGCTGCCCGGCGGTGCCACGGATACGGATCTGCTGCCCCCCGGCCCGGACAAAAAAGGTGCTGATGGCAACCTACTGGATCCCGCGATCATGCGTGCGCCGGCATTGTGGCTATGCGCGGATCAATCCAATGATTACACAGGCCGCCGATTGATCGCCCGCCAGTGGAAGAACAATATCGACCCCACGCAAGCCGCCCAGGGTACTTTCGTATCCCCGGGCGTTCTGGGTGGGGTTTAACCCTAAGTCACGTTCAGAGAGCTTTATCGAGCAGGCCTTTGATCATTTTCTTGCTGGTCTGAGCTACCACGCGGCCAATTTCGCCCGTGCCGGAAATCATGACCAGGGTCGATTGATAGGGCACCTTGTATTTTTTGGCGATGGGCGCTTTGCTATATTTGTCCCAATCCACATATACAAAAGTGATCTTTTCGTCATAGGCACTGTTGGCAGCTCGTAATCCCTTGATCGCACGGATCTGGGCGCGGCAGGTGCCTCACCAATCGGCGGCGAATTCCAGCAATACGGCGCGGCCTTCGGCCAGGGCGGATTTCACCACTTTCTCGCTATAAGGCACGCTGTCACTGGCGGCCTGGGCCCCTAAGGGCGCAAGCAGCGCCAAAGCGAATGCACTTTGCAGAAATAGACGACGCAACATAAAATTACCTCTCAACCAATTCAAACCGATACCGATAAATCCTGCAACCATACAGGCAACAGATCCAACAACACACCTTCAAGCCAGTGATCTAACCCTAGCAGGATGCCCGCGCCTACCAACAAAAACGTGACCCCCATGATGGGCTTGGCTTTATTGGCCAACTTTCGCAAGGCCGCCTGCCGCTGCACAATGATCTCACGGGTGCCAAAGGCCAGTGCCAACATCACTGTGGAAACGCCCAGCGCAAACGCCGCCATGATCGCGCCGGCCCAGGCAATGTTCTGCCCTTGGGAGGCGAGAGAGATTGCCCCACCCAAAGTCGGCCCGATACAGGGTGACCAGACCGCACCTAACATGACCCCGCCCAGGAACTGCCCGCGCAATCCCGTATTCTGGCCCGTATTCTGGCCCGCATTCTGGCCAGCGCTCTGCCCGGCATTCTCCATCGCGTGCAGGCGGCTGTCGGCACCACCGGCAAAAGAGGCAGTTGCCGTCGCAAACCGTTCATTCAGGCGTGGAATCAACAGCACCAAGCCAAAACCGATCATCAACCAGGCCCCCACGGTCGTCATCATCCCTTGATCGATACCAATGGAAGCGCCGAGCACGATGACAAACAGCCCGACGACCACGAACGAAAGGCTAAGCCCGGCGGCAAGTGCGAGGGGTCCCCGCCGGTCCGCCTGCAACGAGGCGGCCAGCACGATAGGCAACACCGGCAGGACGCAGGGATTAATCAGAGTCAACAAGCCGGCAACAAAGGCAAAAAACAACTCTACCAAACGACGTCTCCATGAATGTTGCGATTATCTACCATGGCGGGCGATCACGGGACAACGCGGCCCTGGTCAAGATATCGTGTGCGACCAGACATCGGGCGATTGCCGCGCACCTGATTGATTGACTACAATCAACGGATGTCTGAACCCACACGCCAACTGGCCGCAATCGTGATTGCCGATGCCGTCGGATACTCAAACCTTATCCAGGCGGATGAGGCGGGTACACGCGCGCGCTTCAACGAACTGGCAGAGAGCATTTTTGAACCTCTGCTAGCCCAACATCGCGGCCGGCTGATTAAGACCATGGGCGATGCCTTTCTGATCACCTTTACCTCAGCCGTGGCCGCCGTCAATTTTGCCGCGGACATACAGCGCATCCTGCCGGTACATCAAAGCCAATGGGCGAAAGACCACCGCATACGTTTTCGCATCGGTATCAACTTAGGTGAAGTGATTGTGGAAGGCGATGATGTCCGCGGCGACGGCGTTAATGTGGCCACCGGTCTGGAAGCAATGGCGGAACCGGGCGGGGTCTTGATTTCAGGTAGCATCTTTGATCAGGTTCATCGCCGCATGGATCAAGTGGCATTCGAAGACACCGGCCTGCAAGACGTACCAAAATACCCAGATCCCGTACCGGTTTACCAGGTCCTGCTGGCCCCCACAATTGTCGACCAGAATGTCCCCAGCACCCCGAAATCAGCGCGCTGGCAGGTAGTTTTTGGACTTGGTGTATTGGTGATAATCGCCGGTGCGGCCTTGTGGACGTTGCAGCCCTGGAACTAGGCGGACCGTGAATTGATCGCAAAAGGACCTGCGCATTTCCGGTTATTCGGAATAGTTTCTAAGTTCCCCGGCCTTAAGTCCGCTGGAAGACAGTCCAACAGTATTTTCCTGCCAAGACGCCGACCGCAGCCATGATGATCAAGACCATCACCGCGCCATGGGGACTCCAAAACGGAACGGACGGGAAAAGGGTGGTCCAGAGGGTCCAATAGGTATCAAACATAAAATTGATACTGGATAACATTGCATTACTCCTTCGGTAGCTCCGCTGCCTATTTCTCTCGCAATAGACCGGTGGCTTTGCGTCCCACTGTTGCCAGCGGTTTGCCCTTTCGTGGAAGCTTCGTGGACGCAACTTTACGCTCCACACTCAACCTTACGATAATGGCACGCTAATACTTACCAAATCATTAATTCGGCCGTGCCTTTTGTTCTGTTAAGCTACCCTCAATGTATTGAAAATTTTGAGGAAAATTCTGTCATGGATGAGCTGCCGATCCTGGAAGTCCGCCGAATAGAGGCCAATATCATCAAGCCCATTTATGAAGAAATGGTCGAGGCATTGGGCGAAGAACGGGCCCGGGAAATATTAACCACAGCCATCAACAAGGACGCCGTGCGCCAAGGTCAGGGACTGGCCGACAGCACAGATGAGCCTAACAATTTGCAGACTTTTTCCACCCTGACGGAAAGGTGGTCAAAGGGTGACGCCTTAAAGAAGGATTTCCTTCATGTCAGCGAGGACAGGCTTGAATTCAACGTGGTCCGCTGCCGCTATGCCGAGACCTATAAGGAAATGGGTCTCTCCCACATCGGCACTATTCTGTCATGTGGCCGGGATGGCTCTCTCTGTGAAGGCTATAATCCTGACGTCACCCTGACCCGGACCCAGACCATTATGGGCGGGGCCACACATTGTGATTTCCGCTTTACCATGAACAAAAAAGACTGATGCGACCAGAAGGACGATTAGCGGGGCGGCGCATTCTGATAACGGGCGCGGCTTCAGGGATCGGGCGGGCTACAGCAGAATTGTTCGCCAAAGAGGACGCCGCGTTGGCCTTGCTTGACCGCAACGATGATGGCCTCTCGGATTTCGATGCCACGCCTTGTCTTGCCGATATCACCGATGTCGCGGCGGTAGAGAGGGCGGTGGAAAGGGCGGTTGCGGGCATGGGGGGCCTGGACGGCGTGGTTAATTGCGCCGGGAAAGACATGCTGGGGCGGTTGACCGATGTCTCGCCCGAGGATTGGGCCGACATCATCAACGTCAACCTGACCGGCAGCGCCAATGTCTGCCGCGCCGCCATACCGGCCATGTCAGAACGTAAGGCGCAAACTGGGGGCACCATCGTCAACGTCGCCTCCGGTGCCGGGCTGTTTCCCCTGCCCGATCGTACAGCCTATTGCGCCGCCAAGGCAGGCTTGGTGATGTTTTCAAAATCCCTGGCAATGGAAGTTGCCGACAACAATATTCGGGTCAATGCGGTCTGTCCCGGTGCCATCGATACACCTATGCTGGCCGGTTCATACCAAGATGCGCCTGACCCAGTGGCGGAGAAGGCGATGATCCAGGACCGCTATTTGTTGCGCCGTTTCGGCGTGGCGGCGGAGGTCGCGGCCGCCATACTGTTTCTGAGCAGCGATGACGCCTCTTATATAACCGGCACCGCCATGGCCGTTGATGGCGGACGGACCTTTTATTGAGCTATCAATTAGGCGATATGGATCAAACCAGTTTTAAATTCCTGCACGCTGCGGACATCCACCTGGACAGTCCCATGCGCGGCCTGTCGAATTATGAGAATGCGCCCAGCGACGCTATGCGCGGGGCCACGCGGGAGGCCCTGAAAAATCTGGTTAATCTTGCGATAGATGAAGGCTGTGCCTTTATGGTCATCGCCGGGGATTTGTTTGACGGCAGCCAGCGGGATACCTCCACGGCACTTTTTTTTGCTAAGGAGATGAGCCGATTGCGCCAGCAGAACATCTCCGTCTTCATGGTGTTCGGCAACCACGATGCGGAGAGCCAGCTGCGCACCATGCCCTGGCCTGATAACGTTACGTTGTTGAGCAATCGGCGGGCCGAGACGGTGGAAATAGCGGCGTTAGGTGTTGCCATCCATGGCCGCAGCTTCGCCCGCCGCGATGAAGACCGGAACCTGGCCCAAACCTATCCCTTGGCCACGGCGGGCATGTTCAACATCGGCATTCTACATACCGCCCTGACCGGCCATGCGGCCCATGAAAACTACGCGCCCTGTTCCATAGATGACCTGCTGGGTAAGGGCTATGACTATTGGGCCCTGGGCCACATACATGATTTCAGCTGCCGTCACGAAAACCCGGCCATCGTCTACCCCGGCAACCTGCAAGGCCGCAGCGTGCGCGAGACAGGGCCAAAAGGCGCGGTGCTGGTCAGCGTCGAGAACAGCGCTGTGACGATGGAACATCGCATTCTGGATGCGGCCCGCTGGGATATGGCGGAAATCGATCTGACAGCCATCACCTCCCCCGACGGCCTGATGGAGCAAGTGCGGGACCGCCTCGAAGCCTCTGCTGATGCCGCCGACGGCCGGGTTGCGGCCGTGCGGTTGACCTTCACCGGCAGGACGCCGGTGCATGCACAGATCATCCGGGACGAACGCCATTTGGTGGAGGAGATCCACGTCCTCGCATCCGGTTTGGGGCGGGATGTCTGGGTGGAGAAAATCATCTTCCGGACCGAAGCGATGTTCAGCCAGGCGGAAATCGCGACACGGGAAGATGCCATCGGTGATCTGGCCACGCGCTTGGCAGGGGCCGGGCAGGATGGGGACCTGATGGCCCTGATCGGGGATGACGTCAGGGCCTTATTGAACAAATTACCCACGGGGCTGTCGGCTGAAGATTCCGGGCTTTTGCAAGCGGTGCAGGACAACGACCTGAACCAGCTTGTCACGCAAGCTGGCGCTGATCTGGTCGCCCAATTGGTTGAGGGCGACTGATGCGCCTGCGACGGTTTGAATTATTGCGTTACGGCCATTTCACGGACCAGGCCATCGATTTTGGTGACGGCGCAAAAGACCTTCACTTGATCATCGGCCCGAACGAGGCAGGTAAATCCACCATGTTGAACGGCCTTGGCGATCTACTGTTCGGCATCGCCACCAACTCCACCTACGGCTTCAAGCATGACTATCAAGCCATGCGCCTGGGCGGTGTGGTTGAGAACCCGTCGGGCCAGCTGGCCTTTCTCCGCCGTAAAGGTAATCGCAATACTTTGCTAAATATGGCTGAAGACCCAATTGCAAATGACGCCCTGGCGCCATTCACGGGGGGTGCGGACCGCGCCCTGTTCGAACGCATGTTCGGCCTGGATCATATCCGCCTGCGGGAAGGTGGGCAGGCCATTTTGGAAGCCAAGGATGACGTGGGCAAGATGTTGTTTGAGGCCAGCAGCGGCATTGCCAACCTGGGCGATGAGCTGCGACGTCTGGATGAGGCGGCAGAGGCGATCTTTCGCCCCCGGGGCAGTAAACAGCATTTCACCCTTGCCCTATCGGACTATGCCGCCGCTGCCACTGCGGCCCGGAATGCGGCCCATTCCGCCAAGGATTGGAAGGCGTTAACGGGTGCATTGGCAGATGTGGGGGTGGAGAAACAACAGCTGACCACGGAAATGCGGGCGTCCGTGGCAGAGACGGCACAGTTGGAGCGGATCAGACGGGCAAAGCCGCAATTTCTAAGGCTGGACCAGATCCAAGCCGACCTGAGCGCATTTGGTGACCTGCCACCGCTTCCAGACGATTTTGAGGTGCAGGTCAGACAGACGGCTGAGGCTTTATCGGCCGCCCAGGGCAGCGCCCGTGGAGCCCGGGAAAACCTCGAACGCCTGAAAGTCGCCCGGCAGGCCATAATTGTAGACACCGCGATTTTGGCCCAGGGGGAACACAAAGAAACTCTGATCACATTGCAAGACCGGGCCAGCACCGCCAACCTGGATATACCCCGGCGTAACGCGGAGTTTCAGGAAATGGTCGGTGCCGCAAAAGCCGAGATGGCCCGTATCGGCCTGGGCGGAGAGCCCGTTGGTTTTGATCAAACCAAACTGCCCACCAATCCCGAAATTGTACACGCCAGGGCGGACGTCGGCGCATACCGGAATATCCAAACCCGGCTGGAGGCGGCACAGACCGCCCGGACAGATGCCGCAACGGCGCTGCGACGGGTTGAAGACCGGATCGTGAGCCTGGGTGCCATAGCAAACACATCAGCGTTACGACGGGTTGTTACGCAACAGGAACAACACAAGGGCATTGAGGCGACCGTCACGGATCGACGCCGTAACCTTGCTGATCTGGAAGATCGTCTATTGCGCCACCTACCCACCCTGGCCCTGAATCGCGGGGACGCAGAGGCCTTGGCTAACCGGGTATTCCCCACCATGGAACAGGTCGCAGGTATGCGGGAGGAATGCGCCGCATTCGAACGTCGCCGTGAAGACCAAGAGCGCCTGATGCGGGAGCTGGGCGCGGAGTTGTCCGAAGCACAGGGCGCATTGGCTCGACTGGAAGCTGACTACGCATTGCCCAGCACGGACGACCTCGCCGCGGCACGCCGTTCGCGGAATGAAACCTGGCAGCTGATCAAACAGCGGATCGAGGCGGGCCAGCTGCCAGATGCGCCGTCACTTCGCAATATGGATACGGGACTGGAGCAGGCTGATAGATTAGTCGACAAAATGGCCGGTGCCGCAGCCCGGTATGAGGAGATGGGCGGTCAAAGCCGTCGGATCGCCCGGGACAATGATAAGTTGGCGGAACATGACCGCCAGCATGGTGAAATTCTGCAACTGATCGAGGGCTGGCAACAACGCTGGCAGGATCTGTGGCAGGCCAGTGGCATAGAAGCACCGGACCTGGACGCGGCACAAAACATTTTGGATCATCGAAG
>JAPKBD010000005.1 GCA_028824965.1 Alphaproteobacteria bacterium | reverse complement strand
TTTCTGATTTAGAATTCAGCAATCTGCTTTGCTGTGGGTTCGGCACAACAGTACCAAGGCTCGCTCAAACACGGTTTGTGGTCTGACCCATCCAATGCGACGGGAAGATCGAGACTGGGTGGGTTCAGGCCGCACGCTGCGTGCGCCAGTCGCCATATTTCCACAAATATTTCGCGCCTCGTAGCGCCTTCGGCGTCTCCAGCCTCTGCCGCCTGGCTCACCTGCGCATGGAGTGCGTCCATGGCTGGGTCCGGGTGCGCCCATTGATAGCTGAGCGCAGCAGCATCGAATGTGCCGAGGTGTTTTTGCATGTCTTCAACGGCCAAAAGTTTTGAACCTTTAGGAACCAAAAGCCGAATGGTCAGCTGGACGGGCGCCACATAATCGACCATGCCTTGTTGCACCAACAGCTGCAGCAGTTCCAGATATCCTTCCCGCGAGCTCCACGGCAAAAATGGAATAAAGGTTGGCGATATTGTCAGGTTCGCGCGACGGGCCAATTCAATGACTTCGACAAAATCATCACGGCTGTGGCCCTTATCGAGGATACTTAGGACATGGTCATCGACGGCTTCAACGGCAGTTGTGACGAAAAGACATCCCGTCCGCACCAAAGTTTCAAGGTGATGGGCATACTTAAGTAAATGTTCGACTTTGATGGTGGCGTCATATGACAATTCGGGGAATTCTTCGTGCAGCGCCTCAACCACGGGAATGGCATGGCCGATGCCATTGAAGAAATCCGGATCACCAAAGGTTATATGTTCGGCACCACCTTCGACTTGCTGGCGAATATCGTCGATCACCAATCCTGGCGGCACGATGCGGAACTTTCCATTGTAAACGGGGACCACGGGGCAGTGGCGGCATAGGTGCTTGCAGCCACGACTGGCCTCTGTATAGCCCACCACCCGGTGCACATTCTGGCCCATGTCAACATAGGCATAGCGGGAAAGTGCTGCTAAACCATCGCGCCGGGGCAACCGAAAGTCCTGTTTCGCCAATGATATGATGGGATCTGTTTGTGGCACATTAATGCCAGATCCATTGGTGGTTAAAGAATTGTACAGATTAACGAGGCCGCCTTCGAATTCGCCGCCAAGGATGGTCCCACCGCCCAACTCTGTGCGCAAATATGCCGCGTTCAACGGTGCGTAAAGGCCATAAAAACACAGGTGCGCCGACGGATTGATAGAGCGTATGCGGGGCATTGCCATGCTGGCCAGGCGCGTTGCCGTGTGCATGGGCAGGTAGATAGCGATTAATTCGGCTGCGCGGATGGCTGTTTCATCGAAGGCATCCACCGCCATATCGAGGCAATGAACATCCGCCCCCGCGTCCGTAAGAAAGGCTGCCGGAGAGGCCAGCCCAAAGGGCTGATGGCCAAGTTCATAGGTCGATAAAAGCAGCACGTTCATGACTTTGGCACTTCGATTTGTGAGCGGGGAATTATGAGAGCGTCAGTATCAAGCAGGACCTCAATACCACATCCCCGGCGGGCTAAGATAGGTCCGTTGCCAAGAGAATATCGGTCATCGGCAATCTAAGCGAAAGCGGTAGGCTGGTGCCGTGAACAGATGTAAGGAATTGTTTTGGATCAGATGGATTTGCACTGGCTGCGATCAAATCGTCGCAGCCCAAGCAGGCTTTCAAAAGGGGATATGTGGCGGCTCACAGCTGACTGATCGAGACGCAATAATTCTGCCGTGCTTGTTGTCGTCGCGCCTAACGCGGCCGCCTGTGTACGCATAAATGACCCACGATATTTTTATGCTGGCATAAAAAAGGTCGAGGACGCAAAATCGAACCATGGTTAAACTCAGCGATTTATCTCCCGAAGATGCACAACATCTTCTCGATAAGGATTGCCCTGAATTTGAAACGGCACCCTTTGTTGCAGGCCCGGCCTTGCGCGCGCGCCGCGTCGCCATTGTTACCACCGCAGGCCTGCATCGACGCAACGACCAGAATTTTGATCTGGCCGATCTCAGCTACCGGGTGATCCCGGGCGATGTCCGGCTGGACGAGCTGGTGATGACCCAATCCTCGGTGAATTTCGACCGCACTGGATTTCAACAGGATGTTAACGTTGTCTTCCCACTTGATCGCTTGCGCGCTATGGATATGGCGGGGGAAATTAGTTCAATCGCCAATTTTCATTATGCGTTCAACGGTGCCGGCCAGCGCGCCACGGCTTTCGAGCCAACGGCACGGGAGGTCGGGCGAATGTTAAAAGAGGATGGCGTCGATGCCGCTGTCCTCGTCCCGGTTTGACCCAATTGCACGCGCGCCGTGGGCGGGCTGGCACACTATATAGAAGCTGAAGGTGTCGCGACGACGGGTATAAGTTTGGTGCGTGAGATTACAGAGGGACTGCGGCCGCCACGGTTCCTATGGGTGCCTTTTGAACTCGGGCGACCTTTTGGGGCACCCGATGAACCAGAATTTCAAACCCGCGTGCTGCGGGCAACACTTGCGCTTTTGAACCGTCAAGACGGCCCGCCCATTCTTGACGATTTTCCGCACGATGCCCCAGGCAGCGGTCCCACAGATATGACCGGATGGACGTGCCCAATCTCGTTTGCGCCACCTGAAGCGACAGACGTCCCGACCTTGCTTGCCAGAGTGCTGGCTGAAGTTTCAACACTTGCGCCGTGGCATACGCTCAGCATCGAAAGGCGTGGCCGCACGGGTGTCGGTGCCGCCAAGTTGGACATAGAAGCGTCCGCGCGCTTTCTGCACACCTTACTGGAAGGTAAGGGCGTCGCGAAAAACCCCTCAACGACGCTCAGCCTTGGGCAGACATTTCGCGGCGCATCCGAGGACATGAGAGCCTATTATATGGAGGCCGCAATCGCGAAACCCGGTCGGTCCTCAAGCCATGAGCTTGCCGATTGGTTTTGGGGTGAAACAGGGGCTGGTGAATTGCTGCTCGCCCTGCATCCGGTTTGCCTTGAATGTATTGACGTCGGCGTGCGGCGGGTCGCTGCAAAACAGCTGATCCCCAGGGCACAGGAGCACCGATTGACCCCGATGAATAGCGAGGGAAGGGAGTGAAATGTACAACGGACACGTGACGCCTATTCGTGAAGAGCCGATATCCAGCCCAATGACCTGGATCGCCGAAACCATGCTGTCCAATGATGGCCAGGTATTTCTTGAAACCCGGCATCTCGACGAACTGCGTACCACGGCACAAGAAATTGTCGCTAATCCGCTGCCGTTCGAGCGGTTGAGCCCGGACTTATTCGATATGCCAGCCTGTCGCCAGCTGATGGGACAGGTCCGCAGCCAGCTTGATGACGGGATAGGATTTGCCATCATCGACCGCATGCCGGTCGACGAATTCGACCCCGAAACAGCGAAGAAGCTTTATTGGCTCCTAATGAACATGACCGGCCAGATCGTCGCCCAAACATGGGACGGCGTACTGATCTACGACGTTACCGATACAGACAAGAAAATTAAGGCGGGCAACGGTGTGCGTTCATCAAAGACCAATCAGGGGCAGAGCTATCATATCGACAATGCTTTCAATTTGCCGCCCGACTTTGTCGGATTGTTCTGTTTGCAAACAGCGGTTGAGGGCGGCATCTCCGGTCTGATCAGCTTTGAAACTGTCTACAATCAGTTGCTTGCTCAACATAAAGATGTGATCCCGCGGCTTTACCGACCTTTCCACTTTGACCGCCAGCGAGAACACGCGCCGGACGGCCAGCCTACGCTCGAGAAACCAATGGTCGAATATGATGGCAAGACGATTGCTTTCAATTTTAACCTGCGTCTTGTGGAACAAGGCTATGAAGTCGCCGGCGTAGAAATGGACGCAGAGGGGAAGGCTGCACTGGAGGCACTGCGCAAGGTTACGGAATTACCCGGCCTCGGAAAAGTTTTTGATTTTGAGCGCGGCCAGATCCAGATCACAAATAACCGGCAGCTAGGTCATCGCCGTACGGCCTATACCGATCATGCCGAACCTGCGCAGCGCCGACACCTGGTCAGAACGTGGGTTCGCAACCACGGTCGGCCCTTCTATTTGGGCTGAACCGAATTTTCATAGGGTTGCGGCCACGATCACGGTAATGGGAATTCGTCCAGATATGAGGCGTAGCTGTCTTCCACGTCGATTTCCAGACTGCCCAACATGCGGACCACGGCGTTGTAAAATGCGATGACCATGGTCAGGTCCACCAGCAGTTCCGGGCTCATATGTTTTTGCAGTTCGGCAAACGTGTCGTCCGAAATTTTCATCTCGTTCGTCATTTCGCGGGTTGCCCGCAAAACGGTTCGGTCGAGGCGGGGCAGGCCACTGTTGCGACCTTCCGTCTCTGTGATCATGTCACGGATATCGTCATCGCTGACGCCGAAGTCCCGCCCGATTTTGATGTGGTGGCTCCATTCGTAGTCGCTTTTGGCCAGATAGCCGACCTGCAGGATTGCCAGCTCTCGCAGACGGGGATCCAGTTTCGAGCCATAGCGGATGTAGGTGCCCACATGGCCAAAATTGCGCGCCGCACCGGGGCTGTTGACCAGGGCACGGTGCAGATTGATCGGCCGTTTCAGTAGTTCGCGGTCTTCTTCGGCCAGATCATCAGCGTCAAGATAGGGAATGCGTGCCATGAGGTTTTGTCTCCGGTGAATTTAAATATTGGGGTCGCGGGGCGGGGCGGCAACAGTAATGCCGCCGTCAACCACAAGGGTCTGCCCGGTTATATAGCGTGATCGGGCAGAGGATAGGAACACAACAGCATTGCCGATGTCCCAGCCCGTACCCTCAATGCCCAGGGGAGAGGCCGCGCGTCTCTGTGCCCTTGCCGCATCCGACATGCCTCGACCATAAACCATAGGCGTATAAACCGGACCCGGCGCGATGCAATTGGCGCGGATACCGTCCGCCGCGTGATCCATCGCCATCGCACGGGTCAGTGAAATGACCGCGCCCTTGGAGGCGGAATAGGCGGTTAGTCCGCGTGGCCGCAGGGCGGAGATGGAGGAGACATTGACGATAGCACCACCATCACCGCTGTCGATCATGGCAGGTATCGCGTACTTGGTGGTCAGGAACATGCTTTGCACATTGATCCGCATTACCCGTTCCCAATTCTCCAGCACCTCATCCACAACGCTGCCCGAACTGCCGATGCCGACATTGTTGTCCAGTACGTCGAGTCGGCCATAGGTTTTCATGACCAGGGTAACCATGGCTTCGCAATCTGCCTCCACCGTCATATCACCACTATAGGCGAAGGCTTCCCCACCCTCTGCCGTGATCATGTCTACGGTTTCCGCCGCACGCTCCAAATCCCGGTCCACTGCCATGATGCGCGCGCCGGCCCTGGCCAGCAATATGGACGCGGCCCGGCCATTGCCGATGCCCCCTTCTAACGCGCCGGCCCCTGCCACGATCGCGACTTTGCCGGCCAATTGTTGATCGTCGGCTGCTATATCGGCCGCCATTACTTCGTCCTCCCACAAATTGGTATCAGATCAGTTTGGCTCCAGGCTAACGGTTTCGAAGACATAAGAACAAGTGATTGTTCATAGAACTTCCGTTTTCCCTTTAATGGATGAAGAATTGCGGCTATCGTTTTTTCAAAAGTGTGATCAACACATTCATTTGTGAAGCGTGATGCAATTTTTGCACCTGTCTTGAACCTAAGGGAGATGAAAAGTGAACAGATTTTTTAGAATGGCAGCGGGTGGTGCTGCATTATTGGCCGCAACGGCGATGTCCGTGCCGATGGCCCAGGCGGAACCGAAACAGGGCGGTACCCTGACCATGATTTACCGCATTATCGCCGGGCATTTTAATGCAACTATTGCGTCGGGCACACCGACGGGCATTCCGGCAACGCAGATGTTCGCCGCCCTGATCCGCTATGACGATCAATGGCGCCCACATCCCTATCTGGCGGAAAGCTGGAAGATCGCCGATGACGGTTTGTCCGTGCAGGTGAACCTGCGAAAGAACGCCGTATTCCATGATGGTCATCCGATCACATCGGAAGATGTCGCCTTTTCGATTGAGACCATCAAAGCCAACCATCCGTTCAAGACCATGTATGCCCCGGTCACAAAGGTGACAACGCCGGATAAATACACCGCGATCATCCATTTAAGTGCGCCGCATCCGGCCATTGAATTGGCCATGTCGTCACAGTTGGGTGTGATTATCCCGAAGCATATTTATGGCGAAGGCAATATTCGCAAGAACCCGCGCAACAGCCAGAACCTCGTCGGATCGGGCCCCTTCAAGTTGAAGGAATTTAAGCCGGGTGAATACATTATTATGGAACGCTTTGAAGATTTCTTCCTGGAGGGCCGGCCGTATCTGGATCGCATCGTTTTCAAGAAGATGTCTGAATCTACCTCACGGATCATCGCCCTTGAAACCGGCAAGGCGGACATTTCCCCCTTTGCCTCTGACCCTCAGGAATTGACCCGTCTGAAGAAAAGCAAGCATTTGACCCTGACACCGGATGGCTATTCCGCGATTGGGCCTTTGAACTGGCTGGCCTTCAATACCACGCGCAAACCGTTTGATGACAAGCGTGTGCGCCAGGCCATTGGTTACGCCATGAACAAGGAATTGATGATCAAGATTCTTTATTCCGGCTTTGCCAAGCGGGCCACCGGGCCGATCCATCCAGGCAGCGCCTTCTATTCCAGCGATGTTAATAACTACGCCTACGATATGGCGAAGGCGAAGGCATTATTGGATGCTGCGGGCCTGAAACCAGATGCCGACGGTATCCGGTTCAAAACCACATTGAACTTCATCCCCGGTGGGGCGGTCTGGAAACGTTGGTCGGAGATTACCAAAGCACAGTTGAAGAAAATTGGTATCGACGTAACCTTAAAGGCATCATCGGATTTCCGCTCCTGGATCAAGACTGTTGCGGGCCATGATTTTGATATGACCCTGGATTCGGTCTTTAACTGGGGCGATCCGGTAATTGGCGTGCATCGTACCTACCAATCCACCAACATCCGCAAGGGTGTGCCTTGGCACAATACCCAACAATTCCGCAACGCAGATGTGGATGCCATCATGGAAAAGGCGGGCCTGGAAAACGATCTGGCCAAACGCAAGGCACTGTATGCACAGATGCAGAAAATGGTCGTCGAAGAAGCGCCGGTTATCTACATCAACGAATCGCCCTATCACACCATCTACAACCATGACCGTGTGGGGAACCCGCCGACTGATTCTATTTGGGGTACCTCCTCGCCCATGGATAACGTCTATATCAAGCAATAGACGACGGCTAAGTTGAGCGGCGGAACATGAACTTTTGGCTTTGTTCCGCCGCCTCGCTCTCAGAGCTTTATTCGGGCTTTATTTGGAAGTGAGACCTCATGCAGTTCCTGACCGTCGTCATCCGGCGCTCGCTCTATGCGTTCCTGCTGTTGCTTGCGGTCATTGTCTTTAACTACACCCTGTTATCAATGGTACCGGGTGATATTGCCGAAACCATTGCAGGCGAAAGCGGCGGTGCTTCGGCCGAGTTGATGGCCGAGATCAGGCGCAGCTATGGCCTGGATCAACCCTTTTATGTGCAGCTGTTCGGCTACGTGGGCCGGGTCCTGCAGGGGGATTTGGGTAGTTCTTACTATTTCAATGTGCCCGTATTGGATTTAATTCTGGGGCGTCTTGGCCCGACCTTATTGTTGGTGATCACCGCATTGTTGCTGGCCATATTCACCGGCACCTTGTTTGGTGTTATCGCGGCCCAGCGGCCCAACGGTATCTTCAGTCATTTTATTACCATTTTGGCCCTGATAGGGTTTTCAGCACCTGTGTTCTGGACCGCGTTTTTGTTGATAATCCTGTTCGTATCAATGGTGCAGATCATGCCCCTGTCCGGCCTGGCCGATCCATTGACAGAGTCGGGAACCTGGCAATGGTATCTGGATGTGGCCCATCATTTGATATTGCCCGTGGTCTCCCTCTCCTCCATCTATCTGGCGCAATACAGCCGCCTGGCGCGCGCCAGCATGATGGATATCCTTGGTTCCGACTATATTCGCACCGCGCGGGCCAAAGGCCTGGGCCAGCGGGTGATCATCTATAAACATGCCTTGCGCAATGCGGTTATCCCGGTGATCACTATTGCGGGCCTGCAATTTTCCCATATTTTTTCCGGCGCCGTGGTCATTGAAACAGTGTTCAGTTGGCCCGGATTGGGGACACTGGCGTTCGAGTCTATTCTACGCGGCGACACCCCGACCATTATGGGCATCTTATTTTTCTCCGCCTTCGTGGTGATTGTATTTAATCTGCTGACCGACCTGGCCTATCGCATTGTTGATCCGCGCATACGCCACTCGGGCACGGCGTGAGGGGGCGGGGAGATGTCTGATGCCAAGAACACGACGCCCAGCAACGGGTCGCCAGGCGATGTCGATGAGATTTTTGTCGAACATCCCTTTCGCCAATTCGTCGTCATGTATATGCGCAATTATGCCGCCGTAGCCGGCTTGTTCGTGTTTGTCCTTATTGTCGGGGCTGCGTTGTTCGCCCCCTTAATACTGGATCTGGACCCGTTCGAGATGGTGGATGCGCCCTTGCTGCGCCCTGGTGAGGGCGGCCATCTTTTGGGCACGGATAATCTGGGCCGGGATCTGTTTGTCGCGATCATCTACGGGGCGCGGGTGACCATGGCGGTGGGCGGTGCCGCTGCCGGCATTACCCTGGTCATCGGCCTCACCATCGGGGCCATGGCGGGTTATTACCGGGGCTGGGTCGATGAGGTTTTAATGCGCATCACCGAATTCTTTCAGGTTCTGCCGCCGCTATTGCTGGCTATGGTGCTGGTTGCGTTGTTCTCCCCCACCCTGGAGACAGTGGCCATTGCCATCGGTGTGGTCAGCTGGACCGGGGTTGCGCGCCTGGCGCGGGCGGAATTTTTGCGTCTGCGGGAACAGGAATTCGTTAAGGCAGCGCGCTCCATCGGGGCGCGCGACCGGCGCATTATCTGGCTGGTAATCATGCCCAACGCCCTGCCGCCGCTGATCGTCAACGCGGCCCTGACGGTGGGCATCGCGATCTTGTTTGAGGCAGCGTTAAGCTTCCTGGGCCTTTCAGACCCGAATGTGATGAGTTGGGGCAAACTGATCGGCGACAACCGTGATTATCTGCTGGACGCACCCTGGACCATAACATTCCCCGGCGTCGCCATTTTCCTGACCGTGCTGTCCATGAGCTTGATCGGCGATGGCCTGACCGATGCTTTCAATCCAAAGCTGAGGGAACGCTAAAGATGGCCGAAACCCTGCTGAAGGTCGAAGATCTGGCTGTGGAGTTCGACACCCGCGATGGTGTCGCAAAGGTCATTGATAATCTGAACATCAAACTGGATGCCGGCGAAACCTTGGGCATAGTGGGTGAGTCCGGCTGCGGTAAAAGCATGACCGCCCTGTCGATCATGGGGTTGGTGCCAATACCGCCCGGTCGTATCGCCGGTGGTCGCATTCTGTTGGATGGTGAAGATCTGTTGGAAGCGTCTGAGGCGCGCATGCGCCAGGTGCGGGGCAACGAGATTTCCATGATTTTCCAGGAACCCATGACGTCCCTGAACCCGGTTTATTCAATCGGCAACCAAATCGCCGAGACAGCCCGCCTGCATGAAGGGCTGTCGCGGGCAGATGCCCATCAGCGTGCGTTAGAGATGCTGGTTGCGGTGGGTATCCCGGCCGCCGAACAACGTATCAATGAATTCCCCCATCAAATGTCGGGCGGTATGCGCCAGCGGGTGATGATCGCCATGGCGCTTGCCTGTCAGCCAAGGGTCCTGATCGCGGACGAGCCGACGACGGCTTTGGATGTCACCGTGCAGGCGCAGATTTTTGATTTGTTGAACGATCTGAAAGACCGCACCGGCACCGCGATCATCATGATCACCCATGATATGGGTGCGATCGCGGAGATGGCCCAACGGGTTGTGGTGATGTATGCGGGTCGGATCGTAGAGCAGGCGGATGTAGACCAAATCCTGACCGATCCCCGACACCCCTATACGCAAGGGTTGATCCGCTGTGTGCCGCATCTGACCCAGAATCCAACGGTGGAGCGTCCGCCCTTGTTGGAAATTCCCGGCGTCGTGCCGCCACTAACGCATCTGGGGACCGGCTGTCCCTTTGCGCCGCGCTGCCAATATGCCGATGCCCAATGCCGGGCCGAAATGCCGCCTTCAAAGCCAATCGATGATGATCACGCGGTAGCCTGTTGGCTGACGGAACGGGAAACGGCGGCATGAGCGCGCCCGATAACGATGTTCTGCTGGATGTACAGCACCTGAAGGTTCATTTTCAGCTGCCCCGCAAAAATATTTTTGCCAAGGCGTCCAAAGTTCACGCGGTTGATGATGTGTCCTTTCAGGTTCGCCGGGGTACCACCCTAGGCATTGTGGGGGAAAGCGGGTCGGGCAAAACCACCACGGCGCTGGCTGTGATGCGCCTGACGCCTGTCACTGATGGCAGCATGCATCTGGGTGATACGGATTTGGTCGCCCTGGAAGGTGAGGCCCTGCGCAAGACGCGGTCACGGATGCAGATCATATTTCAAGATCCCTATTCCTCGTTGAACCCACGGGTTCGCGCGGGCGCCATTGTGCGGGAGCCGATGGATTTGATGAACATCGGCGCACCGGGAGACCGCGAGGGTCTGGTTGGGGAACTGTTCAAAAAAGTTGGCCTGCGCCCGGAACAACAGGCGCTGTTCCCGCACCAATTTTCGGGTGGTCAGAGACAGCGGATCGGCGTCGCCCGGGCCTTGGCGACACAGCCTGAATTGGTAGTTTGCGACGAACCGGTCTCGGCCCTGGATGTGGCGATCCAGGCACAGATCCTGAATTTGCTGCGATCCTTGCAGGCGGAATTCGGCCTGACCTATCTGTTTATCTCTCATGATCTGGGCGTCGTACAATATATGTGTGACGAGATCGCGGTGATGTATCTGGGCCAAATCGTGGAACAGGCGGATCGTATTTCGTTGTTCACAGAACCTTTGCATCCCTACACCTGGGCGTTGTTGTCGGCGGTACCTTCCGCTGACCCTGCGGTGCGCGACCGGGCTGATCGTGTCCGCCTTGTGGGTGACCCACCCAGCCCCATTGACCCACCGCCCGGTTGCCGCTTTGCCGGGCGCTGCCCCTTTGCCGAGGCACGCTGCGTGGCAGAGACGCCGTCCCTGCGCACCATTCGGAGCGGCCATGCGGTGGCTTGTCACTTGGTCAGCGACGATGGTGTGCCGCCGCAACGACGCCGCTAAATTAGTAAGGAGTTACTGATGAAACTTGTCCTGGCCACCATGCGCCATGAAACCAACACCTTTTCCCCATTGCCCACGCCCCTCGCCGCGTTCGGGCCAAAATCCGGCGACAAGGCCATTGCGCTATACCGGGGCACAAACAATCCAATCGCGGCCTATATTGATATCGCGGAGCGTGAGGGGGCCGAGTATGTGGTGCCTTTAATTGGCAACGCCTCGCCGAGCGGGGCGGTGAACCAGGCGGCTTTTGATGAAATGTGCGCCAGTATTTGCGATGCGGTAAGGCTGGGCTGCGACGGCGTTATGTTGGATTTGCACGGCGCTATGGTAACGCAGGACCATGACGACGGGGAAGGTGAGTTGCTGCGCCGTATCCGCGCCATTGCACCGGATATCCCCATTGCCGTTGCCTTGGATTTCCACACCAATCTGTCTGCCGTGATGATTGCCAATGCGACCGTCATCACCGGCTACAACACCTATCCCCATATTGATATGGCAGAGACCGGTCAGCGGGCAGGCGACACCTTGATCCGTGCCATGCGCGGCGAGGTAAAACCTGTGATGCTGTGGCATTCGCTGCCCATGTTGACCCATATGCTGCGCCAGACGCCCCTGGACCAACCTATGAAAGACATCATGAACCGCGCCATGGCGGCGGAGGCGGCGGGCGAGGTCCTCAACGTCTCTATCTTTGGCGGCTTCCCCCTGGCCGATATTCCGCACGTGGGCCTTGGGGCCGTCGTTGTGGGTGACGGTGATGCGAAAGGTGCGGGCCGTTTGCTGGATGAATTGATGGAACAGGCGTGGGAGCGGCGGGCGGATTTCGTCTTTGAGATTGAGCCGGTGGAAACGTCGCTACAACGTGCCAGGGAGCTGGATGATGGCCCGGTGATCCTGGTGGATCACGGGGACAATTGCGGTGCCGGTGGCCCGCAAGACAACATGGATGTGTTGGAAGAGGTGCTGCGCTTGGGGTTGGATAATGTCGCAGCTGGGCCGATTTGTGATCCCGACAGCGTGGCCCAAATGCTCGATGCCGGCGTTGGGGCCGAGGTAACATTGCAACTGGGCGGCAAGACCGACAGCCCGGCCATGGATTTGACGGGCCGGCCGATAACTGTGTCAGGCACGGTCCGATGTATCACCGATGGCCGCTTTGTCGTCACCGGGCCCATGGCCACGGGCAGCCCGATGAATATGGGCCGAACGGCTGTGTTGCGTACGGGCAGTGTCGATATCGTGGTGTCAGAGCGGCGGCACGAGCCGTTCGATACGGGTTGTTTTACCCATGCAGGCATTGACCCTAGCACCAAGCATTATGTCCTGATTAAGTCCCGGCAGCATTTTCGGGCCGGCTTTGGACCCATCGCAAAACATGTGGTTTTGGTGGCGGGACCTGGTGTTTGCAGTTCCGACTATGCCGCCTTTCCCTTCAAAAATCTGCGCCGTCCCATTTATCCTTTGGATCTGGACGCCAGTCGTAACGCTTGATTTCGGTCTAAGCTTCGACCAAAACAGCGCGGCGATGGCCGCCCGTGAGGCGATAGGCCAACAGGACAATCAAGTTGATGACGCCCATGATGGCGGCGAAAGTAAAGGATGTGGAGTAGCCGGCGGTCAAATCGAATAAAAACCCGCCCATAAAAGCGCCAAAGCCCATGCCGACCCAGGCAAAGAATGAGACGATGGACCAACATCGGGAACTAAACTCTGCCGGGACCATGACATTGACGCAGATGACCGCGCTGGCCATAACACCGGAATAAACAAAACCGAACAGCATAGAAAATACATAGATGTTGGACAGGGTTTCTATATACGGAAACCATCCCACCAATATTGTTTGGCCCAGCGCCATAAAGGCATAGGTGGGTACCACGCCGAACAGGTCACAAGCCTTGCCAGCGACGAGCCGCCCCAGGACACCGGCCAGCATCAATGCCGCAAGAGCTGTCGCGGCGACTTCCGGGCTGAAGCCTTGGTCGGTCAGCATAGGCACCAGATGCACAATGACCACGGACATACACGAACAACAAAACAGTACGGCCATGGAAAACCAGAATACCGTATGACGCCCTTCGCCCAGGCCCCATGAATCGACGCCGACGCCGCTATTGTTATCGTCGTTGCTGCGGCTGGCAGCCAGCCGGGCCCGTTTGCCGGGCGGATCACGGGTTAATGCAGCCACGCCCACGCCCACAACCAAATACCCGGCACCAAGGATCAGGTAGGCATTCTGCCAGCCATAGCTGGAGATTAGAAAGCGGGCGATCAAGGGCACGACGGCCTGTCCAAAGGCGCCGCCTGCAAGGCCCACACCGAGGGCAAGGCCTTTGTTTTTGCTGAACCACTGCCCGATGTTGGACCATAGTGAACTTTGTAAGGTGCCGTGGCCTAGGCTGCCGAAAAGGAAGTAGAACAAATAAAACTGCCATTGGCTCGTCGTCAGGCTCAACAACATCATCGCGCTTGCCAGGCCAATGGCTGCCAGCATGGTAAAACGCCAGGTTGGATAGCGATCAGCAAGAAAGCCCCAATAAATCCCGAACAGGGCCGCTGATAGGGCTGCGGTAGTATAGCCAAAGGCAATGCTGCCACGGGACCAACCAAACTCTGCTGCGATTGGTTTCAAAAAGACGCCTACGGCAGCCAGACCACCAAAGCTCATGGCCATCATAGTGAAGCCGACGAACACCATTACCCAGCCATAGGGTTTGTCCTGCACCTCAAGCGGCACACTTTCACGCGGCAAATCGCTACGCGACAAGAGGCTGCCGCCTAGCGTTGCTCGTGTGGAAACCCAACAGGACGACCAGGTTGGTCGCACCCATGACGCCTGCAAAGGTGAAGGACCAAAAATAATCACCAGTCAGATCGAACAGCAAGCCACCTGTGAAACTGCCAATGGCCATGCCGACCCAACCGAAAAATGAAACAACGGACCAAGACCGCGCGCCAACCTGGACCGGAACCATTGAATTAACACTGACCACCATGCAGGCCATGACGCCCGAGAATGAAAAGCCGAAGCATGCGGCCAGGACATAGATGCTCGTCAGCTCATCAATATGGGGGAACCAAATCACCAAAGATGCCTGCATAAATGACATTGCTGCATAGGTTCGCATTGGCCCGATAAGATCACAAATCCGGCCCGCGCCCATCCGGCCCAAAGCACCCGCCAGCATCAATGTGGTCAGGACAGAGGCTGCAACTTGTGGATCAAATCCACGATCCGACAACATAGGCACCACATGAACGACAGGCACCGCCATGCAGGTGCAGCAGAATATGACGGCTATGGAAAACCATGTGACGGTAAAGCGTGCCTCTCCCAATGACCAGGAGCCGCCGTTCGATTGACTGGCGCGGATCTCTGCCAGACGGGCCTTTTTTGCAGGCGTGTCTTTGGTCAGGGATGCGATGATGACGCCAAGCAGCAAAAAGACCGCCGCTAAAACCATATAGGCGGTCTGCCAATCATAAGAGGTGATTAATAGGCGGGCCGAAAACGGCACCACGGCCTGACCGAACGCGCCGCCTGCCAACGCCACACCCAACGCGGTGCCTTTGTTCTTGGCGAACCACTGCCCGATGTTGGCCCAAATGGGGCTGACCAATGCACCATGGCTAAAGGCCCCAAAGATGAAATAGGAGAGATAATACTGCCAATGGGTCGACGACTGGCTGAGGCCGAACATCGCGATAGGTCCGGTAATGGCACCCATCATGGCAAATCGCATTGTCGGATTGCGATCAGCCAGGAAGCCCCACAAGATGCCGAATACAGCCGCACCCATGGCGGCTGTCGTATAGCCCAGGGCCGTGCTGCCGCGGGACCAGCCGAACTCCGCCGCAATTGGTTTCAGGAATACGCCCATGGAGCCGAGCGCGCCGAAGCTCATCGCCGTCAAAGAAAAGCCCACGAACACCATGACCCAACCGTAGTGAGCACCCCCGCCGCCCAATTTACTATCGTCCGAGGTCGCCTGCATATTCTGCCCTTAAATTCAAAACCAGCACATCTGTTACCGCGATCTTAGCATGCGTTCCCATGCCGTCTCCACCAGCTTGCCGTCTTGCCTTCTGGCGCTGGGCGCGGTAATCGCAGGGTTGAGTTTATTACCAGGATGGAGATCACAGATGCCACTTTCCCAAGCCACGGAACGGGAACAAATTCACAACCGGACAATTTCCATTACCGCCTATCAGCGCACGGACGGCCTGGTGGATATTGAGGGGCATATCTTGGATATCAAGCCGTTCTCCCACCACCTGCTCGACAGCCACCGGGCAGCGGGTGAACCGGTGCACGATTTATGGCTGCGGTTGACGGTCGATCAAACAATGGAAGTGCAATCGGCTGAGGCAAAGCTGGATGTAGGCGCCCACGGTATCTGCCATTTGGTGGCGCCGAATTTCAAGGCCTTGGCGGGATTGAAGATCGGACCCGGATGGAACCGGATGGTGCGCGAAAGGGTGGGCCATGGCAAAGGCTGCACCCATCTCGTCGAGATGTTGGCGCAAATGGCAACAACGGCCATGCAGGCCATGTGGACCGAACGGGGTCCCGCTGGTGCGGCGCGGGAAGCGGAACAAACGACGCCGAGGCGTTTGCCGGACGGTATGAAAAACACCTGCTTCACCTACAATGACGACAGTGAATTCGTGCGGCAATATTTCCCAGAGGATTATCGGGCAGCGGAATAAACCCCATGACCACAGATGATACCACAGGTAATGATCTAACCCGGCGGGATGAAGATATTTACGCCACCCCGACAGCGGCCGAACTGGCCGCCATGCCCACTGTGTATCGGGATGATTTGTTCAAAGACAAAGTGGTCTTGGTTTCTGGCGGGGCAGGGGGGATCGGCCTGGCGACTTCCGTTTTGTTTGGCCGTCTTGGCGCGACGTTGGTGTCGTGCAGCCGCGATGAGACTAAGATGGCGGATTTCGAAGCTGCCATGGCCTCCCTGGATATCCCGTGCTTTACCAAGGTCATGACCATTCGGGATGCGGATCAGGTCACGGACTTGATGGCGGAGGTTTGGCAGCGCTATGGCCGCCTGGATGTTTTGGTCAATAATGCCGGCGGACAGTTCGCCGCCCCCGCCATGGACATCAGCCCTAATGGCTGGCGCACCGTGGTGGACACCAATTTGAACGGGTCCTGGTTCATGATGCAGGCCGCAGCTCGTTTGTGGCGGGAAAACCAACAACCGGGCTGTGTCGTTAACATCGCTGCTGTGCTGGGGATGTTGACCTCATCCATCCCCCATTCATTGGCGGCACGGGCGGGCGTCATTCATCTGACCAAGGGTCTGTGTGTGGAATGGGCACCCTATGACATTCGCCTGAATTCCATTGCCGTTGGCGTGATCGCCTCCCCCGGTTTGACCCATTATCCGGATGCAGCCAAACCCAGTTTCGATCATAACGTGGTGCGCCGTTTGGGCTCTGTCCAGGATGTTGCCCAGGCCGCTGTGTATCTGGCGGGGCCGACGGGGGACTATATCAACGGCACGGTTCTGACCGTCGATGGCGGGGCGGAGGTTTGGGGCGAATATTGGCCCCTGGGCCGGCCCGATCATTTCCGCGTTGATTATTAAGCAGCTAGCAGCGTAGCTTTAGGCCAATGAAAATTTAGGAAAGGATCCGATCATGAGTGGAGAGGGCAAAGTTGCCATTGTAACGGGGGCGGGTTCCGGTGTTGGCCGTGGTGCCGCCGTCGCGTTGTTGGCGGAGGGCTATTCGGTTGCATTTGCGGGGCGTCGCGCAGATGCGTTGGAGGCGTCCATTGCAGAGGCCGGCGCGGACGGCAGTCGTGCCATTGCCGTCCCTACGGATGTTTCCGACCCAAGTTCGGTCGCTGCATTGTTCGATGCCACAACAAAGGCCTTTGGCCGGCTTGATTTGTTGTTCAATAACGCCGGCGGCGGTGCGCCGGCCGTTAATATAGAGGATCTGTCGTTTGAAGATTGGCAGCGGGTGGTCAACGTCAATCTGACGGGCGTTTTTCTGTGCACCCAGGCCGCATTCCGGGTGATGAAGGATCAGGACCCCATGGGTGGTCGCATTATCAACAATGGTTCTATCTCTGCCACGACGCCTCGTCCCAATTCAGCACCCTATACCTCAACCAAGCATGCGGTAACCGGGTTGACCAAATCCACCTCTTTGGATGGTCGCAAATACGACATCGCCTGCGGGCAGTTGGACATTGGCAATGCCCTGACCCCCATGGCCGCGCGCATGGCGGATGGCGTACCGCAGGCTGATGGCTCTATGAAGCCGGAACCGCTGATGGATGTGGATAATGTCTCCCGCGCCCTGGTCTACATGGCCAGCCTGCCACCTGACGCCAATGTGCAATTCCTGACCGTCATGGCGACAAAAATGCCTTTCGTTGGCCGTGGCTGATTTTAGGCGGGGGCCATTACGTGCCCCCCGCCAAATGCTGGCCGATCAAACCTATGATGGCCATCACTCTTTGCATGACGAGGCCCAGGCGCTGGACCTAGGTTTTAAAGCCGCGCCCATAGAAGGGCCGACCCATTTCAGCCAATTCGTGCCGCTACTCCATGATCTATGGGGCGATGCCTGGTTCGAAATGGGCTGCCTCTCTGCCCATTTCCGTAACATGGTGGTGGAGGGGGAGGAGGTGCGCGCCTTTGTCGAAGTGGAGCCTGAGGCGGGCAATATGGTGGGGATCGGTGCTGACAAGGCGGATGGCGTGGAGGTTTTGCGCGGTACGGCCTCGATTGGGTCCACTGCCGGGGAGACGGAGTTGGAAAGACGCCTGACCGTCCTGCGACCTGCCGGCAATTTGGTTATACTGGAGCATCTAACTGTCGGCCAAAAGGGCGCTGAAGCAGAGGCCGTGTATATGGATATGGATCAACACATGGGTGATCTATATCCGTTTTCGTTGGCTGAGAAACTTGCCGTGATCACGGAAACATCGCCCTGGTACAGCGGAGCTTCGCCCTGGGGCGGGGCGATCATTCCGTTGGAAATGGTCTCGGTCCTATCGCAATACACCTCCCACAGCGCGGGCATGCGGGGCAAAGGGCCGGCAATCGGTTTGTTCGCCGATCTGGAAATCCGCATGCTCAAAGGTCCTTTAATGGTCGGGCAGGTTTACCTGATTGAGCGGGAAATCGTTGCCCTGTCGGAAAGCCCGCGTACGGAATCATATTGGGTCCGCAGCCTGATCAGCGATCCGGGTACAGGCGATGTGCTGGCGACAACATTATTGAACCATGCAGTATTGAAGGCGTCGTACGCAGATTACGATAAGGAACTGGCCCGTTTGACCAACGCTGAATAAGACGTGTCCGCCGCGATTATGCCTCGGCCAAAAAAATGGAGCCTCCGCGCTGCCAGGGGAGGGGCGGGCGCGAGGGCTCAGGGGAAATTATAGATTTGTTGGACGTTTGCTCTATTGACGATCCCGCCCTGTCTTGACGCGACCACCCCGACCAACCCGCTCAACCTCTGGTGCTTCTTCTTCGATGAAAGTGGTTTCGGCCTGGACGTTGGCGTTTTGAATGGGTGCGGCGACTTTCTTGGACGGTGTCATTGCTGATTTTACAAAGGCCATACCGGTTTTGCCGGAACTCATGAAGAACCATGCACGGGACAGGGCCAGGTTGCGCTCTACCATACGGCCATCGCGGAAGGCCGCGGCAAGGGCGTATTGGGCGCTGGCGTCGCCTTGCTCTGCCGCCTGACGCCACCATTTAATCATGCGGTCGAAATCCTGCGGTACGCCCGCACCCTGCATGTACAGATTGCCCAACCAGAACTGCGCGCTGCGGTGGCCGCGATCGGCTGCCTGTTTCAGCCAATAAGCGGCTTCCGCAAAATCTGCTTTGCCGCCCCGAATGGTGGCCAATAAAACCGCCAATTCGTGCTGTGCGTTGAGGTTGCCCTGTTCGGCAAGAATGCGGACGGATGTCAGGTGGTGGAGGGGGGCTCGCTCCTCCTGGTCCAGAGAGGCCAGAACTTCCAGGGCGACGTCGGCGCGGGCCAGGGCGATTTCAGCTTGGGCCATGCCAGTGACGCTCGTGCTCAAAACAAAGAGGGTCATGCAGGCCAACAAGATGCGGCTCTTGCGAGAGGTAGACTCAGTTTTGCTGCGGGAGAGGAATTTGGTTTTGGCGTCTATTATTGCCGTAAACATTGCGTAGCCCTTTTCGGTAACCCCGCTGTCCGCTTGCCAAGTGAATGTCTGGCCAGACGGATCGGTGGTTTTGCGTCCCGCCATTTCCGACGGTTTGCCATTTCGTGGTCGCTACCGCTTATCGCGGTGTTTGATCAATTTAGCGAACAGGTCTTAATAAGACGTTAATGGAGCGGGTCGAAAAGGTTAAAAATCGGCCCATGACCCGATTTTCCTGCATTTTTCCGCGCTTAAGGCCGCTAATTTATGGCCGCTAATCTATGGCCATTAATATATAGCCGTTAATGTTTGGTATGCTTGGAATGTTTACCATGTTGGGTTCGATCTTGCTTATCGGACCCATATCCCCGGAGTTGGTCGTATAAGATAATTTGATGGTCGTTTAATAGGGCGCGCACCTGGATATGTGCCTTCAGGTGCACAGCGCGCAGTTCTCCCTGCATTTGGCCAATTGCCACCGTCAGCGTACGCATTGCCGTCGCATCAACCTGGTTTTTGGCAAACAGATTGTCGAGACGCCGCTCTTTTTCCAGAATTGTCCGTCCCAGCCGTCTAGCCTCTGATTTCATATCTGCCTCGATTGCAGATATCGCGGATAATTGTTCAACAGTCAGATCTAGCTGTCGGCCAGCTGGCGCAGATGTAGGGGCCCCGGTTAATGGTTAAGTTCGGCGCTTTTGGCAAAACCCATGCCGCTGACATTCAAATATCCGTCGATTTGCTCTTGTGACAACGCCTTTATGTCGCGCGACTGCTGCCCCGAATAGGGTTGATGGCTGGATGCAGCAAGTACGAGGGTCGGGTTAAAGGCCAAAACGCCATACGCCACCAACAAAATTGTGCAGCTAAGTTTCAACAAAGGAGTCTCCTCGTGTCAGGCCCCGTGTCAGGTCTTTTATCAGGGGCTCCGCAATAATTCGGCGATGGCCGAGGCCCATGCCTCCGGCTCGAAGCCGCGGGAGCCGGCGACTGTCTTAAAGCGGACGATGCCGGTCTTGTCGATCACGTACAGCCGCTCCGGCAAAGCGTTATACAGCTTGTCTGCCTGATCGGTCATATCATCCAATAACATGGGCATGGCCATACTCAGCCGCAAGGCGCAAACTTCGGCAATATCCGCCCGTTCTTCAATGGAGTTCGGCGTATTCAGGATGATGTCGTCATCCAGGTTATGTTGCACCTGCCAACCATCATCGGGGTGGGCTTCCTGGATATAGACGCAATAAAAATCCATTTCCGCCCCATACTGTGTCGCGATTTCGTTCAGCCGCACGGACTGAATTCTAAAAGGCGGTCAGGTGTAGGAGCCGAAGATCAGGCCGACGGGCCGACCGGAGTTCTGGGGGTTAGACGCGAAACTGGATGAGAGGCTGACCATCCGGCCCGTGCGTTTGCCCTTCGGCGTCAGCAGTTCCAGCCTGAAATCCGGTGCAGGGTCACCCACAGCCGGTGCCGCTTCCTCCCGCGTCAAACGTTCTAAACGCATGGCGGTATATTGTTCCGGCGTCATGAGCATTTTTGCCCATGTCTCCGCTGGGATCTCTCGCCAATCCTCTGGGTAACTGATTTCAGCCATCGGTTCCTCCCCTTAGGTTTTCCTGATGCTACGCTGAATAGGGTCAGAGAGCTATGGGGGAGCTATAGCGAGGTCTACCCGCCGAACAGACTGAGAATTCTGGAGGGCGCGGCGTTGGCGATGCCCAGACTGACGGCACCCAATGCCTGCTTTAATTCAGCGGATTTCAGGGCGGCGCTGTCGGCGGCTAAATCTGCATCCACAAGGTTCCCGATACCGGCCGCGACCGTATCATTTTGCACGCCCAAGTTAACGTTATGGGTTTCAATCCGATTGGCGGAACTGCCCAGATTTGCCAATTTCGACGAGGCATCCGTGATCGCTGCATCAAGCGCGGCCAGGGCGGATGCAGCATTGCCCGCATCGCCCAATGATTGCCCAGTCAGGCCCAGGCCGTCGCTGGACAAATCCTGGGCTGCGACTTTGATGGTCGCACCGCTGTCGTCGCTCAATACATTTTGATCCGCAGCACCGGCTGCGATCAGGTTGCTGCCTGCAAACGATGCGCTGTCGTTGATGGTTGTGACCTGTTCCTGCAGGGCGGTGAAGGCGGAATTCAGTGCATCCCGGGATGTCTGGTCCAGGCCTTCCTGACTGGCTTGTACAGCAAGGCCTTTCATCTCCACCAAAATATCTGCGGTGGCTTCACCGGCTGCGACGGCCACATCAATGGTCGCGGATGCGCGGCTGAGGCCGTCTCGAACGGCACCGGTGCCAGCGTAGGTGGCCAGCAATTCCTGGGCGATGGCAAGAGTCGCGGCATCGTCCTTGGGGCTGTCGACTTTTTTGCCCGACGAAATATGGTTTTGAATTTTGTTCAGGTCGTTGTTGTTAGCTGAAAATTTTTGCAGCGCGATGGCCGCGCCGTTGTTCGTATTGATAGATAAGGCCATTTTATGCGTCTCTTCCTGAGATAACTCCGCTATCCTTCGATCCGCATCCTTTGGAAAATTTCTAATCTTCCGTGTGATGTCATTCTGGATCGTGTAGGACCGGTAGCTTTGCGTCCCGCCGTTGCCGACGGTTTGCCATTTCTTGGTTCGCACCCCTGCATACTACAAGGGACCGTGACGCTATCCGCAATTCGTTAAGTAAAGGTTAACGCACTGAAATGAGGCAATTTTGGATAGTTCTAAGTTTTCGCCGTTGAATGGTGCGATGGGGCTATATCCTTCGTAAACCTGACGCTACACTGAACGGTAAAATAAACGGTAAACCGAACTGAGGGGGGCGGGGCCATGACAGCGCCGAATTTTAAAGTGGCGGATCATCCCTTGATCCAGCACAAATTGACTTTGCTGCGCCGAAAGGAAACCTCGACGGCGGAATTCCGGCAATTGCTGGGGGAAATCGCGTTGTTGCTGGCGTTTGAGGCGACGCGGGATCTGGCCCTGACAAAAGTTGAGATTGAAACGCCGTTGGAAACCATGGCAGCGCCTGTTCTGGACGGCAAAAAGCTGTGCCTGGTCTCGATCCTGCGGGCGGGTAATGGTCTGTTGGAAGGTATGTTGGATTTGATCCCCTCAGCCCGCGTCGGCCATATCGGCATGTACCGGGACCACGAAACGTTGGAGCCGGTGGAATATTACCTCAAGCTGCCCCATTCCATTGGGGAGCGTCAGGTGATTGTTGTCGATCCCATGCTGGCCACGGGCAATTCCGCAGTCGCCGCCATCACGCGGTTGAAGGAGGCGGGTGCCAAACGTATGAAATTCGTCGCCCTGGTTGCCGCACCCGAAGGCATTTCAGCCCTCACGGAGGTGCACCCGGACGTGCCTATTTTAACGGCGGCAGTTGATCGGCAACTAAGCGAAATCGGCTATATTCTGCCCGGTCTGGGTGATGCGGGCGACCGGCTTTATGGCACCAAATAATATGCCAAGTAATGTACCAAGTAATATAATTGAGGCTGAAACGCCCCTATTGCCAGCGCCAGGCGATGAGGCGCGTACCCACACCTCTGTTGCCCCTGAACAAATTTCGGCTGATGTCTCCAATTTGTTAGATGTCCTGGCCAATGGTGGTGTCGCCATTGCACCTTTGGATGTGGCCTACGCCATATTGGCGGCTACGCCACAGGGGATCAGACGGATATTTGATGCCAAACAACGCAGCTATGAAAAGCCATCCGGCATGTTCGGCAACTATATGATGTCCGCCGCCGTGCACATCATGGCGGAAGAGAAACATGCCATGGTCGCCGAAATGGTGGAACAGGTGAGCCTACCATTTTCCGTCGTGGCACCGTTTCGCGAAGATCATGCCTTTCTGGCAGATGTGGATCCGTTTGTTTTGGCATCATCATCCAAGGCAGGGACCCTGGATATGCTGTTGAATGCCGGGCCCATGCACAACGAGATCGCAAGCCAGGCCTGGGCGCGAAATATGCCGGTCTTTGGGTCGTCGGCGAATTTATCACTGACGGGTAGTAAGTACCGTTTGGGCGAAGTTGATGGGGCAGTGCGCGAGGCGGCGGATATTTCTTTTGATTACGGCCTATCGCAATATGCTAACCATCAGGGCCGATCCTCGACTATCATAGATTTTCGTGATTTTTCCGTAATACGGGTTGGCGTGCAGTTTGATAGATTGCGTCAGGCTTTCAAAGATCGTTTTAACGTCAACCTGCAAATCTGAAATGCATCGTCGATGTAAGGGAAGGGCCAACGGTGGATAGTCGGTCAGTTATATTTCTACAGGTAATGGCGGCCATAGCCATTGTCGGCGTCTTGGCGTTCCTGGTTTTTCTCATTGGCCGCGGATTGGCAAAATCCAAATCTGGCCCAGCTGGCGCTGGCCTTTCTGGCGCTGGCCTTTCTGGTGTGGGCCTTTCTAATGTGGAGCTGTCCGGCGCGAACCGCTGGTATCAATACCTCCTCGCGGCTGCGTTGTTGTTGGTGGTGGCGATCGTTGGTATCTGGCAATTTTCCACCGATGGTTTATTGGGCCAGGCGGCGGATTGGCGCGCCGACGGCAGGGCAATCACATTCTTTGTCATCATGTTGGTGGTGGCTGGCTTGGGCCTCATTGGCTTTTTGATCTACATGATTGCGCAATCTTCCAGGCAAGGCATCCCAGATCCTGAAGCCGCATCTATTTCCGTACCTAGTGCGCCCATAGCGGCCACCCCAACGCCCGATAGCCAGCCGACGCCGGCGGGCTTGCGTGTGCTTGGCCTGCTGGCCCTGTTGTTTACGTTTCTGTTGTTGAATTGGATTTATCTCGATGACGGGACGCAATATTCCTTGGTCTTGCGGCTGATTTACCCGGCAGCACTTGCCGTTGCGCTGGTGTTGTTGTTCGACAAAGCCTCGCGCGGTTGGAATATCAAGGATACCTCCGCGAATGTGCGGGAGTGGCTGTTATGCGATGCCATGACGTTTTTGCTGATCCTGGGTTTTGTAAATCTGCTTGAGATCGATGGCATGGCGGCCGTCGTGGATGGCGACGCGGCGGGCGCGGAAGAGGGCAAAGACGGTGCCGTTCAAGCCTACAATTCCATGTTCTGGGATGTGCTGTATGTGGCGCTGTTCTTCCTGGTCTTTTGGATTTTGGACCGCACGCTGACAAGGCTACGGTTTCTTCTCGCGCATGCTTATTTTATGGCCCTGCCGATTTTGTTGCTGATCTGGCGCGCCGTGCAAGGTGTTGCGATCCCTGTCGAGATTTCCTGGTGGAGCACGATTTGGCCGTTCTTCTTTTTGGCCATGATCGGCTTTGTGATGGAGATTATCGTCATGCTGATCCAGGGGAGTGAGGGCAAGCAGACCCTGGGCGCGGTCAAGGACGCCATCTTTGTTGCCGTCTATGGCATCTTGCTGATCATCGCTGTGCCGGAGGCTGATTTATGAGTGATCAATCGGTAATTGGGCTTGAACTGGCCCAGATGGACATCGCCACGCTCGCCCCCCGCATTGAAAGTGGCGAAGTCTCCCCTGTCGCGGTGATGGAAAGCCAACTGGCCCGGATCGATGCTCTGAACCCTAGCCTGAATGCCTATATCTCCCTCTACCCGGATGCAGCCCTGGCCGCGGCGAAA
This sequence comes from Alphaproteobacteria bacterium, assembly GCA_028824965.1. Classification (GTDB taxonomy): domain Bacteria; phylum Pseudomonadota; class Alphaproteobacteria. The sequence continues at coordinate 12,264 of JAPKBD010000005.1, read as the reverse complement.
GAGGCGGAGGCGGAGATTGCCGCAGGTAACTATCGCGGTCCCCTGCACGGCATACCCATGGCCGTAAAGGATCTGTTCCAAGTCGCGGGGATGGAACGGACATGCGGCTCAAAAATTCTGTCCGAAGGTATCGCCAACAGTGATGCCACATCCGTTGCCCGTCTGCGGGATGCAGGCGCAATTATGCTGGGCATGTTGAACCTGCACGAATTCGCGTTCGGCCCCACGGGTATCAATCCAATTGTGGGCACGGCACTGAACCCATGGAACCTGGAACGGGTCTCGGGCGGCTCCTCATCCGGGTCGGGCTGCGCCACCGCTGCTTCCCTGGCCATGGCCACATTGGGTAGCGATACCGGCGGTTCCATCCGAATTCCAGCCTCCCTTTGCGGCGTTGTTGGCTTAAAGCAAACTTACGGTCTGGCCTCCCGCGCGGGTATCTATCCCTTGTGCGAAAGCCTGGATCATGGCGGCCCCTTAACACGAACCGTACGCGACGCAGCCTTGGTGCTGGCAGCTATCGCTGGGGCGGACCCAGATGATCCGTCCACGGCCCATGCGCGGGTCGGCGATTATACTTCGTTGCTGGGCAAGCCACTTAACGGTCTGCGGATCGGTGTGCCCCGGGATTTTTATTTTGACCGCCTGCACGGGGAGGTTGAGGCTGCGGTGCAGGCCGCATTGTCGGTGCTCAGCGATCTTGGTGCTGAGATCGAAGAAGTAATCCTGCCCTTTAACCGTGAAGCCATAGATGGCTGGTCCACTATGGCCATGGCAGAGGCGCACACGGTCCATGACGGTCATTTGCGGGATAACGCCGATGATCTATCCCCTGATGTGAACGCGCGCCTGCGTTTGGGCGAAGGGTTAAGCGCCAGCGCTTTTATCAAGTCCCGCCAGGCCCAAGCCAAGGTGCAGAGCGAAATGGCCGGTGTCCTGGCCCAGACACCTATATTGGCCATGCCCACGGCAGTCATTCCGTCTGTTCCCATTGATACGGGCACCATAATGGTTGGTGATCGGGACGTTGTCGGCTGGAAGGCGTTGGGTCAATTGACGCGCCTGGCCTGCTTCACAGGCCAACCGGCGATCTCCATTCCCTGCGGCTTCACGGAAGACGGCCTGCCCATTGGCCTGCAGCTTTTGGGCCCGTGGTTTGAGGAGCCGTTATTGCTGCAAGTGGCCGATGCCTTTGAACAAGCCACGGAATGGCACAAGCGCCGACCGGATTTGCCGGTATAAATGGCAGCTGAGGGCCTATCGCAAACAAATTGAGGGCGTTAAGATGACGTCACAAAATAGAGTTAGAGGGGACGGCATATGAATGGGTGGCAATGGTTTTGGACCCTGGTGGGTTTCATCATCTACATCGTCGTCTTGATCTTTTTATACTTCTACAAACCGTTTGAGGATCTGTTCAATCTGATCATCAATGGTTTGAGTTATGAAAATGCCATTTTTTGGGCCGTCGTGATCGTCGGTATCGTTGGGTTCTGCGGCTATCATTACCGCGCCTATCACAGCCATATCGTCCAGCAGCGCAGTGTGGAAAGTATGGTGTTGAGCTCGTTACGCGGTTCCACCTTCATCGCCATATTGCTGTCGGCTGGTGCGGCCCTGCAATCAGTGCAGATCCTGTGCGTTTATTTGCTGGGTCCGGGCTATAGCCTGGATGAAAATTTCGGCAAGCGCCTGGCAGCCGTGGTTGCCCTGGTTATTTTGACCGGTGTTTTTTGCATCATATTCTGGCTGTTGAAGGTTATGCGCCCCGTGGGCCAACGCCGGCAGGCGTGATTAGGCCCGTTTTTTCCAATCTTGTGAGTACCCAGCATGGATGACTTCGAACATATCATTTACGAGGCCGTGGACGGCCGCGCCCGCATCACCCTAAACCGGGCGGCAAAGCGCAATGCACTGTCCATTCCCCTGTTGGAGGAATTGCACGAGGCATTGTGGGAGGCGGACAATGACAAGGACGTTCACTGCATCATCATCCGTGGCGCGGGGCCCTCGTTCAGCGCCGGCTATGATCTGACGCCGGGCCTGAACAATCCGCCCTCTGGCGGCAGGCCGGGACGCAGGTATCGCGAAGGCGGCATCTATGCCGACCCCACCATTGATGATGACATCTGGCGTCTGGAATATAGCCAGCGTTTGCGCATGGTTCTGTTCGATATGCACAAACCCGTCATCGCCCAGGTCCATGGCCATTGTCTGGCCGGCGGCACGGACATCGCCCTATTGTGCGATATGGTGATCGCAGCGGACGACGCCACAATTGGCTTTCCCCCGGCCCGCGATTTAGGCTCGTTACCGAACCAGATGTGGATCTATCATTGCGGCCCCCAATGGGCCAAACGATTGGTCCTCACGGGCGATACGGTGACGGGTGCTGAGGCTGCGGACATCGGACTGGTGATGAAATCCGTCCCGGCGGATATGCTGGAGGCTGAGGTTGAGGGCCTGGCCGATCGTATGGCACAGATTGACCCGGATTTGCTGACCGCGAACAAACGTATTGTCAACGTGGGCCTGGAATTAATGGGCGCGCGTACCCTACAACGCATGGCAGCGGAAAACGACGCCCGGGCCCATCTGGCGCCTGGCACGAGGTTTTTCCGTCAAACCGCCAAAGACCACGGCCTGAAAGCCGCCCTGGAAGGCCGGGACCAAAACTTCGGCGACGGCCGCGCCCGCGTCCACGGGCCCGAAATTCGTGACGAAAAAGGCAATCTGATCGACCCTTAAGTTCTACCCCCTACCTATGTGCCCCCGGTGCGCCGAGGCGGCCTGAGGTCGACAGGGCTGTGCGGGCGGCTGCCCCTCGGGTGGTGGCGTGCAGGCCGCCGTAGGGGCCGCGTTTGATGTATTCGCCGTCTCCGGGGCGGCCCAGGTAATTGCCTTTGTCGATGATCACCCGGCCCCGCGATAACACCGTCTCTGTGAAGCCGCGCACTTTGGTGCCTTCATAGGCGTTGTAGTCGATGTTCATGTGATGGGTGTGGGGGTTGTGGAGGGAGATTATTTCCTCCCGGTCCGGATCAAAAATGACGATGTCGGCGTCACTGCCCACGGCGATTGTACCTTTTTTGGGGAACAGCCCGAAAATCTTCGCGGGCGAGGTTGAGGTTAGCTCGACAAAGCGGTTGAGCGAGATGTTACCGCCATTGACGCCCTTGTGATAAATCAGGCTCAGGCGGTTTTCCACGCCGGGGCCACCGTTGGGAATTTGGCTGAAGTCGTCTTTGCCCAACTCCTTTTGGTCTTTCATGCAAAACGGGCAATGATCCGTCGAGATTACATCGAGGGCGGAATTGCGCAGTCCGCCCCACAGCTCATCCTGGTTCCATTTTTCCCGTAACGGCGGGGTGAGGACATATTTCGCGCCGTCAAAGCCAGGTTCGTCATAGCAATCGATATCCAGCAGCAAATATTGCGGGCAGGTTTCGGCGTGCGCCATGACGCCGCGCGCTTGTGCCATGCGCAATTGTTCCAACGCATCAAAGCAGGATAGATGCACTAAATACACAGGCGCCTGGGCCACCTCGGCGATGGCCAGGGCGCGATGCACGCCTTCTGCTTCCAACCGGGTGGGCCGGGTCAGGGCATGATATTTCGGCTCAATATGCCCCTCCGACAGGGCGGTCTTGACCAGTTCGTCGATGACAACGCCGTTTTCGGCGTGCATGCAGACCAGGGTGCCGTCTTCGCCCGCTTTGCGCATGGTACGGAAAATCGTGCCGTCGTCTGAAAGCAGGACACCGGGGTAGGCCATGAATAATTTGTAGGATGTGACGCCCTCATCCGCGAGGCGGCGCATTTCGGGAATGCGCTCCTCTGGCATATCCGTTATCACCATGTGAAAGCCATAATCGATGGCAGTGCGCCCGGCAGCCTTTTCATGCCAGGCATCCAGGGCATCAAGGGTTGAGGTGCCCTTCATCTGAATGGCGAAATCGACGATGGTCGTTGTGCCGCCAAAGGCTGCGGCCCGGGTCCCCGTCTCAAACGTATCGGAGGTGGTGGTGCCGCCAAAAGGCATTTCCAAATGAGTATGCGGGTCCACACCGCCCGGGATCACCAGCTTGCCTGCGGCATCGATGACGTGGTCCGCATCGATTTCCAAATTGCGACCAATCAGAGACACCGTATCGCCGCCGATAAAAATATCGGCGTAGTAATCATCCGCCGCCGTTACAATGCGACCGTTTTTTATAAGGACCGTCACCCTGAACTCCCCAATAATTTTCCATCACTTTAAGCTTGGTGGATTGCCAACCTAATGTATCATTAATCTTGCGTTGTGCCAGACAGTTCGAATATGAACTTTTGCCGTGGAACCGAACGAAATCTGGATCGACGATAAGATGAGGCGTGGATTTACCGCCAAAAGTCGTGCGATGATTGCTGCGCAATTGAAACACAAATGGGAGGCATAAAATGACCGTAAAAAAAGGTAATGCTAGTGTGAGGGGCGCATCGGTGAAGATGAGCCGCCGGAAATTTATGGGGACCGCAGCCAGCGTGGCAGCGGCGGGGACAATCACCGGCTTCCCCAATATTGTGCAGGCGGCCGATCCCCTTCGGACCATCGGCTTAGGTGTCTCTATCATCAACGAAATTCAAGGTAAGGCGGCCAAAGACCTTGGTTTTAAAATTCGCGGCCAGGCCCTTGGCTATGGTGCCCTGTTCGGCAAGACCCTAAACCAGAATGACCAGTACGATGTGTCAGAATGCTATTACGATATGTTTGATGTGATGATCCCATCGGGCGTGTTCCAGGCCATCGATACCCACCGGATCAAGGATTGGGACAAGATTTCCGATCTGACCAAGACGGGCATGCTGACACCGGGAAGCTCTATCGGCCAAGGTGATGCGCCTGTGCGCCAGATCTGGGTGGACAAGGACGGCAAGCGGGCAAAAGGCCCCTCGCGCTATATCTCGGGCCTGCCGGGTTGGCATAATGCCGACAGCCTCGGCTACAACCCCGATGATACCGGCCGGCCTATCGAAAGTTGGGCTGAATTGTTCCACTCCGATTTCAAAGGCCGGGTTGCCCTGCTGAATATCCCGCAAGTGGGTGCCATGGACGCGGCCATGGGCATGGAAGCCCTGGGTCTGATCAAGTTCGGCGACAAAGGTGATATGACCAGAAAGGAAATCGACGTTTTGATCGATTTCCTGATCGTCAAAAAGAAGGAAGGCCATTTCCGCGCCTTCTGGGAAACCTTTGGCCAGTCCGTCAACCTGATGGTTAGTGGTGAGGTTGCCCTGCAAAGCATGTGGTCACCGGCAGTGACGGCAGTGAATGCAGAGGGCGTGCCTTGCATCTATGCCTCACCCAAGGAAGGCATGCGCGGTTGGCATGGTGCCATCACCATTTCGAAGAAGGCCACGGGCAAACGGCTTGATCAGGCTTATGAATACCTGAACTGGTGGATTTCCGGTTGGGCCGGTGCCTTTGTTGCCCGCCAGGGTTATTACATGTCCACACCTGCCAATACCAAAAAGCACCTGCCAGCAGATGAGTGGGATTTCTGGTATGAGGGCAAACCTGCGGCCAAGGAACTGCCAGATCCGTTTGGCAGCCCGTTGATCAATAAAGGCCAGGTGCGTGATGGTGGTTCATACGAGCAACGGTTTAAGAAGATCGCTGTTTGGAACTCCGTCATGACAGAGAATGATTATCTGGTGAAACGTTGGACAGAATTCCTGACGGCCAACTAAGGTCTGTGGAATTTTAGGATAATCACACAGACTCTTAGCCAGCAATCAAGAAATGTTCGTTCCTAAATAGGGGCGGACATGGAATAATAGGGGCCGGTGCGGCAGTTGTCGTGCCGGCCTCTTTTCTATTTTTCAGGATTTAATTCTGCCCTAATTGCCCATGTCAGACGCTTCAAAAACCCATCACACCGGCTTGATCGGCAGCCAACCCAAACCCGTGGATGGTTTGCAGCGGGCCAAGATCGCCCATACGGAAGAAGGCTTTCCCACTGCCTGGCTGATTACACCGGCAACCATCTGGCTGATCCTGTTTTTGGTTATCCCCCTGATCTCCATCATTATTTTCAGTTTCTGGGAAAACACGCCCGGGGGGCTGATACCGGCATTTTCGTTTGAGTTCTATGGGGAGTATTTCTACACAGAAGGGTTTTTTGATCCCGACGCGGACCGCTTTCTTTTGCCCAGTGTCTTTATCCGCACCCTGGGCTCAACAATCTATTTTACGCTTGTAACGATGTTTCTGTGCCTCATCGTCGGGTACCCCATTGCCTATTTTCTGGCTATGCAAGTCCAGGCGTTTAAATGGCAGTTGGCTCTGTTTTTGTTGTGCATGGTGCCGTTCTGGACCTCGTATTTGATCCGTGCGGTGGCCTGGTTACCCATGCTGGGACGTCGCGGCCTGATCAATCAGGCTTTATTGGGCATGGGCATCGTGGATAAGCCGGTCAGTTTTTTGTTCTATTCGGAATTCGGCTATACCATGGCTTTGGTGCAAATCTATGTGGTGCTGGGGATCGGCCCTATATTCTTTTCTCTGGCCAAAATCGACAAGGCCATATTGGAAGCTGCCCTGGATATGGGGGCGACGCCGTTTCAAATTTTTCGCGAGATTATCGGCCCGATGTCCCTGCCCGGCGTGGCCATCGGGATGATTTTTATTTTCGTGGTCATTATGGGCGAGTTCGCCACGGCTGTTGTCGTGTACGGTGGCAAAACATCGACGGCGGGTACGGTGATCTTGAACTATTACGGCATTGCCAATTATCCTTTCGCCGCCGTGAACGCGTTGATGTTGATGCTGGCCATGGTGATCGGCATCGTTGTCATCCTGCGCATCGTCGATATCCGGAAGGAACTGTAACGATGGCGCGTTGGACACCGGAGCGTTGGCGGAAGTTGCGGGTGAAATCCGGCTTTTCTATCTATTACGTCTTCTTCCTGATGTTCATCTACGGCCCCATGTTCGCAATGTTCATTCTGTCGTTTCAAGGCAGGCGCGGGGGTACGTCATTTCCCATGCGTGGGTTTTCGCTTTATTGGTGGGAGAAGTTGCTGGAACCCTCCACGGTGGGTGATATGCAAGGCGCCATGGGTCGGTCGATTATTCTGGCCTTGATGGTGATGGTCATAACGGGTCTGTTCGCGACCATGCTGGCTATGGCGTTCCGCAAAAAGTTCTGGTTCTCAAACGTTCTATTTTACACAATTCTGACCGGCTTGATGGTGCCGGGCGTATTGTTGAGCCTTGGCATGGCGATCCTGATGCGGCAATTGGGAATTCCCGCAGCCTGGTACACGTCCGGGCTGGCGGTACATGTAATCTGGGCATTGCCGTTTAGTTATCTGGTCATGATGGCGGTCTTCAATCGCTTTGATTCGCGACTGGAGGAGGCGGCCCGGGATATGGGCGCGAGTGAATGGACCGTGTTTAAGGAAATAACCCTGCCCTTGATCACACCAGGGGTGGTTGCCGCCGGCCTGTTCGGCTTCACGCTGTCGTACGATGAATTTGCCCGCACAACATTGTTGTCAGGGGCTGACAATACCTTGCCATTGGATATCAACGCCTCCATGACCCAGCGTATTCGCCCGACCTTGTTTGCGCTTGGGACGGCGTCGACCATTTTCTCGTTGCTCATGATCTCGGTCTTTTTGGGGATTTACACGATCCTATATCGAAGATCGCGTTAACTAATGTACGTTAGCGGGGAGAAATTCCACTTTGGAAATGCTCAATATTTAGACCACGCTGTGTGGTGTTAAGTTCGTGCCGTCGTGGAAGCGGCTGAAGCGAAACGCGCTCAGATCCAGGGACGGCTCGCCCTTTTGGATCAATTCGGCAACCAAACGGCCCACGATTGGGCCCATGCCAAAACCGTGACCGGAAAACCCGGTGGCCAGCACCAAGCCCGACGGTTGATCGACCGCACCAATGGTCGGCAGCATATCAGGTGTCATATCGATATAGCCGGCCCAACTCCGCTCAATCGTCACATCCTTCGTTTCCGGCAGCAGGCGATGCAGGGTCTGCAACGTCTCGTTCACGACTTTCATATTAGGGGCCGGGTCCAGGATGCGGTAGGTGGTCAGTTCCTTCGCCAGGGCGGCTTTGGAAAAACTACCCCGCAGCAAATCCAACGACAGACGGTTCAGGTGCAGCTTTATGGCTCGGCGGTTGGAGGCAAAACTGCCCAGGAATGATGGCAGGTTCAAGATGCTGTCGATGGTCAGGTCATGATCGGCGGAACGCTGTGCAATATTGAATGAACCGTCCCGGCGCTGGCGAAAGGCGACCCCGGTCCAGGTCGCGGTATGGGAGATTATCGGACCCGGCGTTGTGCGTGCAACGGTGCCCTTGATCCACATTTGCGGCAGCTTCAGCCCAAGGCCCCGTAGCATCCGTCCCGACCAAGCGCCCGCAGCACATACCACCACGGGTGCGCGGATGACGCCATGTTCCGTCACCACACCGGATACGGCCCCTGCCGTCGTCTCAACCTCAAAGACGGCGCAGTTCGTTTGAAACTCAACGCCCCGGCCCTCCGCGGCGCGGGCGAGGGCAGCGGTGACTTTGGTGGGTTCGGCTTGGCCGTCGCTTTCTGTCAGGATGGCACCTTGGCAGGCAAGGGCATTGCCGGGGATCATGGCGTCTAACTCACTGCGGCTAAGAATTTTTGCGGATAGGCCGTAGCCCTGGGCCAATTGCCGCCAATCTTCCCAGCCTGCGGCTTCCTCGTCATTGGCGAAAGTGACCATGTTGCCGGCTGCCAGCCATTCCAGGTCTGCGTTCAACTCCCGCTCCAACCCACGCCAGATTTTGTTGGCTTCCATCATCAGGGGAATTTCAGCAGGGTCCCGGCCCTGTTGGCGGACAAAGCCCCAATTGCGGCTGGATTGCTCGCCTGCGATCACGCCCTTTTCGCAGACGATAACCTTTGCACCGCCCTTGGCCAGATAGTAGGCGGCGGCAGTGCCTGCGATGCCGGCCCCAATGATGACGACGTCTGCAGTTCTATCCGTAGATGTCATCTGCATAGGTTCATCGCCGGGGTCATGGCGACTAGCGGTCCAGATCTTCTGGTTTGCGTGCTTCTTCCAACAGCATGCCGGCGTCAGCGGCAAAGGACAGAGTTTCCTGTTCCCCCACCCGATAGGAAGTGTCGGACAATTTTCGATGCTGTTCCACGTGGACGAAATGACCGGGCGCAATTTCAAACACATCTGTTTCCAAAGTTCCAAGAAATTCCGTCGCCACATAGCTGCCCCGGACTTTATTGGCCATGTCCGGATGATCGCCCGCATGCATTAAGTCTGCACGGACGGAAAAATGGGCCTCTTCGCCAATCGGTACCTTACGGATATGGTCCGGTACGCGGATATAGTAAAGCTGGTCGCCGGTCTGGATAAAAACCATGGAGCCGCTGCGGGATTGGATCACGCCTTTGAACATATTGTTGTTGCCGATAAAATCAGCGACAAAGCGGTTACGAGGGGTTTCATGAATTTCACGGCTGGTGCCAATTTGCTGCACCATGGCGTCACTCATGACGATCACCTTGTCCGCCATGGACATGGCTTCTTGTTGGGAATGGGTGACCATGATGAAGGTAATGCCAGATTCCTGCTGGATCTTTTTTAGTTCCACCATCATGGTTTGCCGCAGATTGTAATCCAAGGCACCCAGCGGTTCGTCCAGCAATAACACGGTAGGTTCGGATATGAGGGCGCGGGCTAATGCCACCCGTTGTTGTTGCCCGCCCGATAGGTCCGATGGCCGGCGCGTGGCCAGCTGGTCCATCGCGACAGTTTCCAACATATTCCAAACCTTGGCCGCGCGCTGGTCTTTGTCCATGCCGCGCATTTTCAGGCTGAATTCGACGTTCTGAAAAACCGTGCGGTGGGGAAAAAGCGCAAAGCTTTGAAACATCATGGACGTGTCCCGGTGAGAGGGGGGTAAGTCCGTGACATCCTGACCGGATATAAAAATCCGCCCTGTTGTCGCTTCCTCCAACCCGCCGATCATGCGCAACAAGGTGGTCTTGCCGCAGCCGGATGGGCCTAACATAGAGACGAATTCGCCTTTTTCGATCTCTGCACTGAAGTCAATGACAGCCCGGGTATTGCCCGGAAATGTCTTGTCCACGTGCTCTATGACGACGTCATATTCGGCCATATTCGGGTCCGATCGCGCGTTGGATTAATCTGCTGTCTTTGCGATTGCCTGCATAATATTCCACACGCTTTCGAACGGCACCTCGTCAAAGCCGCCACGGTTGTTCAACTCCTTCATCATGGCCAATGTCTGGCTCATGGTTTCGTCATCACCGGCGGCCTCCATTAATTTCTCCAAGGCCTCGGGGAAATTCGCTTCCCGCGCTTTTTTGGTAGTCAAGGTACGCTCTACCAAGGCGGTTAGATGATCCGCTGCCTCGCGCAGGCTGCCCTGACCATAGGGTCGACCGAACAGGCCGCGTAGGCCGTTGGCGTTGAACTTCTGGCGCAACCCTTCGGGCATGGACTGGGCGAACCCTTCCAGGGCTTCGCCGACGCCAAAGCCTTGGCTGAACAGGCCACGAATGGTATCCATCGTGCCGTCGCCGCCACCATACATGCGGATTTGCGCACCTTCGAGGGCATTGCCCATGGCGCGGGCCTGATCGATATGGACATCGCGGTCGGCTTCGATCGACAGTTTTGCCAGCTCCAGGAAGGTTGCCGCATCGTTGTATTTTTTCAAGGCGTCGGCCTTGGCTTCCATGCCCGCAGCCTCTGCCTCCAACATGCGCTGGGTATTGGCAACGCGCAGGCCCTCGACCTCCATCTCGGCCCGGCCTTTGGCTGCTGCTTCTTTCTCGATGCCCTCGGCGGCGATTTTCTGTGCCTCGGATGATGCCCGCGCCCGGATCATGGTGGCGTCCGACTCTTGCTCAGCGGAAAGTTTCCGGGCTTCCGACTGGGTGATCATGTGCATGCGGGTGATCGCGGCTTTGCTCTCCTCATCAATGCGGCGGATCTCGGCCAGCATTTCGGCATCGATTTGCTCAATCTCCTTGGCCCGTTCCGCATCCGCCACCAAACGAACGGACTCGACACGATGCTGCGCACCTTCGCGCTCTGCCGTGGTGGCCAGGCGCTGAACTTCGGCTGCTTCCAGTTCTTTGGTCTTCTCAACCATGGCAATCTCGCGATTGCGTTCTTCGGTTTCCCGCGCCTGGAAGCGGTGGATGTCGGCAGCCTCCCGCTCCTTGTCTTTTTCGATCAGGGCAATGTCCCGGCGTCGTCGTTCCAGTTCGACCACCAGGTTTTTCTCAACCTCAGCCGTTTCCAGTTCTTTTGCCTTTTCGACCAGGGCAATCTCCCGCTCACGTTCTTCTTGTTCGCGCGCCAGGGTGCGGCGAATTTCCGCCCGCTCCAATTCCTCAGTCTTGCCGATGAGGGCGATATCGCGATCACGTTCCGCTGTCTCACGCGCCAGACCCCGTGTAATTTCGGCTGCCTGTTGCACACGGCTCTGCTCGATTACAGCCGTGTCCTTTATGATGCGGGCTTTCTCCAACGCCTCCGCCTTTTTAATTTCCTCCTGCTCCACTTCCCAGCGGCGATCCAGAATAAAGCGTTGTTGCTCGCTCAACACTTTGGCCTTTTCATTGGCCACTTCCTGTTCCTGTTTGGCGGCGGCAAAACTTTCCTGGCGGTCCAGTTCCAACATCTCCAGGCGTGTTTCAAGGGCACGTTTGCGTACCGTCAAGCTGGCATCGTCTGCCGCCCTGTGACGTGCGTCGCGGGCCGTTTCTTCATCCGCCATAACGGCTGTAATGCGGGCGATTTCAGATTGCTGACGTTCCCGTTCTTTTTGGGACAGCTCAATCTCCCGCTGTTTTTCCGCCTGTTCGCGGGCCAGGGTGCGGTCGATCTCTGCCAATTCGGACTCCTTGGCCTTGCCAACCAATTCGATCTGGCGATCACGCTCGGCCTTTTCCAAAACCAGGTTACGACTGATGTTGGCCAGTTCTTCTTCCCGCGCCTTTGTGATCAATTCAATTTCTCGGTCCCGGCGTTCCTTTTCAAGGGCCAGGTCCTTTTGAATTTCAGCCGTCTCCCGCCGCTTGGCCTCTTCCGTGACGGCCAGGTCCCGGTCCGTGCGCATACGCTCCAGGGTTTTTTCGTTGTCGATTTCCTTTTCTTCGACGCCCATGCGTTGATCCAGCACAAAGATTTGTTTTTCGCCCAGCTGTTTGGCCTGCTCGTTGGCGA
>JAPKBD010000488.1 GCA_028824965.1 Alphaproteobacteria bacterium | reverse complement strand
CGATTCTAAGTGATTGGAAAAATTGCTCTATTCTTAAGAGTCGGAGAATTTCCTAATTGGAAAGGCTCTAGACGCAAATCGGGCTGGTTTCTAATTACGTGCGCCGAGGTGGCTTATGGCGCGGCAACGGCAACGACGGCGGCAATGGATATGCCGGCGTTTCAGTTGTTTTGGCTGGCTTAACGACGTCTTCCGTGACCGGTTCCGTTGCCATATCAATTTCCAGGTCCGGTACGTCTATTTCCATTGCCTCTATGTTTGCCTCGGCCGGCTTCGTAGCCTTATGTTTGATGGGCATGTCAGCGGTGTCAGTCGCCGATTTGTCCATCGGTTTTTGCGGCACCGCATTCTTGGCTGATGGTGCCTTGGCTGGTCGTACCTTGGTTGATGGCACGGCGTTTGTTATCGGTTTTTCGGTTTTTGCCACTTTTTCCGATTTGCCCCATTTCTGGCGTAATTCGGCACAATGGTCTTTATCGTCAGCACGGGGCGTGAACCAGACATAGTCGAAGGGCAGAACCAGGTTTGAAAACTGTTCGCTATACTCAGCCGGGTCCAGAACCTCGTCCAGAACCTCGACGAACGCCACCGTTGTCACCCGAACATCCGGTTGGTAGCGGTGTAAAAACAAAGGCACGCCCAGGTCATGGCGCACGTGCCCATTGCCGGCGATCAATATGGCCCCATTCCGGGCGCCATTGGTCAGCATATGTTCCGCGAAGACCGCGTCCCGGGCCCTTTGGACATTGAACAAAGGCCCCAAGGCCGTGCGCGGCATTAATTCACAATGTCCCTGAAACAATTGTTCAATACTGCGCGCCCGCAAGTCCACCGGCATGCGAACATGTAGGCCAAGGATGTGCCGGCGCTTGGCGAATTCAAACGACGGCCGGCTCTTGGCCAAGGCACGCACGATTGATTTGGGCAGCCCGGCACCATACATGGGCAAGTGATCCGCCATGGCGGCGTCGACGATGGGTTGATACATAGACCAGTCCGGCCAGCCTGACACATCCCAGTCCAGGGCCCTGCCCAGGGCGGCGCTATCGCGGGAATAGACTTGGCGAAAGCGGTCAAGCACCCCTTGTTTGTCTTCGATAATCATTTCCCAGACCACAGCTGGGCGGCGGCCTTCGTCCGTCAGGCTTTCGATCAAACGGGCCTGTAAGACGTGATGATCGGGGTTGTCGTGTTTTTCGCCCAGCAGGATAAACGCCGATCGGACCAGATCCTCCACCAAGACGTCCCTATCGACGAAGCGCCCGTCGGCCGGCCGCCAGATGCGTCCCACCAGATGATGTTGCCGCAACAAAGGCGATTGCCATTCGGGTTTAGTCGCGGTCACGCCGGATATCCCGGAGAGGCTCTTCACGCTGGGCAAAGAAAGCTGTAGATTCACGCCTTCGCAGGCCATCAAACCAAGCAGCAGCAGACCGACGATGAGCAGCGTCACATATCTCATGGCATGAGGCCGGGCAGGGCCATATGTCATTGCATCGCTCTCAATTGCGCCGCTACTAATAGCCATCGTCGTGCCCATGGGTGCCGGCAAGGCAAAACCCAGGTTCGCCCGCAGTCGGGACAGAACAAATAACAGGCGAATTAGCATCACCGTATTATCCCCAATCCCCGGCTATTGGCCAGTGATTTGAATTGCTAATGGCGCCGCAATTTCCGACATCAATTCAGGTAATGATAAAAATTATCCATAACGGTGCTGCATTAGTATTTTGTTAACACTTTTTCATTATGTTAACCAGTGATGACGCACACACACCCTGTCATCCTCCAGATTGGTTCTGCCAATCTGTTGACGCCTCCCTGTTGACTCGGAGCCGCCCCCAAACGGGCC
>JAPKBD010000004.1 GCA_028824965.1 Alphaproteobacteria bacterium | reverse complement strand
TCGCGGTGAAGGCGGTGACCAAAGGTTCATTTCTGTTGCGCACGGATCGAAATCTCAACCTGCCCGCCGATGCCTTGTTAAAGGCCGCCACCTCGTGGGTTGAGGCGATTGAGATATTTGAGGCTGCAAGCGATGCCAGCCCTGATAACTGGAGCATATCCCGGTATGAGGATCTGCTGGCGGACCCGGCAGGTGAAACCAGGCGGCTGTACGATGCCCTGGACATCGGCGATGAGGCGGCGGTGGCCCGCGCCGCACTTTTGCCCCAGGCCCGCGACAACAATTATCATCTGATCAAAACCTTGCTTCGCCAAAGCCCCCATCGTGATGAAGTGCTCGATCTGATGCGCCCGGCATGCGCGACCTATAATTATTCCCTCGATCTTGATGCGCTGCCGTCGTCGGCCACTGGTTTTCATTTGAACCGCGTGAAAAAGCGCCTGGGCCGGTTTCTGTAGGGTTTGGGCGATGGATACAACGTCTCTCAGATATCGTCTGCGCCGGCATTTGGGCCTTCGCCTTGCGGTGCCCTTGTTAAGGCTTTGCGCCCGACGCGGTTGGGCTGGGTGGGCGGCCGTGTTGCTGCGCCCGCAAATCATACCGTTGACCAAGGGGCCCCGGGACAGTGCCGCCCTTGATATCATCGTGCTGCCCAAACCGGGCTTTGTTGAAGATATCGCGGCCTCGTTGGGCCATGACCCACGGTTCCGCATCCATGCTTTTGACCGCCTATTGTTAAAGACGGTCTTTCGCGCCTTCCTGCCGCCCATCATTGACGACAAGAATTACATCTCCGCGCCCGCCGAATTTGATGCACCAAAGGCGGCGTTGCGGAAATTCTGGTACGACGTGTGGTCACGTATCGACCCGGCGCGTCGTTATGGCGGCGTTCTGACGGCTAATTTTGGCTACCATGCGGAACAGGAATTTACTGCCGCACTTGATGCCCATGGCACCGCCGTGATTGCGGTGCACAAAGAAAACCTGAAGACACCAGGCCTGGAAGCATTTTTTGAGAACCTGTATCGGGAGCGAAAGCTGCCGTTTCAGGGTCGGGCCATTTGCACCTACAATCAAATCGAAAAGAATATCGAAGTGGCCGCCGGTATGGCGGCGGCGGACGCGGTGATGGTTACGGGTATGCCGCGCCTGGATAAGATCCACCAATGGCGCGGCTCCCAAGGTGCCGTGCGACGGACCGGGTCACGACCAACAGTGTTGTTTTTTTCCTTTGCACCGAAAACAGGCGCGCCGCTGATCCAACGAAAATGGCCCAAACAATTTCCCCCTGCGCGGGAAACTTTGGCGCCAGAGTTGGAGGCCATCGGTTGGCCCGAATTGTCGCGCAGCTGCCACCAGGCCATTGTGCGCGTGGCCCAAGAGAACCCGGGCCTGGACGTCGTTATCAAGTCAAAGGGTGATTTGCGAGCCCGGGGCATTTTGGGTGAAGTCTATGGTGAGGACTATTCATTTCCGGAAAATCTAACTTTGGTCACCTCCGGCGATCCTTTTAATTTGATCACCCAGGCGGACGTAGTCTGCGGTTTTAACTCCACCGCGTTGCTGGAAACCTTGGCCGCAGGGGTCCCGGTCATTGTTCCGGTCTTCGCCGAGGCGACGAATGCCGCCAACGTTCCCTATATGATGGACCTTGGCATGGCGGTGGAAACCGCCGCGTCGGCGGATGAACTTGTCACCCAGCTGGTCGCCCGCGCCCGTGTCGCGCATGCAAGTGGCCATGGAACGGAACTGGGCGATACGGCGCGCGCTGCCCTGGACCATTGGCTGGGTAATGCAGACGGTCGCTCCGGTACCCGCATAGCCGACGCGGTATTTACCGTCATTGCAGGTTCAAAGGTATGAGCGGCCTGCGCGCCCAAATCGGCGCCCTGCGTGATGGCCTGTGGCGCAGCATACCCGGCCGTGCCCTGGCACCGGCTATCTTTGATGCCCAGGCCCGTCGCTGTGTCGCCAACGACAGCATTGGCGTTACCTTTGGCTTGGCCGATAGTTTGTTCGGCCGTGACCTATCCCTGGAAATTGACCCCCGTGAAATCACGGACACCGTACCCAAACGCATCACCGTACGGGGGTTGGTTGTTGAACCGCGCCATTTTTTCGTGGTTCCTGATAATTGGGATCGAAACACGACCCCTTTTGCCCAGACCCGCGCCGCGGTGGAGATGGCGGGCCTGATAGGCGTGGAGGATGTGACGGACAGCCGCACCCACCGGGCGTTGATTGCGGCGATGGAGGCGGGAGGTCCGCGCCGTCATGGGGGGCGGTATTTGGATAATGTCACGGCGATCACGGAATATTGCCAATCCTATTCGGACATCTACCAGGACATGCGCGTCAATGGTTATCGTGCCGCTGATCCCAGTGACCGGCGGTATCGGCGCAATGCAGATATTGGTCTTGCCGTTGGGCGGGATGGCAGGCTATGCCACTTCCGCAAGGGCCATCACCGCCTGGCCCTGGCCCAACAGGCCAAACTGAAACGGGTTACATGCTCGATCCGATTTATCCATGGCGACTGGCTACAGGAATTGATCAATCTAACCGGCGAAGCACCTTGCGATGCTGTTATAACCGGCCTAGCCGATTTGCGAGAACAGAATGACGAATGACAGCTATCACGCCAAAGAAAAATATGCGGGCAATGTTGCTGCTGGCTATGACGACCGGCGTGTGGAGAAACCCCATTGGGGCCGGGAGCAGGCGGTCGTTGCCGGCTTCATTGCCGACATTGCTGCCAGATCGACGGATGCGACGGTTATGGACGTGCCCTTTGGCACCGGGCGCTATGTGGATGATTATCTTGCCCATGGCTTGAATGTTATTGGCGCGGATATCTCGGCCGATATGATTGCTGCTGCTGCCGACCGTATGGGCGCAGAAATATTTTGCCAGCTGGATGTCCGGGTCGCGGATGCGGAACATCTGCCGTTTGCGAATGGCGCGGCGGATGCCGTGGTCAGCACACGCTTTATAAAATGGCTGCCGAACCTGGCCGTTGTGGAAAACGTCATTGGCGAGTTCGCCCGCATCTGCCCCACGGGACGTATGTTGATCCAGGTCAAGGTGACCGCCGATGGTGGGCCGCAAGCCGGAGGGGTTGCCGCCGCGATTAAGCGCGCACGATGGCTGTTGCGTGATGGCGTGCGCACGATGCTAAGTGCTGTTGTCGGACGTGAAGGGAAAAAGACCCGCCGGTATCACGACGGGGACATGCGCGCCATCTTCGCCCGCCAGGGTCTGACCATTGTCGATGTCTTTGACGATGAGGACGAAAGCCGGGCCATCCGTTATTATATCCTCGAAAATGAGGGTGGGGCTGGGCGCGCATGAGCCGCCGCTTGATCAGGGAGTTTTGGTGGTTTGCTTTTCGCTGGTCGGCCAAGGCGAACCTAGCCCACCTGGCTGCGCGATTGCTGCATAATGTCATCAGCGAAATTCCCAGCAAGACCAACGGGGATGCGGTGAACCTGCTGTTGATCTCCAAACAAGGTCTGGCCGAGGACGCCCAGGCAGCCTTTGGTGCAGACCCCAGGTTCCGGCTATTTGCTTTCGACAAGGTCAACGTCAAGGCCCTGAAGGCGATGATCTCCGCCTTTTGCCCCCCTACCCTGGATGATCACAGCTATAAAACTGATGACCCGGCCACCGTCGCCGGGAAGGCGGCCTATCAGGCATTCGTGGGTAGGGTGTGGCAGCGCCTGATTACCTATCGATCCTATGATGCGGTGTTGTCCGCCAACTTTGCCTATTATGCTGAACGTCCGTTGGCTGCGGCGCTAGAGGGTTTCGGCACGCCCTTTATTCCTTTGCATAAAGAGAACCTGAAGACGCCGGGGTTGGAGCCGTTTTTCACCAGTTTCTATCAGGACCGGCGCGGGCCGTACGAGGGCCGGTGCACCTTGGTCTATAACCAAGTTGAAAAACGCATCCAGGTCAGCGCTGGTGTGTTGCCCAGTGACCGGGTGATCATCGTCGGCATGCCCCGCCTGGATCCCGTCCATGCCTGGCGCGCAAAGGGTGAGGCGCCGTCGGGGCCGAAACAGGCGTTGTTCTTTTCCTTCACCGCCAAGACAGGCCTGCCCCGCATCCCACGAAAATATGATCCCGACGGCCTGGGTGACCGGGATGTGGACCATGGTCTGGAAGCGTTGCATTGGGATGAGTTGGCCGCCGGTTACCATCGGGCTGCCGTCATCGTGGCCCGGCAGATGCCTGAAGCTACAGTCATCGTAAAAACCAAATCCGGTAAGTATGAAGTTGATGCCGCCCGCGAGCTTATGGCCCAGGCTGGCGAGATACCGGACAACCTGAAAATTGTAGAGGGCGGCGACCCCCTGGATCTGATCCTGTCTTCTGATGTGGTTTGCGGTTTCACCAGTACCGCATTGCTGGAGGCACTGGCCGCCGGCAAACCCATTGTGTGCCCGCAATTCGCCGAGGCCGTGGACGAAAAAAATCTGCCCTACATCCTGGATATGGAAGCTGCCGTGTCTTATGGCCGCTCGGACGATGATATGGCTGGACACGTCGTTCGCCACTTACAGGCCCCGCGCGTCGTGGTGACCGATTTGTCGCCAGCGGCGTTGGCTCTATTGGAAAAATGGACCGGCAATGCAGATGGTAAGGCAGGTGCCCGTGTGGCCGATGCCGTATGGGCGGAAATCGCCAAGGGGCCGCGTCGATGAATAATCTATCTCAGCCCCGGCGCTGGCTGTTGCTGCCCATTGAAACCAAGGCGCGGGAGTTTCATGCCAAGACGTTGTTGGCGGCAGCTGCTGCCGAACGCGGCTTCGATGTCTTAATGGGTGACCAAAACGCTATCCTGGCGCAGTTGCCTCATTTGCCTGTCGGCATCTATGTGGACAAAAGCATCGCCTGCACCAAGGAAGCGCATTTCAAATTACTGCGGGACAGCGGTTATTTGGTTTGCGCCTGGTGCGAGGAAGGCGTGGTCTATCGGGACCGGGATACCTATTTGCATCAACGTATCTCGCCTGAGGCCATGGGGTTTGTCGATAGGTTTTTTGCCTGGGGGCAGAACCAGGCGGATGACATTGCCTATAAGTTGCCTGACGCAGCGGCAAAAATTCGGGCTATTGGCAATCCGCGCTTTGATCTGTTGCGCCCGGAATTTCGCGCCATCTTTGCGGATGAGGCCAAGGCCCATCAGGATCGTCATGGCCGCTATCTATTGATCAACACCAATTTCAGCCGCTTCAATCATTTCCTTGGATCCGATTTCTGGATCAAGGCACAGCGACAACGGGGCGGTATAAAAACCGCTGACGAACAAGCAGCGGTACAGCACTGGATCGATTTCATCGGCAAAATATTCCATGGCTTTGCCGCTGCCCTGCCCGATCTATCAAAGGCCTTTCCCGATCATACGATTATTCTGCGCCCCCATCCATCAGAGGATCATGGTGCGTGGGGTGAGGCGGCGGCTGGCTTGGATAATGTTCAGGTACTGCATTACGGCAATGTCATACCGTGGATTTTGGGTGCCGATTGCGTTCTGCAAAATTCCTGCACAACGGGGGTTGAGGCCCATGTCCTTGGCGTCCCTGTCGCCGCTTACCGACCGGCCACGGACGTAGTGGTAGATTCTCACCTGCCCAATGTGTTGAGCCGGAACGCCTATAGCGCCGATGAATTGATCGACACCATTACAGCGCTGACTGATGGAACCATGGGGCCGCCCGATAATATTGGTGATCAGGCGGGACACTATCTTGCGGCCGCCACAGGTGCCTTGGCCGCGGACAATATTGCCGATGAATTGGCGGGCCTTGATTGTCCCGTGGCTGGCTTTGCCCAAGGGCCCGTTGCGCGACTGGGTCGCCTTGTCACACGGCTGGCAACAGCCATTCGACCCAAGGTGCGACGTCTGGTCCGTGGTGGCCGGGCAGCGGACTATGCCAACCAAAAATTCCCCGGCATGGAACTGGATGAAGTGCGCGGGGTTCTGGCCCAATTGCAGTCGGTCTCGGGGCGGTTCGAAGGTGTTCGCGTCGAAAGCCTACCCCTACATCATTGTTTCCACATTTCGAAGTCGTCCTGAAAATGAAGAACCTTTCACTTGCCGTAGCACCGGACATTGCCGCATTTTTGGCCAGCTGGTTACAGAATGATCTTTTGCAGGGCGAGGCCGAAGCAACCTTCAATAGTTATTACGGAGCCTTTCGGCGCAATTTTTCTGATCGTATGCGCAGCTATTACGCCGAACAAATTCGCGAGATTGAGGCGCTGGTTATAGCGGCCCCGAACATGCGGGTTTTGGAAGTTGGCTGCGGGTTGGGAACGGAAACCCTGTGGTTGGCATTGAAGGGCGCGCGGGTGACGGCGTTGGATGTGCGCGGCGATCGGATCGCGGGCGCCCGGGCGCGCCTGGCTGTTTTGCAGGATCAGCTTGACCGGCCCCTGAATGTTGATTTCTCTATGCAATCCATGCTCGATCTGGGGGAGGCTGAACCCTTCGATGCCATTTGGATGGAACAGGCCTTTCACCATCTGGAGCCACGTCATGAGGTTGTGGCCAAGACCGCTCGTCTGCTGAAGCCGGGTGGGCATCTGGTGATATCCGAGGCGAACGCCCTGAACCCCCTGATCCAGGCGGAGCTATTGGTGCGCCGTGGTTGGCCGCGCGTGGAAACCATGGCCGGCCCCGGTGGCAAGGATATCCTCTATGGCGTTGAACGGATTACCACCGCCCTTGCCCTGACCCGCGCCTTTTCCAACCAGGGAATTGATCGGCAAAGCCTGCGCTATTTCCGGATGTTCCCCAGCGCCGGCATATTTGATGCCCTTGGCGGGGTGGAGCGCGCCCTGGCGTGGCGCTGCCTGGCACCCATTTTGACCCACTTCAACTGGGTTGGTAGAAAGGCGGCGGCTTAGCTGTGCGGTCTCACAGCCAAGCCTTTATCTCCGTACTTTGGTATTAATCTCCGCCCTATCGCCCCGTCGTCGCATCACGAGCCTAGTACCCGTCGCTCCATCCAGCGGCAATGGGCCAACAGCGCCTCGTCCTGACCCATGGCCCCGACGGCCTGGACGCCCACGGGTAAGCCATGACTGCCCGTATGGCCCGGTAAATTTACACAAGGGTTGCCCAATAGAGTCCATAGCCGATTGAATATTGGGTCGCCGGTATTATCCAAGCCTTTTGGTGCTTCCCCCGGTGCACTGGGGCAGAGCAGAACGTCGACCTGCGCGAAAATCCCCTGCAAAGCTGCCCGTCCGGCGACCGTCGCGGCGACATCGTTCTGATAGGTGGCAAAATCCACCCCCTGTCCCTGTTCGATCAGGGCGATGATATGGCTGCTCATGCGATCCCGGTGTTGATAATATTCAAAGGCCAGATCACGCGCGGCATTTTGTGCCATCACCCGCTTTTGGCTATCCACCAGGTCAGCAAAGGATGGCGGCAGGGTGATATCCACGACCTCAGCGCCGGCGGCCTCTAGATTTTTGGCAGCGGCAAGGACCGCACGTTGGCAGTCGTCATCCGCCTGATCCCATTCATAGGTCCGACAAAGGCCTATTTTTGGCACCCCATTCATTTTCAGATCCGGGTCCGAAACAAATGCCGGCGCACCGACCAGCGCAGCACGCATAAGATGGATATCCGCCACTTCGCGGCAGAACCAGCCCAAGGTATCAAGATCATGGGACAACGCCTTCACCCCATAAAGCGGCAAGGCACCATGGCTTGCCTTGTAGCCGACGACACCGCAAAAGGCGGCCGGGCGAATGACTGAGCCGCCCGTCTGTGTGCCAAAGGCAAAGGGCACCATGAAATCGGCGACCGCTGCGGCCGAGCCGGATGAAGACCCGCCCGGTGTATGGCCTGGATTATGAGGGTTGGTGGTTTTGCCCGGCTGAAAATAGGCGAATTCCGTACTCACCGTCTTGCCCAAGGCGATGCCGCCCGCCGCCCGCACCAGAGCCACACAGGCCGCATCCATAGTGGGCCGGTGATCGGGATATACGGCACTGCCGTATGTGGTGGGCATATCAGCGGTATCGATAATGTCTTTTACGCCGATAGGCAGACCGGCCAAGGGGCCGCCTTTGTCGATCGCGCCAGGCTGTTCCGACGCCTGATCCAATGCCCGGTCTATGACTTTGGCTGCAGCCAGGCTTGGCTTCGCCGCCAAATGGCACCAGGCCTTGACGTCAGCATCCCGCATCGCAATCCGCTCCAGACAGGCCTGCACAAGGTCTTCAGCCCTGAGGTCGCCTCGGTCCATTGCTGCCCGCGCCTGGCTGGCGGTAAGTTCGTTTGCCTGGGTCATTTAAGCTCCCTTCAGCCTAATCTGCATCATTTTGAAAGCAAAAAGTGATGCCAAGTTACAACATATTTCAGCAAAACATCGAAATAGCAGCATATTTGTCACAATTTCACTGCCATCAACGCATTCAACATGGCAGGATAGCGCAAATAAAAATCGCGTGGTAAACTCGATTTCAATATGTAGCAGGAATTCGGCCCCTATTATTTGTTCGCAAATACAATCGCTTAGGGTCGCGACGTAATATAAATAGTGTAAAGTAACTCGTGTAACGTAAACATTGAAACAGTTGGCGCGCGCGCGGACATTAAATAATACTAGGAATTGAATTTCACCGGTGCGAAATTCAGTCGATGCTAGGCCAAGTGGGCGAATGAAGTGATGGGACGGATAACCATGGCGCAGAAAATCAAACGGTACGGCAATTTTTTCAAGGCCGGCGACGGTGCCAAAATTACGGCAACGATAGCCCCTGGCGCAGTGATGGCCCCTGGTGCTTTGGTTGGCGCTGTTCTGGCCGGGCTTTTGCTGCTGCCGATATCGGCAGGATCTGTGGGACCTGCCATGGCGGCAGGCGCGCCGTTGGATACAGCCCCATTGATAGCGCCGGTTAATAGCTCTGCAGTTATCGTCTCCCCCATTTTGGACGCGTTTGTTTTAGAGGCCTCCGGGGCCGGGATGATCGCTGCCTCTCCCTTGCTGTTGGCGCAGGCCAAAAAGGAAGAAGACGACCTTTTAGATAAAGATGACGATGATGATGACGATGATGGTCTGCTGAACGATGACGATGACGACGACGAAGATAAAGACGAAAAGGCGGAAATGAAAGACACCGCCGCAGCCGGTAAAGTGAAAAATGCTGCCGGTAAAGAACATGCCGCCCTGTTTGCGGAAAGCCGCTATCCCTCAGCGACCACATGCGGCACCTGCCATCCCCGCCATTTCGAAGAATGGTCCGTCTCCCAGCATTCTTATGCTCAGTTGAGCCCGGCCTATATGGCCTTTCAGAATTTTGTTAATTCCCAGGTTAATGGCACCAACGGCGATTTTTGCATTCGCTGCCATAACCAAGTCGGCATGAACATGGGAGAGGCGACCGGGATTTCCAACTTGGAACGCCACCCCACCAGCCGCGAAGGCATCACCTGTATCGTCTGTCACCGGGTCAAAAATATCTATAACAAGGCGTCGGGTCGCGTTGCCTTGGTTGAGGGCGACCTGCTACAGCCCGTCTATGGCCCGAAAGGCGATGCAGAGTTGAAGCGGGTATTGGATAACCGCGACAAATACCGGGTTGTCACAAAGGCCGACGAACCTGGCCGCAAAATTCATACGGAAGTCATTGAATTTAAAGAAATGTCCAGCTCCACATTCTGTGGCACCTGTCACGATGTGACGCTGTTAAATGGTTTCCGGCTGGAAGAAGCCTTCAGCGAATATCGCTCCGGGCCGGCAGCGGCCAAAGGCATCACCTGCCAGGACTGCCATATGGGCAAAGTGCAAGGCATCCCGTCAGGCTATCATGAAGGGCCTGCTGCCGTTGTCGGCGGTGTCCCGACCGAGCCGCGTAAATTGACAAATCACATCATGGCCGGGCCTGACTATTCCCTGGTGCATCCGGGTATCTTCCCCCACAACGCCGAGGCGCAACAGCTGGCGACCCTGGCGGAATGGCTGACCTACGATCACAAGGCCGGCTGGGGCACTGATGAGTTTGAGGATAACGTCCCGGCCAATAAGGTATTCCCCAAAGCATGGGCATCCGTGGACGCCCGCTATGACGCCCGGGAAATCCTAAATTATCAATTCAAGCGCCTGGCGAGTGTGCGGGAGCTGCGACTGGAAGTATTGCGCAACGGTTATCTGTTGAGCGATGTTAAGGTCAACAAGGCGACCATGGGCGGCATCGAATTGCAGGCCAAGGTTTCCAATATCACCGAAGGGCATAACGTACCGACAGGCTTTACCGGCGAGCGGCTGGTCTGGCTGCGGGTCACTGTTACAAACAGCGACGGCAAGGTGGTGTTCGAATCGGGCGATACGGATTCCAATGGCGATGTTCGTGATAACGAATCCGCCTTCGTACATGCGGGCGAAATGCCCCTTGATACGCAGTTATTCTCGCTACAATCGCGCTTCCTGGTGCAAAGTGTTCGCGGTGGCGAACGGGAACGGACTGTTACCATTCCTTATTCGACGACCTCTTTGCCATTCCTGCGGCCAACCCGACTGTCCTTGATCTTGACCGGGGAATCCACAGTAGAGCGGAACCATCGCAAGGGGATCGAGCCATTGGGCCATCGTATCGCCGATTACGAAGTCGATAGTGAATTGCTGACAGGCAAGGGCACATACAATGCCAAGTTCGAATTGATGGCACAGATGTTCCCCATCAATCTTATAACGGCTATTCAGGTGGTTGGTTTTGATTACGGCATCAGTCCGCGTGATGTGGCCAAGGCTGTGGTTGATGGCCGCGAAGTTCTGTATGAGGAAAACGTAACGATCAACGTCAAATAGCGATCGGGATGTATACAAAACCGTTGAATCGGAGAGGCGAGCTTAGAATGGCACCGATAATGAAAAAGCAAACTGGACGAAATGATTGGTTTCGCAACAGTACACTGGCGACAGTCCTGACAGCCGCAATTGCGGTAACCGTTGGCACAGCCGCGGACAGCCACGCCAAAAGCCTCTTTGGATTGTATCCTTTGGGCGAAGTGACTCCGGTACCATTGCTGTCAGACAAAGCATTACCTTATGTCGTTCCCCAGGAACGTCCGGAACTGGTTGTCGAGGCGGGCTGTAAGTTCCTGGGTAAAGGCAATATTCCCCAGGGTATCAATATTCCGGGCGGCGCGGTTTGGACGCCATGCCTTTGGGTATTCGGTACATGGCGTGCGGCTATGCAGACCTACGAATCGGTCGGCCCCGTTGGCCGCAACACCGAGCTAGTGACACGTCTGGATTTGTTCGCCAACCTGCAATTAACGTCGACAGAAAAATGCATTGTCGGTGTCGCGCCTCTCGATAAAAACCGCTTCACGAATTTCACGCGATACAGCTGGGAATCCCATCAGGGTGAAGAAGGCGGTCGGTCCGAATTGGGTACGTTTATCCGCACAGCCTTTTGTGAAGGTGATTTAGGCTCGTTATTTCCAAATCTTGATCCTAAGGGCACAAAATTTGTCGATTGGGGCTTTTCTGTAGGCCGGCAACGGATCCACTTCCAGGAAGGTATCATGATCAATGATTTCCTGGATTCGGTTGGTATCGTCCGCAACAATATGCATGCCCCCGGTATTTCCAACATTCGCGCCACAGCGGTCTATTCCTGGGGCTCAATTGACCGCGGTGCGCCTTCAAATCGCCAACGCTTGAACCAGCCCGGCGGCTTGTACGGTCTATTCCTTCAGGCAGATGATCCGACCACAACATGGGGCTTGGATATCATTCACGTTGATGATGATGACAATTTCGCAGGCGGCGACAGTGTAAATATCGGCATTTCCGCGTCACAACGTTCCTGGACACCATGGAGCCGTCTTGCAAGTTTCAATACCGCCTATCGCATCAACGCATCCATTGCTGACGAGACGGACAATTCGCTCTCCTCTGACGGTGTATTGGTCTCGGCAGAGATTTCCTGGACGCCGCATAGTTCTGACGACGTTGTCTATATCAACCCGTTTTATGGTTTCGACCGCTTTACCCAGGTTAGCCGCGAACCGGTCGTCGGTGGTCCTTTGGCACCCTTGGGCATCTCATTCGCCTCTCCCAGCTTGGGCAACCACCTGTCGGAGTTGAGCGGCTTCAATACCCAGGTCGCCGGTATTGCTATTGGCTACCAGGCGTTTTGGGATAATCATCGCCGCAATCTGGTTCTGGAGTTGGCTGGTCTGAAAGACAACACCCGGAATATATTCAGCACTGATGGCGACGGCACCGATGCCGCTGCGTTTACTGTACAGTTCCAGCAAGCAATTGGGCAGCACGTGCAGTTGCAACTTGATGGGTTCGTTGCCTATCTTGAAGGTCGCGACAACGGCTCCGGCGCACGGGCCGAGATTATGGTTCAGTTCTAGGCGGACTTTTGGGACTCTTAGGATCAATGGGGGCAGTACCGTTTCGCCTGGTCTTTGATCTGGCCTAGGCAGAAAGGACGGTGTCCACATGGATGATGACTTCAAACATGCTGACGAATATGAAGATGAAATTCGTAATCTGATCGACACGACCGTCGGCGATGGCTTGATGGGTGCCATGGCACGGCAAAATATCTGCCCGAAATGTCTGGCCCTGACCCTACTGGAATTTGCCGCCTATGCGGCCACGTCAGCTGGCTCCACCGCCGGTGAAATCCTGGCTGCCGCCTCCACAGGTGCCATGTCGGCGGAGGATGACCTTGACTTGGTTGATGAGGCCCCTCCCACGCCGTCGCGGCATTAACTAAAACCGGCCTCCCGGCGAGCTTCCAGCTTCTCCATAAACGGCGCTATGTCCGGCACAAACGCCGGACCCTGACATAGCTCATCAAAATGAGCTATCGCCGTAGGATACGAAGCCGCCGTTGCATCCGGCTGAAAGATGATTTCCAGGCCATGCTCGGACAAACGTTCAAGATGCACCGCCTCTCTGGCGAATGAACAAAGTTCCGCAACGAAGACAATATCGGCCAAGGTGATGTCATCGCCCACCAGATAGCTTGGCGAGGACGAAAGCGCCGCCTCCATCCCCGCCATGTACGTTGTGAAGGCTTTGCGGGCCTGGCCGTGGATGTCTGCTGTAATGGCATTGTTGTTTAGGGCGAGAAGATAATTCTGTCCGGCCAAGGCAAAGACCAAACTAACATCCAGAAAACTATCAATCCGGGATGCCTCATATGGATCATCCCCATACAAGGCAGGGCCATGACGTCGCAATCGCGCAACAGCCCTGGCGATAGAATTGGATTCAAAAATGCCAATATCACCGTTCGGGCCGAATGCCGCCGGGACGGTGCCAAATGGATGCGCCGCCAAAAAGCCATCGGTTTTGTACAGTTCAGTGTTGAAGCCGGTTCGGCTTTGCCGCAACAATTCCTTCCCTCGGGCACGATCAACATTGTTCAAGGGCCGGGCGTCATAATCCCAAAGCCATTCCGATAGTTGCCCCGGTTTGGCCCCGCGCAATTCCACGTCCACCCCGCAAAGGCGCGCTGCAATCGTCGCCTTCCATATGCGGGGGTTCGGGATGTATGAAAATATACGCAGATCAGCCATGTGCTTCTCCATTCAAGCAGGATGCTTTAAGCTCCATGGAAAGCAGGAATGGAGGCGAAAGGCAAATGACAATGAAGCGTATGGTGCTGGAAATCGGCATGGGTACCGATATTCGCGGCACGGACTATACCAAGGCAGCGGTCCGCGCCTTAAAAGATGCCCTTTGGCACAATTCACTGACAGTGGCGAAAGCCTTGGATCTGGATGTAGATTCTATGCAGGTCGCCGTCACCATCGGTGTGCCGCAACCCGATCAAGTGGACCATGCAGCCGTGCTGGCGGTATTGCCCCATGGCACCGGTACAGTGAAAGTCGTCCAAGGCGGCTTGGAAATCCCCAATGAGCAAGGCACCGATGCGACCGTGATGGCGCATGCCGCCGCCGTCGTTTATCTGGACATGGCCCAAGGGTCGGGGGACGGGACCGGGTCATGACAAAAAAACGCGTGATACTGGAAATGGGTGCGGGCAACGATTTGCACGGCGGCGATTATACCAAGGCTGCGTTGCGGGCCGTGGACGATGCCCTGCATCATTCATCCCTGACCATGATCCGAACCTTGGGCGTGGACCCATCCACGGGGATGTTTGTGGACGTGACAATCGGGGTGCAGGAGCCTGACAAAGTGAACAGGGAGGCCATTAAAGCGGCATTGCCCTATGGCACGGTCACAGTCAATGTGATCAAAGGTGGCCTGGACGTACCCGATGAGGCCATTGGCGATTTCGCCGTCATTGCCTCGGCCGCAATAGTGGTAAGCTTGGACTTACCCTAAGGCTGCAAGATCCGGGTGTTGCCAGATCCCGGCTGCGATATCATCGGGTGGTCGCAAGTTACCGGCACCGTCTGTCGGATCAACCACCAACCAGTGATCGCCGCCGGCGACGGCCAGTTGGCCATAGACGTCGGCGACCAGGTCCAGATAACCCCGGTCGGCTTCATGCATGTCTCTGGTTTCGTCCGTATAGCTGCGGGCGGCTTTTTCGCCGACCAATCGGTCGGCAAGGGCCGTGGATGTTGCCAGCAACAACGTCAGGTCCGGGCGGGGCAATTCGAACATACCGAATTCCAGCTGTTCGATCCAGGTCATCAGCTCATCACGCGCTTGACCGGAAACCTTGGCGCCGTTGTAAGCAATATTGGATGCCACATAGCGGTCCAGGATCACCAGATCATGGTCTGCGATAAGGGCCAACAAACGATCCCGGCTTTCAAAGCGGTCACCAGCATATAGCAGGGCGGCCTGGCGCACGGGCACTTGATCAATGGCCCCCATCTCGCCACGAAGATACCGACCCACCAGGTCGGAAAACTGGGTTTCCTCATAACGGGGAAAAGACAAAGTGGCAGCGTTGATTCCGGCAGCTTTGGCGCGGACCAATAATTCCCGACATAGGGTGCCTTTACCGGCGCCGTCTATACCCTCAATTGCCAGCAGCATGATGCCTGTTCATCCCTGTTCTCAAGAGCTATTTCCGAGCGCTATTCATGACCAAAAAACGAATGGCCTTAAAAACTACGAACATACTGCAGGGTCCAGAAAATTGCGCCTGCCATCACGGCTGATGCAGGTACTGTAATGACCCAGGCGGCA
Source organism: Alphaproteobacteria bacterium (assembly GCA_028824965.1). Classification (GTDB taxonomy): domain Bacteria; phylum Pseudomonadota; class Alphaproteobacteria. Next base: position 22,300 of record JAPKBD010000004.1, on the reverse strand, counting down.
GCAATTGTCATGACGTGAGAGCGGCGGACCAATCTGCGCCGCAAGGCGCGCGCCGAGTTTTCTGTATTGTCACCATTGCGCTTGTTCGCCCTAATGCGCCGGCCCGCCTCACCATAGCGGCCATGGTTGATATGGGTCCGTCGCGCAGTTTGCCATTCCCTGTAAAAGCCCACGCCAAAAACTGCACCCACCGCAATATGGGTCGAACTGACAGGCAAGCCCATGGTTGAGGCAATGATCACGGTAATTGCCGCCGACAGGGCCACGCAATAGGCCCGCATGGGGTTCATCTTGGTAATCTGCTGACCGACGGTACGGATCAATTTCGGGCCGAACAGTAACAAACCCGCCGATATTCCGGCAGCGCCGATGAACATGACCCAAAGGGGGATTTCCACCTTTGCGGCCACCTCTCCGGTTTCCGCAGCACCCACAATTGCTGCCAAGGGACCAACCGCATTCGCCACATCGTTAGAGCCATGGGCGAAAGACAACAGGGCAGCAGAGCAGATCAGTGGAATTGTAAATAATGTCCGCACAGATTTATTGCGGTTTTCCATGCCTTCCGCCTGCTTGCGGATCAGCGGATTTAGAATGAAATAGGACCCCGCGAAAACCGCGACGCCAATGGCAGTGATGGTCCAGCCATCAGGCGTCCAGACCCGCTTTAGACCTTTCATGACCAGATAGGCGGAAAACACCCCGGCCATCAACGCTACCAGGATCGGCACCCAACGCTTGGCTCCGGCAATCTTGTCATCGCGATAGATGATATTGGCCTTGATAAAGGCCAGGAAAATTGCCGCTATAACGCCGCCCATAAGAGGTGAAATAACCCAGGATGCAGCGATCATACCCAACGTCGGCCAGTTAATGACGCTGAAACCCACGGCAGCGATACCGGCACCAATAACCCCACCAACAATGGAATGGGTGGTTGAAACAGGGGCGTTCACCATCGTGGCAATATTGACCCACAGGGCAGCAGCTAACAAGGCCGACAGCATGCTCCAGATAAACATGTCGGAGCTGGGAAAATCATCCGGTGCGATTATGCCCTTGGATATGGTGTTGACCACATCACCGCCTGCGACAATGGCGCCCAGGGCCTCAAAAACTGAGGCGATGATCAAAGCCCCCACCATGGTCAGGGCGCGGGAGCCGACGGCGGGCCCCACATTATTGGCGACATCGTTGGCACCGATATTCAATGCCATATAGCCGCCGATAATGCCGGCTGTAATCACCACGATGTGCTGTTCCCCGCCCGCACTGATAATGGTGACGCCGACCCAAACGATCAACAGGAACAACAGCGCCAGGCCCAGCTTTGTGACGGGCCGCGCATGTTCCAGTGTTGCAGCGCCAATCCGGTCAAATTTGGCCAGATCCTTGCTGAGTGTCTCTTTATACATTAACCCGCGCCCCCGCGCTTAGAGCGATCTGCGTTCTATTGAACGCAGGCAAGTTGCTCTAACTTTTTGAGATAGATCAAATTATCAGCTTCAATTTGATTCCAAATTTAACCTGTTTGATCGAATACCAAGCCCCTGTGACGATTACATCCCCTTACGGGCGATCAATCGTTGAGCAGCAAGATAGGGCCCCTCGTGCCGCGCGCCAATGCGGCAGATGGCCACACCTGTCTACATGCACTTGGGCTCTCACCATAAGCCAGAGGCTGTTCGCTAGGCAGCCTTCGGGGCGGCAGCCTTCACGCTGTCATCCACGTGGGCATCGTATTTAGCAAAATTCGCCTGGAACAACGCGACCAAATCTTTTGCCTGGGCATCATAGGCCGCACCGTCCGACCATGTGCTGCGCGGATTAAGAATTTCGCTGGGAACACCAGGGCAGGATTCAGGGACCAAAAGGCCGAAATTTTCGTCCTTCCGGAACGCCACATCGACCAATTGCCCTTCCAGCGCCGCGCTTAACAAAGCCCGCGTGTGCTGGATCGGCATCCGATAACCGGTGCCATAAATGCCACCGGTCCAACCTGTGTTGACCAACCAGCAATCGACGCCGTGTTCGGCAATACGATCGCGCAACATGTTGCCATAAACCGCCGGATGACGCGGCATGAAAGGGGCACCAAAACAGGCGGAGAACGTCGCCTGCGGTTCGCTGCCCACGCCTTTTTCCGTGCCGGCAACCTTGGCCGTATAGCCCGAGAGGAAATGATACATCGCCTGTTCGGGCGTCAACTTGGATAGCGGCGGCAGCACGCCAAAGGCATCCGCCGTCAACATCACTACATTGCGCGGATGCCCGGACGTACCGGATTCGGCGATATTCGGAATAAAGTCCAATGGGTACGAGGCCCGGGTGTTTTCCGTATAGCGGCCATCGTCCAGATCCAGAACCCGTGTATCAGGGTCCATCACAACATTTTCAAGCACTGTGCCGAAACGCCGTGTGGTGGCAAAAATTTCCGGTTCCGCCTCGGCCGACAGATTAATCACCTTGGCGTAACAGCCGCCTTCAAAATTGAACAGGCCGGCATCACCCCAACCATGTTCATCATCGCCCACCAACTGCCGGTTGGGATCCGCCGATAACGTGGTTTTGCCGGTGCCCGAAAGGCCAAAGAAAATCGCCGCACCACCATCCGCGCCCACATTGACGGAACAATGCATGGGCAAGACATCATTGCCCGGCAGAATATAATTCAGGATCGAAAATACGGACTTTTTGATCTCGCCCGCATAAGACGTACCGCCGATCAGAACAATACGCCGTTCGAAATTCGCCAGAATATAGGTACCGGATCCCAAACCTGGGGTACCCGTTGGTGCCTCCAACTCAGGCGCCTGCATGATCGTGAACTGCGGTTCGAAATTCGCCAGTTCTTCCGCTGTGGGCTGAATGAACATGTTGCGGGCAAACAATGTATGCCAGGCCTGTTCAGTTACAACCCGAACGGCCAGACGGTGGCCCTTGTCGGCACCGGCCCAGACATCCTGGACATACAGGTCCTTGCCTTCGTAATGGGCCAGGTGCGCCTGCAAAATATCGTCGAATTGATCGGGTTCGATCGGCTTGTTAACAGAGCCCCAATCGATATTGGCTTCATTCTCTGCCTCACGCACAATGAACTTGTCATTGGCAGAGCGCCCCGTATGGACACCTGTGCGGCAAACAAGGGCGCCGCCCTGACTTAATTCCGCTTCATTGTTGGCCAAAGCCATCTGGTACAGCGCGGGCGCTTCCAGATTCCAATATTCGTTGGCGGCATTGTTGATGCCGTGGATGTTCAGCCCATGGCGGCTGATGTTAGCTCCGATCTGCGTCACGGTATTCTCCTACGAGACGACGAAACGTCCACCGGCATTTTTGCCGACAGACCCTAAGCGTTAATTGTTTGTCGATGACGGCGAATATGCACCCGCCCTTATTAAATGATGCCCCTATCGCCAAGATAAGCGCCATTTGTTTAAGAGGCAATAATCCTATTGCGCAAAATGGCATTTGCCCTAAAGGGTGCGGCAATTTGGCGCAGGCTGTGACATAGGGGCGTTTTAGACCGCCGCGCCGGATTAACTATGTTTCGGGATGTTGAACAGCGGCACGGCGGGCCAGGGCCACAAGTTGCCGGCGCAGCGAATCGGGGTCATGGCAGGGTTCGGGGAAGGCCAGACGCAGGACATCAGCCCCCCGGCGTAAATCACAACCTTCCGGGTCACAACCGGTCATCGTCCAGCCATCACCCTGCCCATTGAGGAGGTTCTGGGCATAGTTTTGGATGGCGTCGCTGTGATCCTCGTTCATGTGACGATTGGCAGAAGCTTCCCATTCATGCATGCCATTTAAATCGGCTGCCTCCGACGCGCTGTACAAAAGGTCGCCGCGATCAATCCATTCGATCTTGCCAAAGCCCGCGACGAGATGCCCCCGCGCGACCACCACGCGATAAAATGCAAAATCGCCAAAATCGACATACTGAGAGGCATCTTCATGGCGGGCCAGAAAGCGGTCGCGAAGGCGCGCGTCGTTACAGCGTTCGGCACGGCCCTGAACACTGAGCCGTGCGCCGGTCAGGGGTGAGGATAAACCACGGGTGCCATCGAACAACAACGAGACACGATCATCGCCCGCGATATTCTTGGCATGTTCCGCCAAGTCAGACATCAGCAATATGGGCGTCGCGTCATAGTCCGCCGCAACAAGAACCAGGGACGCATAGGGGTGGCCATCACCAGGCATAGCAGTCGCCAGCACCCCCCAATCCTGGGACCGCATCAGATCACGGGCTGTCTGTCGGTGGGAAACATCTGATGATGTCATTGCATTGTTCCGTATATTGTTCCGTGGCAATTATTGTCAAAGGCGCGTATAGCGCGTCAGCGAAACTATTCCCGTGCCAACACTCAGCAATCATTATACCCCATGAACACGACCGACCCCAGAACACCTAATCGCGGCCTCACAGCCGATTTCTTTGCGCGCGTGGGTGCCATTGGCAAACTAGCAGTGCCGGTCACGGCCGCGCGAACGGGTATGCTGGTGCTGATCATGGTCGATACGGCTATGACCGGTTATGTCAGCAGTCGGGAACTGGCGTTCTATAGTCTGGGCCATGCGGTGCATATGGTCTGTATGTTGATTGGCGTCGGTATGTTGGTGGGCACAGCAATTTTGTGTTCACAAGCCTATGGTGCCAGGCGGCACCAGGATTGCGGTGTGATCTGGCGGGTTTCGGTGATGCATGCCCTTGTCCTGGGCGTGTTTTTTGCATTGTTGGCCCAGGGCGGCGCATTCTTCTATGAACTACAGGGGCAGGAGGCGGACCTGGCAGCTGGTGCCGGGAGCGTTCTGGTCATTCTAAACCTGGGGCTACCGGGCCAACTGGTTTTTACCGCCTCCATTTTGTTTTTGGAATCCCTGGGCCGCCCCGGGCCCGGCCTTGTTATTACAATCACTGCGAACATCCTGAATGTGGCCCTGAACTGGCTGTTGATCGACGGACCGATTGCACAGATTAGCCAAATTACGTCTGGTGGCGAGGGTGCCGCCTGGGCGACAACGATTGTCCGCTGGATCATCGGTCTGTTGGCGGTCATGTATATTCTGCGTATGCGGGATGGCGGCCATTATAACGTGCGCCGACAGATGTTTCGCGCGGCGGAGATCGGGCGAAAACTGCGTAGCCTGGGCTATCCCCTGGGGCTGGCGCAGGGATTGGAATCCGCGGCCTTTGCGTCCCTGACCATATTCGCGGGCCACCTGGGCACCGAGGCGGTGGGTGCATTCCAGGTTGTCATGATGTTGGTCGCGTTCTGTTACATGGGTGCCATCGGCGTCGGCACCGCAACGGCCGTGCATGTCGGCCTGGCCATTGGACGTCAAAACCATCGGCAAATGGTACTTTCGGGCTGGGCCGGTCTGTTCACCATTACTGTCCTCATGGCAATAATGGCGATTGTCGTCGCCATATTCCCAGGACCATTGGCGAAGATATTTACCCAAGACCCCGTGTTATTGGCCATCGCCATACCCACCCTATTTGTGGCGGCGGCAACTTTGATCAGCGACGGCGCGCAAGGCGTTTTGATGGGCGCACTGCGAGGGGCGGGGGATGTTTGGGTGCCGTCCGTATTGCACCTATTCGCCTTTCTTTTTGTCATGGTGCCAGCGGCGCGGGGTTTTGCCTTTTGGGCCGGATACGGCACCCCTGGCCTGATGATGGGCACATTTTGCGGCGTCACCCTGGCCTCCATTTTATTGGCGGGCCGCTTCTATTATATTTCGAAGCACCCAGTGGCGCGCCTTTAGTTAACTTTGCCCTGATATGGTCACAATCCGGCCCCATTTCGGGCCACACTTGATGCTATGACGAAGCTGCCTACATGATGGGCAGGGACGAAGGGAGATCGCATGGCCGCGACCATCACGTTAGTCGATGACGACCGCAATATTTTGACCTCTGTTTCTATTGCGTTGGAGGCGGAGGGTTTCAAGGTCGTGACCTATTCGGACAGTCAGGCGGCCTTGGCGGCAATGTCCCAAAAGGCGCCGGACCTGGCCGTGCTGGATATCAAGATGCCGGGCATGGACGGTATGGAATTATTGAACAAACTGCGTCGGGTTTCAGCGGTGCCGGTTATTTTCCTAACTTCCAAGGACGAGGAAATTGATGAAATGCTGGGCCTGAAAATGGGCGCGGATGATTTTATCCGTAAACCGTTTTCCCAACGCCTGTTGATCGAACGCATTCGCGCCGTACTACGTCGGGCGGATGTCACAGCCGGGCCAGGGGCACTGGGTGGTCAAAGCGATGAAGGCGCATTGCTGATCCGGGGTGATCTGCGCCTGGACCCAACCCGCCATGAATGCACCTGGCGTAATGCCGGGGTGCAATTAACGGTAACCGAATTTTTGATCCTGCAGGCCCTGGTCAAACATCCCGGCCATGTAAAAAGCCGTGACCAGTTGATGGATGCGGCATATGGCGACAATATATACGTCGATGACCGCACAATTGATTCTCATATCAAACGCCTGCGCCGAAAGTTTAAGGCCGCCGATGATGACTTTACCCGTATCGAAACATTGTACGGCCTCGGCTATCGTTTCCAGGAATAGCCTGCCCATCGATTGCCGGCCCGAATGGTTGGGGGAGATGCGATTGTGAGGCAGCTTGGCCTACCCGGCCCCCGCCCCGCGGCACCCGCACCCGCACCTGCTGCCACCGGCAAAGGCGGCGGCCCTGGTGATGAGCGGCGGCGACGTTTCTCCACCCTGACCCTGCGCATCCTGGCACCCAATGTCCTGGCCCTTGGCGTGCTGGTCGGGGGGATATTTTATCTGGATCAATATCGTGACGGTCTGTTGGATGCCAAAATCGCCTCTTTGCAAAGTCAGGCTGAGGTAATTGCCGGTGCCCTGGGCGAAAGCGCTTTGACGGGTGCAGAAAATCGTCGCCACCTGGAAGGCAAAATATCCGCCCGGATTATCCGGCGTCTGGTCGTTCCCACATTGACCAGGGCCAGATTGTATCAACCCAACGGTGACATGCTGGCCGACAGCCGGGCACTGGTTGCCGCCGGGCGACAAGTGCAGTTGCGCTATCTGCCTCCTACCGACCGCTCTGATCGTATTCTGGGATTATTCAACCGGGTCTATGACTGGCTGTTGCCCAGCTTGCCGCAAGGGCCGGTCTTTCCTCCCTATCAGGAACGTTTGGGCCATGGCTTGGTGGACTATCCCGAATTGTCCGTCGCACTGAGGGGGGAGGTCGGCGGCGCGATCCGCAGGGGTAAGAATGAAACCCTGATCCTAACCGTCGCCGTTCCGGTACAGCAATTGCGCCGTGTGGCGGGCGCATTGTTGCTGTCCGCCGATAGTGCGGAAATCGAGGAGGGTGTGCGCAACGCGCGCCTGGCCATCTTGCAAGCCTCCGCCCTGGCGCTCAGCGTCACTGTTTTGATGTCATTCTTTCTGGCCGGAACCATTTCGGGGCCTGTGGGTCGATTGGCCAAGGCGGCGGATCAGGTGCGTCGCTGGCGCGGGCGGCGGGCACAAATTCCCGACCTTAGCCGCCGCCATGACGAAATCGGCGATCTGTCCGTTGCCCTGCACGAGATGACGGAAGCCTTGTATGAACGCCTGGATGCGATTGAAGTTTTTGCCGCCGATGTGGCCCATGAAATCAAGAACCCCCTAACCTCCCTACGCAGCGCTTTGGAGACCGTGGAGCTTACTGACGATCCGGCACAAAAGGCCAATTTGATGGCCGTCATGGCCCAGGACGTCCGGCGCATGGACCGCTTGATCAGCGATATATCAAATGCCAGCCGCATTGATGCGGAACTGGCCCGCGAAGAATTGGAGACAGTGGATCTGGCAGCCCTGCTGCAGACTTTATTGTCCATGCGCCAGTCGAGCCAGGACGCGTCCGGACCCACATTTGATTTGGACATTGATCCAGGGCCCAGAATTTTGATCGAGGGCCTGCCCAGCCGCTTGGGCCAGGTGGTGGATAACCTGCTGGGCAATGCGCTATCCTTCTCGCCCCCCGGTGGGCGCATCAAGTTGTCCCTTAATCGTCTGGCTGGGGATGTTCAATTAACCGTAGAGGACGAAGGCCCCGGCATTCCGCCCGGTCAGGAAGAAGCGATCTTTCAAAGATTTTACAGCCAACGCCCGGCGGGGGAAGTCTTCGGTCAGCATTCCGGGTTGGGCCTGTCCATCTGCCGTCAAATCGTTGAAGCCCACGGCGGCACCATCCAGGCGGCCAACAGATATGGTTCCGGCGGCACCTTTGGCGGCACGGTCATTGGTGCGCGCTTTACGGTCATGTTCAGGACGGAAGCAGGCTGATTTGCCACAGCATCCGCAGCGATCTTGGCAAAGATCACATCAAGTTCCCCCGCCATGACATCCAGATCAGCACTGCCATAGGGTTTGAACACCGCCGTTGGCCTCCGGTAGGTCAGGCGCGATGTGTCATCAGGTTTTTGCGTGATGTAGATCCGTAAAGGGGCTTCGATGCCGGCGGGCACACTGGCCCGCAACATACGCACAGCGAAATCATTGCGATAAATCCCATAGACACCATTGCCGGGGATCTCCACCCCATTGCGCGCCGCACCCATGGAGGCGGAGGCGCGGCCGACAACACCCATGCGATGTTTGCGCACGGCCCGGTCCAGGTCATTGAACAATGACTTGAACGTTTTCTGACAGTCGATGACGATCATGCCGTCGTGGGGATAACCCTGATCCGCTTGCCCGGCTATGGGCCAGAAAAACAGTACGGTAATAAAGCTCACAATGAGATTGCGCGTTCGCTGCGACGACATGGCAGGCCCTCTCTATGAAATGAATATTGGATCAATCATAGAGAAAGGGCGCGCCTTTGTGGCGCGCCCTCACCCAGACGTGAAGCGAAGTGTTTAAGCCAATCAGCGTTAGCTTAACTGTGCAGCGAACAGCTCCATCGTGCGTTCTCGGGCGAGATCACCCGCCGCTTCGTTGTAAGAACCGCGATGGTCGCAGTTGAAGCCGTGATCGGCGTCATAAATATGCACCACTGCATCAGGGTGGGCTTTGTCGATAGCGGCCACATCATCGAGGGGAATGCCTTTGTCATGCTCACCAAAATGCATCAGCAAGGGGCAGCCTTCTTTTTCATCAATGTAGGGCATGATTTGGCCGCCGTAATAGACCACGGATGCCGCAACGCCCAGGCGGGTGCCGGCCAGATAAGATATCGTACCGCCCCAGCAATAACCGACGGTGCCGACCTTCAGGCCCTCACCTTCCAGCACAGCCTTCGCAGCCTTCAAATCAAGCATGGACAGGTCCCAGGAAAATGCATCCTTAAGGTCCCGGCCAATGGCGATGTCCTCTGGCGTGTAACCCAGGGAGCAGTTTTTGGTGTCCGTGCGGTCATAAAGGGCAGGCGCAATGGCCACATAGCCGTCAGCTGCAAAGCGGTCACAGGTTTCGCGAATATGGACGTTCACGCCAAAAATCTCCTGAATGACGATGACGCCGCCCTTTGGTGTACCTGACGGATTGGCCCGGTAGGCACCCAATGTGTGTCCGTCTTCCGCCGTTAAGGTAAAATCCGTTCCCATGATCGTTCGCTCCCCAATATGATTGTTGTCGTTTGCTTTCCTGCAGTATGGCACGTCCGGGATAGGCCGTCAGCATGTCCGCGGTAATTATCAGGCGGCCTACGAGGTCGTTGGCCGTCGCAGATATCGTCCCATGGAGGTCATCTCCAACACAAGCGCACCCGTTTGATTAAAGATTGTGATCTGAATACGCACCGTGCCCCGGTCCAGTTTGCTGCGCGACGGCGTGGCCGACAGGATTTTCGTTTGCGCGGACAAAGTATCGCCGGGCCGCACGGGCAAAAGCCATTTAAGGTCATCAAATCCGGGCGAGCCCAGGCCCGCAAGGCTGTTATCTTTGTCCTGGGCATCGACTGCCATGCGCATGAACATCGCACATGTATGCCAGCCCGACGCGATCAGTCCGCCATAGATACTGTCCTTGGCCGCCTCTGGGTCCGTGTGGAATGGCTGATCATCGTAAAGTTTGCCAAAGGCGATGATCTCCCCCTCCGTCACTTCGTACTGACCAAATGATCGTTCGGTCCCGACAACGATATCTTCCAAATAGGTCATGCGCCGACTCCTGTCGGTGTCGAGGGGCGGCAGCCGTACATGCCCACGCCTTGCATCTGGGCAACCTTGGCATCACTTTGATTGAAAACCTCCGTCCGCAGGGTTACCAAACCCATGGGTTTTGAGCTTGATGGCCGGACCGCCACCACGGTGGAGCGTCCATGCAGCACATCGCCGGGGCGTACAGGTACCAACCAGCGGCATTGATCAATGCCCGGCCCACCAAGGCTGTGAAGCTTCTGGCGCTTAATAGAACCGGCCAGCAATCCCATCATGATGGCAGAGGTATGCCAACCAGACGCGATTATCCCGCCAAAAAAGCTGCTCGCCGCTGCCGCTTCATCGATGTGAAACGACTGTGGATCATACTTCGTGGCGAATTCGACGATCTCCGCCTCATCGACGTTCCTTTGGCCCAGGTCCCAGACCTCACCAACCTCAATATCTTCAAAATACCGCATACAGAAATCCCAACACTAGTGTCATCTCGCGGAAACTCATAACATGAAACTCTGTATTGGTAAGGGAGAGAATAATGTTGACCCTCGTGTTTTGTCTGCGCCGGAAAGAAGGCTTAAGCCGGGAGGAATTTCAACGCTATTGGCGGGAAAGTCATGGCCCCCTGATGAAAAGCAATATGAAAGCCTTCGATGCCAGGAAATATCAGCAATGGCATACCAGTACGGGACCGGCGGCTGATCAGATCAACAAATCTCGGGGCGGACCGCAAGATTATGACGGCGTTGCGGTGGTCTGGTGGGATGATCTGGAACATTTCATCACCGCCACGGGCACGGACGACGGTCGCGCGGCGGGGCGGGAGATGTACAAGGACGAGCTGAATTTTATCGATCTGGAAAATTCCCCTATCTTTATGACGGAAACTGCATTTGAAGCTGAGGGTGTCTAGCGTATGAGCCTGCTGCACGGCACCTGCATAGCGATTGGCATAGGCAACAATATCGGGCCTTGGGCTGTGTTGTTGCGGGGGCCATCGGGATCAGGCAAGTCTGATCTGGCTTTGCGTCTGCTGGGCCGGGATGATCTGGGTGCCCGACTGGTGGCCGATGATCAGGTTGAGGTAACCCGGCGCGGTGACGAGGTGTGGGCTGCGGCACCTGCGCAAATCGCCGGCCTGATGGAAGTGCGGGGCGTTGGCCTGGTTATGGTTGAGAGCGTATCTGAAGCGCGCCTTGGCCTGGTGTTGGATTTGGTTTCGGATACGGGCAGCGCAGTGCCCCGGATGCCTGAAAAGGCATTCGAAAATATTGCCGGTGTTGACCTTCCTCTGTACCCATGTGCACCATTCGAGGCATCTGCACCGGACAAGATTGCCCTTTTGGTGCGATCTCTGGATGAGGATATTTTGCGCTCATGACAGCGACAGGCTTGACGCGGATGAGAGGGAAAACAACGGACACTGATCCGCAACCAGCGGTGCGCCTGTTGCTGGTGACCGGCCTGTCTGGTGCCGGACGAACCCTGTCCCTGAAAGCACTTGAAGATGTAGGCTTTGAGGCCATCGACAATCTGCCCCTGACCCTGATCGCCCGCCTGCTGCACCCTCTGACCCAGCCCGGAAACAGTCGTGGCGGTGGGGACGACGACAGCCACGCCATCGCCATTGCAGTGGATTTTCGGCAGAAGGATTTCTCAGCCACCGCCTTTGATCAGGCTACGGCACCCTTGCGGGCCCGTGACGATATTGACCTGGATGTGATCTTTCTGGATTGCGATAACGAAATTCTGGCCCGGCGTTTTACCGAAACCCGGCGGCGGCACCCCCTGGCGGAAGACCGCCAGGTCATGGACGGCATTATACGGGAGCGGCAATTGCTGGCGCCCATAAAGGACCGCGCTGATTTGCTGATCGATACTTCCAACCTGACGGTGGGGGCACTGCGGGCATTGTTGGCGGGGCAATTTCGCCCGCGCGGTGATCCGGGCCTGGCTGTTTCGGTACAATCCTTTTCCTATCGGCAGGGTTTGCCGCGGGAAGCGGACCTGGTTTTCGATGTGCGCTTTCTGGCCAACCCCCATTATGTGGATGATCTGCGACCGTTGACGGGGCGGGATCCCGGCGTCGGTACCTATATTGCGAACGATCCAGCGTGTGAGCCGTTTTTGGCATCTTTGACGAATATGCTGGAAACGCTTTTGCCGCTTTATCGACGGGAAGGAAAAAGCTATTTGACGGTGGCGATTGGTTGTACAGGTGGGCGTCACCGCTCCGTCTATACGGCTGAACAATTGACCGAACGTTTGGTTGCCGCCGGGCATGACGTGCAGGTGCGCCATCGTGATGTAGACAAACTGTAAATTGAGTACAAGAATGATTACTGTAAGAACCATAATTATTGAATTACTGATGATAAGCCGGGGATGATAAGCGACAAATGATAGGCATGGTCTTAGTCACCCATGGTCGCCTGGCCGATGAATTCATCGCCGCGACCGAGCATGTGGTCGGCCCCCAAGAAGCCATTCGCGCCATTTCCATTGGCCCGGATGACGATATGGAACAACGCCGCAAGGAAATCGTTCAGGCGGTGGAGGACGTGGATACGGGCAACGGGGTTATCATATTGACCGATATGTTTGGCGGCACCCCGTCCAATTTGGCCATATCCTTGCTGGACCGCGCCAATGTAGAGGTTATTGCGGGCATGAACCTGCCCATGCTGATCAAGCTGGTGAAGGTCCGTAAGGATGATAATCTGGCAGAAGCCGTGGTCCAGGCCCAGGATTCGGGGCGTAAATATATCAATGTAGCGTCGATTTTATTGCAGGGTGATAAGTGAGTAACGACACCGTTCAGCGTACCCTTCCCATCATCAACCGGCGTGGCCTGCACGCCCGCGCGGCGGCCAAATTCGTCAATTGCGCAGAACGTTTCGAAGCAGAAATTTACGTGACCCGACAAGGCGTTGAAGTGCCGGGTCGGTCCATTATGGGCCTGATGATGCTGGCCGCTGCACCGGGCACGGAAATCGAAGTTCGCGCCATAGGTGCCGACGCGGCGGAGGCCATCGCCGCCCTGGCCGCCTTGACGGAAGCCAAATTCGACGAGGATTGACCCGGCAATCAATCTGATGGACGATCCCATAGGCGATCAACAATCAAAAAAATTGGTTATGGGAGGTTACGATGACATCTGCTGCACATTCCCTTCGCGTTGTCGACAGCGTCGATATCCGCGTCCTGGTCGACAATGTTACCGACAGCCTGTCGTCCGTCCCCGAAAACGTGGAGCAGGAGTTCAAAACCCTAAGCGGCCTTGGCATGCGCGCCCTTCGCGGCGACTGCATGTGCTGTGCCCATCACGGTTTATCCCTGGTGGTAACAGTACATTTTGGCAATGACAGCCGCAGCTTTCTGTTTGATGCAGGCCCGGAAGAATACACAGTGCAGCGCAATGGCGAAAAGCTAGGCGTGAAATTCGGCGAAATCGATGCCGCCATGTTATCCCACGGCCATTGGGATCATGGGGGTGGATTGCTGGCGGCCCTGAAACTGATGCGTAAGGATGGTGATGATCGGAAGATCCCGTTCCATATGCATCCCGATATGTTTTGCCGCCGCGGCAGACAGTTTCCCAACGGCTTTGTCTTGCCTTTCCAGGATGTCCCGTCCGAGGCGGAACTAAACGCCCTTGGGGCAGACGTGCAATGCACGAAAGAGGCGCAAACCGTTGTCGATGATTGCTATTTCATCAGCGGTGAAATTCCCCGCGTCACCCCGTTTGAAAAAGGCCTGCCCGGACATGTCCGCAAGGCGACGCCCGAAAGTGAGGAATGGGAGCCCGATCCATGGATCATGGACGAGCGGTATTTGGCGGTTAATGTAAAAGATAAAGGCATCATCATTTTTTCCGCCTGCTCCCATGCGGGCATCATCAATGTTCTGGAAGATGCGAAAGCCCAATTTGGCGATGAAAATCTCTATTGCGCCATGGGCGGGTTTCACCTATCCGGCGCGGAGATAGAGCCGATCATTCCCGACACGGTGGGACGCATGGCGGATTTCGATCTGGATGTGATCGTTCCGGCCCATTGCACCGGTTATCGCGCCGTAACGGCGCTGGTAAATGCCTTTGGTGACAAAGTTGTACCGTCCGCCGTGGGCCGCCTTTACCAGTTTTAGATCACATATTGTCAGGGAGATTAGATATGCGTTTGCAGGATAAGGTTGCCATCGTCACCGGCGCAGCGTCAGGCATGGGGGCATCGACGGCCACCCTGTTTGCCCGTGAAGGCGCCAAGGTGGTCGTCGCCGATCTGTTGGAGGTGGAGGGCGCAGAAATTGTTGGCACCATAGAGGCATCGGGAGGCACGGCGCGGTTCCAGAAACTGGATGTTTCGAACGAGGCTGAATGGAGCCAGGCCATCGCCGATACCATTGCTGCCTATGGCCGGGTTGATATTTTGGTCAACAACGCCGGTGTCAGCGGTAGCCATCCGGATCTGTTGAATATGGATACCTGGGACAAGCAGATGAGTATCAACGCAAAAAGTGTCTTCCTTGGTATGCGATCCGTCATTCCCGGCATGCAGGCACAGGGCGGCGGCTCCATCGTCAATATCTCCTCCATCTCCGGCTTTGTTGGACAGGACTTTGTTCATATGGGGTATAACGCCGCCAAAGGCGCGGTGCGCCTGGCAACCAAGGCTGCCGCCGTGCAGTATGCCAAGGACGGCATCCGGGTTAACTCTGTACACCCCGGCATTATGCCCGCCATGCGCACCTCGATGATGAGTGCGGACCCGGACGTGCGGCGTAAAATGATTTCGGCCATTCCCGCAGGCCGCGAAGGCCGGGTGGAGGAAGTCGCTTACGCGAATTTGTTCCTGGCCTCAGACGAAGCCTCCTACATCACCGGCATCGAAGTCCCCGTGGATGGTGGCTATCTGGCCCGCTGATTCTTTATCGCTCAGGTGTGTGCGCAAGGGCGCACCACTCTGCGCGGGCGGCGCGTAAGCGCCGGGCCGCCGTCGCGGCCTAAATTAGGTAGCAAAATCCATCACCGGCTAATCCATCACCATGGGTTGATCACCGATAACGTCGGCGGCCACTAACGCTGCGAATTCCGCGTCGCTCATGCCGAGGATGCCGCAAAAGACGGCGCGGTTATATTCGCCCAACAACGGCGCGGGTGTACGCAAAGGACCGCGTTCACCATCAAAACGCCATGGGGTTAATGGATGAGGTTTCAGCCCAACCACGGCGCGGTCGATCTCTTGCCAGAAACCACGCTCTGCATAATGGGGGTCGTCCAGCAGATCCGTGGGTCGCCGGGTCACACCGGCGGGGACCCCGGCATTTTGCAAGGTCACCATGGCGGCGTCTGCACCTTGGGTTGTTGTCCAGGCAGATATGGCGGCTTCAATTTCACTCTCTATCGCTCTGCGTCCATCTGCTGCGTGCAAATCCGCACGGGCACTAAGATCGTCCCGCCCTATCACGGTACATAGTTTCGGCCATTGGGCATCCTCCGTGACAGCAACGACAAGCCAGCTATCAGGTGCCGCGCAGGCAAAACAGCCGTGGGGCACGAAGGCCGGATGACGGTTGCCGGTGCGTTCGGGCGGCGCACCTGTCAGGCCCTGTGCAATTGTGCCGTGGACGCCTTGTTGCAACATGCATTCAACTTGCGAAAATTCGACATACTGTCCCTCGCCCGTACGTTTGCGATGGAACAAGGCCACCAGCAACGCCCCCATGGCATTCAGGCCGGCATAGGCATCGCCAAGGGCGGAATGGGTCTGTATGGGCGGTCCGCCCTCATCCCCGGTCAGATAGGGCAGACCTGCACCATGTTCCACGGTCGAGCCATAACCACGATAGCCCGACCAGGGCCCCGCAGCACCGAACGCCGGCAGGGACATCATGATGATAGAGGGGTTTGCCGCGCGTAGTTCATCATAGGACAGGCCCAGTTTAGCCATCACGCCCGTCGCCTGGTTTTCGATCACCGCATCGGCGCGGGCCACCAGGCGCAGGGCCAGGGCCTGTCCTTCCGGTTTGGTCAGATCAATGGCGACGCCCTGTTTGTTGCGATTGATTTGGTTAAAGGCCGCGGCCTTTTCATGTTCGAGATCGGCCAGGGCTTCTGCCGAATGGCCCCAGCCGCGCCACCAGTCGGGATGGGTACAGGATTCGATCTTAATCACCTCCGCCCCCATGTCGCCCATATGGCGCGTGGCCAAGGGGCCGGACCAGCCCATGGTCAGATCAACAATGCGGATATCACGCAGGGGTAATTTTTTGCTCATGAGGTCGCCCCGCCTAAACTAATGACGCCCTGGGAAGCGAAGGCCGCAATCTTTGCCTCGTCCATACCCAGTTCCAGCAAAACATCATGGGTGTGCTGCCCCAATCGTGGTGCGGTGCCGCCCCTGTGCAGCGGCGTCGCGGCCAGCTTCCACGGGATGGTGGCGGCGGTAAATTCGCCCAGGTCAGGATGTTGATACGTGGCCAGGACATCCCGAGCCTGAAAATGATCCAGATCAGCCAGATCGGCCATAGTCGGCACCAGGGCCAAGGGGACGCGGCGGGTCTGTGCCGCGTGAAACCATTCCAGGGCCGGGCGCTTGGCAAACAACGGCAGCAAAATTTCATCCAACTCGTGCGCTCGAACGCTGCGGGTTTCCGCCGTTAAAAAACGCGGGTCGTCCGCCAATTCCGGTGCGTCGAGCAATTCGCAACAGGTGCGCCATTGCTGCGGCGTCAGGACGGTGACACCAATCCAACCATCAGACGCAGGGTAGATGGTTTGCGGGTAGGTTGGCGTGAAAATATTGACACTGCGCCGGATGGACACCGGGCCGTCATAGGCCAGGCGGACACCGGCGGTTTCGGTATACGTCGTCTGCGCTTCCTGAATAGAAAGATCAATATAGGCGCCGTCATCGCCTGCTTGATTGCCTATCAGGGCGGTCATGGCCGCATTAAAGGCAGTCAGGCCGCCCGTGATCTGGGCGAAATATCCACCCGGTATAATTGGCGGGCCGTCCTTTTCCCCGATGGGATAGATAAAACCGGCCAGGGCTTGGGCAATTGCATCGCTGCCCAACCAGTCCCGTCGCGTGCCGTCATCGCCGAACCAACTTAACGCCACCATAGTCACATTCGGCGCGACGGCTTTCACATGGTCATAGCCCAGGCTAACGGCGGCCCCCATACCAGGGCCCATGGCATCCAAAATAATATCCGCATCACGGATCATATCCAGGACCAGGGCGGCCCCATCCGGTTTAGTCAAATCGATGGCAATGTTGGATTTTCCGGCACTTAAGAAAGCATGCATACCGCTGGCTTCGGGTGCGGCAACGCCGGGGGCAAAGGGGGGCAGGCGGCGTACTGCATCGCCTTTGCCCGGCGCCTCAACCTTGATGACATTCGCGCCACAGGCTGCAAAAAGCGCGCCGCAATAGCCCAGCGCGACGCCCTCGCCAATCTCCACCACCTTGATACCACTCAGGGCACTCTGGGCACTCATATCAAAACACGTCCCTCAATTACAATAATGGCCGCCTATTCCTTGGGCGAGCGTTTGGCCAGAATGCGCTGCAATGTACGGCGGTGCATATTCAATTGCCGCGCGGTTTCCGAGACGTTGCGATTACACATTTCATAGACCCGTTGAATATGTTCCCAACGCACGCGATCAGCGGACATGGGGCGTTCGGGCGGGGCCGGGGCATCGCCCGTTTCAGCCAATAACGCAGCTTCGATCGCATCGGCATCCGCCGGCTTTGACAGATAGTCCACCGCGCCAAGTTTCACCGCCGCCACTGCCGTGGCGATATTGCCATAGCCCGTCAGCATAATGATGCGCCCGTCGGGCCGCACATCGCGCAAGACCTCAACCACCTCCAAACCGCTACCATCTTCCAGGCGCAGGTCGATCACCGCATAGTCGGGGGCGTCCTTTTTTGCCAACGCGATGGCGTCTTTCACGGAACCAGCTGTTATCACGGCAAAGTCGCGCCGTTCCATGGCCACCGCCAGGCGTTGTAGCCAAACCTGGTCATCGTCGACCAAAAGCAGCGACCGGCCCGTACCGGCGCCCGTACTCGCACCTGGGCCCGCATTGCCGCCGGTATCGCTGCCCGCCTCATCACCGCTCATCTATATGCTCCCATTAATCGCAGATATCATTGTTCAAGATTGTTGCCGTCCGATACGGCATCGACGATTGTGAGGTCTATTATGTGCCTTGGCCAGCGAATGACAACCGTTGCACCCAGGCCACGCCCCCGATTAAAGAAATGCAGGGCCGCGCCCGTGCGCTCCAACAAGGTTTTTGAGATGAATACACCAAGGCCCATACGTCCGCTATCCGGGCGGGTGGAAATATAGGGATCACCTAACAGGCCGAGGATATTTGCAGCAAAACCGGGGCCATCGTCGCTGATCGTCAGTTCAACCTGCTCTGCGTCCCAGGAATATTCCAGCTCTACCCGGGAACGGGCGAACTCCGTCGCATTTTCGATGAGGTTGCCCAACCCCTGCATCAATTCAGGGCTGCGCCGCATCAAAGGGGCAGGCGTCCCAGGCATCGCAGCATTGGCCGTCACCCTAACGGCTGTGTCATCGTCGCCATAATCTTCACTGATATCATTAATCAAGGCATCAAAACCCAGCTGGGAGACCGCCGGATCCACACCTGCCGATGGGTCCCCGGCCAGACTGGCCAAAATGGTACGGCAGCGGGCCACTTCACCGTCCAGCAATTCCAGATCCGTGTGGACCTCTCCACCTTCGGGCTGTCCATGCAACAGTTCCTTAACGACTAGGGCGATGGTGCCCAAGGGTGTCCCCAGTTCGTGGGCGGCGGCGGCGGCCAGACTGCCCAGGGCGGACAATTCCCGTTCCTGGGAAAGATGGATCTGCGTCGCCGCCAGGGCGTCCGACATACGCCGGGTTTCCTCCGCCACCCGCCAGGCATAGAACATCAGAAATACCGTACCCAGGATCAGCGAGACCCAGATGGCCGCAGCGTACATTTGCGGCAGCTGAAAGCCCGGTGCCGGCCAGGGCAAAGGTAAATGATATACAGCCAGAAAGCTGACACAGAACACGGCCAGGACACCTAGATAAATGGCGCTGCGCAGGCTGAGGATGGTAGCCGAGATGGTGACCGGAACCAGGAACAACAATGCGAAAGGGTTATCCAAACCGCCGGTCAAAAACAGCATCACCGCCAATTGCACGATATCAAAGGCCAGATAGGCCGTCGCCCCTCTATCATGGTGCCATTGGTTGGAGTTGTAGCGTGTCAGAATCCACAAATTAACGGCCAGGGAGATGCCAATGGTGATCATCGCCGGGACCATAGGCAAATTGAACTGCATGACCTTATCGACCATCAACAAGGCCGCCAACTGCCCGGCGATGGCCAGCCACCTGATGGTCAACAACGTCCTGACCCGCACCCGTCCCATGGCCGGATGGGCCTGTTCGGCCATCGACAATGGGTCGCTGCGATTATTCGCCATTACGGTGCGATCTTTGATGCCAATTGCAACAGCGCCTCATCACGCCCCCGTCCTGCAATAAGGCCCAGGCCCAGGGGACAACCATCAAGGCTAGCCAGGGGTAGGTTTATCTGAGGGCAACCCGACAGGCCCGCCACACAACTGAGCCCCATGCTACGCCACCGAAAATCATCCAGGTCCCCTTCCGGCGTTTCACACAAAGGCGCGATGCCCGGTGCCGTGGGCAGGCAAAGGATGCCATCGTCGCCCAATATTTCATCCAGCCGTTGGCGCACTTGGTCGCGCACAATTGTACTATCGGCCACCATGTCCACCGTGATTGTTGCCGACATGGCAAAACGATCAACCACACCGGGACCAAAGTTTGGTTTGGTTTGTTCGATCCATCCACCGTGGGTGCGCCAGATATCGGCCATCTGCAGGGTTCGGAAATGGGGCATCCATTTATCAGGCCCATCCGGGCTTACGGAAATTTCGCTGCGATCCGCAAAATGTCCCGCCATCTGTTCTACGGCTTCTGCCAAGGCCCGTGCCGCATCATCGGGTAACAAATCAAAACAATCCCGGGCCACCATAAAACGTTTCGGTGCCGGACCAGGATCATAATCAGGCAGCAAGACCTGCCCTATTTTTTGCATCAGAGCGCCACTTTGGGTGAACCAACCAACCGTATCAAAACAAGGCGCAAGGGGGTGGACGCCATCGGTGGGGATACGATCCTGTGTCGTGCGGATACCGTGAATGCCGCAAAATCCAGCCGGCATCCGAACCGATCCACCAGTGTCCGAGCCCAAGGCGAAATCCACCAAGCCACCAGCGACCGCCGCCGCCGACCCGGACGACGATCCGCCCGGGATGCGGCCCGGTGCGTTGACGTTGACCGGGGTGCCATAGTGGGCGTTTTGGCCGGTAATGGAAAACGCCATTTCGTCCGTCTGCGCTTTGGCCACCATGTGGGCACCAGCGGCCAACAACCTGGATACCGCCGATGCCGTTACGGCGGCGGGGCCATGACTGGCCAGCCAATCCGGACTGCCGGCACCGGTTGTATGGCCGGCGATGTCATAAAGGTCTTTTGTGGCGAAACTTAACCCTGACAAATCACCCGGTGCAGTTGCCTCCAGCGCCACAGAATCATGCGTAATATATGCGCCCAGTCTATCGGCCATTCGATCACCATTTGTTGAGCGCCCGGCGTAATCCGATGTGAGCGCGATCACTTTTACAAGTCCCTATCCTAACTATCTTTTAGGTACGTGAAAGGATTGTTCAGGGATCATTAGATGTTTGATTTGGGCATCAATTTTGTGCATGCGCTTTGGTTCTGGTGGTGTCATATCGCCGACGTGGTGCCGTTGTGGAACCCGTTTGGTGCATTTTTTAGCCTTTTGATTATGCTGACCTGCATCGGCTTTGGCATTAAGAAAGTTATGGGGGACGATTAGGAAATCTGTTTGCGCCCGATCATGGCATTGGTCATGGCAGTGGTGTAGAAACTAGACCAGCCATGACAGTCCATCGCGCATCAATCAAAGGGCCTTAAAGAATGAAGATTATTCCTGGTGCCGTCTGGGGCTTA
Organism: Alphaproteobacteria bacterium; assembly: GCA_028824965.1. Taxonomy (GTDB): domain Bacteria; phylum Pseudomonadota; class Alphaproteobacteria. The sequence continues at coordinate 1,082 of JAPKBD010000004.1, read as the reverse complement.
ATCCCAGCGCGGGGCGGCTCGCAGTCGATCCCTTTGAAAAACCTGACGCCCTTCGTCGGTCGCCCGCTTATGGACTTTCAAGCATTGGCGGCGAATGGTTATGGGGAATTCACCCGCCTGTTATGCAGCACCGACAACCAGGAGATCGCCGACCGATGCGCCACCATGCGATTAGAGGTGCATTCCCGGCCGATAAATCTGGGTGCCGATGACACGCCGATGATTGCGGTGGTTGAAGACCTGATGCATGATCTTCACGCCCAGGAAGGTGCAATCGCCGAATATCTCGCCGTCCTGCACCCCACGTCGCCCTTTATTTTGCCGGAACATATCCGCTGGGCCATCAATGCCTTGTTGGCCGATGGCAATGCCGCCTCCGCCCAGACCGTGGTGCCCTGCCCGCGACATCATCACGCCAATGCGCAAAGGCAGATTGCCAATGGGGAGGTGCGGTTTAATATTCCCGAACGTAACGCCGTCGCCGCCAATTATAATGAGCATGAGGATTGGGCCAATCATTACGCTTTCGGCAATTTTGTCGTCATGCGTGCAGAGGCGGCGTTGGAACAACAGACCATATTTCCCAGCCCATCCGTCCCCATCGAAATTCTATTCGCCCAGGGTTTTGATCTGGAAAAGCCCGATGACGTCAAATTGGGGCAGGCTTTGTTGGCGGCGGGCCTGGCGGAGTTGCCAAATTCTTAAGAATAATCCTTGAAGTTTGACCAGTTAGGGGCGATTTTTAGATATAGCGTGATCGATTCTTATATCTGTCATGCACCCGAGAATGCCAAGGTAGGTGATTATGGCAGAAGGCCAGGATAGATCCGTAATAAGCCGCCGCAAGGCGCTGGCGCGGCTGGCTTTGGCGGCCGCCGTCGTGTATGCCGCTCCGATGATCGCCCACATAGATGGTGAGGCATCGGCAAGAAAAAAATCCCAGCCATCAGTAATCTGCCCCGGGGGCAGTGGGAGCAAGGGCTTTAAGGGCGGCAACGGCTGACCGCGGCATAGATATTATTGACTGGGTATGGCCCGCAACATCGACACCAAACAATTTATCCTGGCTGGCCCCCATCACG
>JAPKBD010000171.1 GCA_028824965.1 Alphaproteobacteria bacterium | reverse complement strand
CAGTTTGATGACCGCGTGGTTTTTTACTTTATAGCAGTGGGCGTTTGGTTGGCCGGTATTATCATCTGGTATACGGTTGACCGTTCCATGTCGCGCTACGCCCTGGAGGCGATTTCAGAGGATGAAGACGCCTCTGCCGCCGTCGGTGTACAGGTGACCAAGGAAAAACTGAAGGTCACAATGTTAAGTGCGGTGATGACAGCCTTTGCAGGCGCGATGTATTGCCAATATCAAATGTTCATCTCACCCGACACCATTGGTGGTGTGGGGATTTCCCTACAGATCGTTTTCGCCGTAGTCGTGGGCGGCATCTACAATGCCCTTGGCCCCACCATTGGTGCGGTGATTACCATATTACTGGCAGAAGTCCTGCGTATATGGATCGGCACTGCGTCTGTTTGCATATCGGATAAAATTTGTCTGAATGCCGCCGGCGTGCCTCTGTTGATCTACGGCATTATGCTGATTTTATTCATCATCTTTCTGCCCAAGGGCATCGCAGGTGGGATTGCGGATAAATTGCGGGGGCTTAACAATAACCGCGCCGCAGCGAAATAGGGGAAAAATAGGGGCAAAATAGACGGCGCACCGATCGGATTGTGGGTTAGGAACCACCCTCGGTCTGTTCCCAGGCTGCGCCGTGGGCGCTTTCTTCCTGGGCGACGACGATGCGGAATTGCTCTGTGATACCGTCATCACCTAATGAACGTTCGATCCCCAGCAACGTATCGATGGGGTGTTCGCATAGGGAGACAGCGAATTCTGCCTCCTCCGATGCCGCCGCCAGGGCGACCTGCCGGTCAGGCGCGCTGTAGTGCGTTATAAAAAGATCCGCCAGGGCTGCGATCACGGCGTCATAGTCTTCGGCGCTGATTTCTTTGACCACAACGATGGTGGACCAACCAAAACTTTCACAGCCCATGAAGGCGGTGGCAAAGGCGATCTCGTCTGCACCATCAAGGTCACCGGGGTCGACATCCTCGCCTGCGAAGGCAAATGCGCCTGAAACCGCCCACTCGCCCGGCTGGGCGGCGGTGTCAAAGATGTACTGGTCCGATGCGTCCAGCTGGATGGTCTGGGGAAATTTCATAGTTGCTGCAAACCTTTCCTGCGCCGCCTGTATCTTATCGGGACGCTACCAGACCCACTGGAAGTTGCCCAGGGGTTGCCCAGAGAGCATGCGTCCGGCATCCTGCGGCCATGAACAGGACACGTATAATTTAATGAAGCACCCAGCATGCTTCGCCGCGCTAATCCTGATGATCCTGATCGCGCCGGTCCAAAGGATAGCTGCAGAAGACCGCTTCATCACTGTCGCCTCGACCACATCGACGGTCGCGTCAGGCCTTTACGATGCCATCCTGCCTCTATTTACCAAAGCATCGGGCATATCGGTTCGTGTTATTGCGGTGGGAACAGGACAGGCGCTGCGCCTTTCCCGCAACGGTGATGCAGATGCTCTGTTGGTGCATCATCCACCGTCGGAGCGGACGTTTATGGCGATGGGCTATGGTATTGATCGCCGTGCTGTGATGTACAACCAATTCCTGGTCTTTGGCCCGCAATCCGATCCTGCGGCGGCAAAGGGTGCAGATAGCGTTCTCCAGGCGTTGCGCCGTATCGCAGCCGAAGGGGCCGCCTTCGTCTCCCGCGGTGATAACAGCGGTACCCATATGATGGAACGTGGATTGTGGCGGGGGGCCAGGATCGATCCCACACCCGGTTCAGGCGTCTGGTATATGGAGATCGGCTCTGGCATGGGGCCCACCTTGCGCATGGGGACGGCCATGAACGCCTATGGCTTGGTTGATCGCGGCACCTGGTTAAGTTATCGGGACAAAGGAAATTTGGTTGCCGTCTTTGATCGTCCGGACAACAGCCTGCGCAATCAATACAGCATCATATTGGTCAATCCCGAACGTCACAGCCACGTCAAAGCGGATGATGCCCGGATATTCGTAGACTGGATAACTTCCACCCAGGGGCAGTGCGCCATCGCCGCCGTCACAGTCGGGGGCGAGGCCTTGTTCATTCCCAACGCAGCAACAGAATAGACGGGATTGGGGCGGGCTATTTCCAAACCTGGCTGGCGATCCGTTGAAAATTGCCGCCCAAAACACCGTTTATCACTTTCTCATTATGATTTCGGCGTAACATCTCTTCGGCGATTTCCTGAATTTGGGTGGGCAGGGCGCAGCGTACTTCGCCGTCGGGATATTCCGTTGCCGGCCAATAATGCCCATTGTCTGAAACCGTCTCCGTGAACGCGGGGGCATCGTCTACGGGATGGAAATAGTCGAGCCCGATACCCACATGATCGCCACCAATCAGATCCAGGTAATAGTCCACATGATCCGTGATCGTAGCGGTCGTGATATCATTGTCGCCGACAAACAAGGCGATGCCGTTGACGCCGACAACACCGCCGCCCGCCGCACAGCGCAAGGCCTGGTCGTCGCGAATATTACGCCCGTGATCCCGCAATGCCCTGGCGTTTGAGTGGGAGAACACCACCGGATCGTCGGAACATTCCATCGCCTCCATGGTTGTTCGATAACCGCAATGAGAACAATCGATCACCATGCCGATCGCATTCATCTCGGCCACGACCTCTCGTCCAAAGTCGGTCAGACCCACATCTTCGTCATGACAGCCACCGCCCGCGAGATTATTGATGTTGTAGGCGAAAACCATTTGTCGGACACCAAGGTGGTAATAAAACCGCACCATGTCCACGGAACCATCAAGGGCATTCATACCCTCAATATCAAATGCGACGGCCATATCACCCAGCGCAATTGCGCGTTCCATTTCCGCCATTGACCCCACTAGTTGGTAGCCGTCTGTGACAGCCAGCCAATGCCGCGCCAGTGACAAGGCCCTAACCGTTCGGTCCCAGGGAATAACGTCATAGCCGACGTTGACGGACAGAAAGTTGACCCCCGCAGCCTTCCATACGGAGAGGGTTTCCAGGTCTTTGACGCTGCGTAATTCAAAGCCCGCATGGGCGTCCCAAATCAGCATAGTAGCCTAGCTCCGATACCCAACGACGACCCAGCCGGGTCGCTCCAACGCCTGCATATAGTTCGATTGCACCGTTGTTTCCAGCCGCCAAACTCCCTCCGCTTCCAAGCTGCGAAAATGCGCGGGATAATCATCTTCGTCATAAGGAATGCCATTGATATAAAATACCAGCAACCCACCGGGCCGGACACTAGATATGATCTCCGCCAGATGTTCCGGACCCACATGGCCGCCACCAAAACATCCCACCCCGATGGCCCCATCATAGCGGCGTCCGTCCAGATCCAACGCCTTAGTCATATCACCGCGCAGCAGCCTCGCATAAATGCCCTTTGCCTCCGCTTCCGCCAACATGCCGGGTGATATATCCAAACCATCAAGTTGCGTGAAACCGTGTGCCGCCAAGGCTTGACCGACCAGCCCCGTCCCGCAACCGAGATCCAGTATTGCCAGGTTTTTATCACCTGCGTGCGCAGCAAAGGCCTCCGCCGCAATGCGCGGGGCAATATAACCATAGTCTTGTTGCAGATTATCTTCATAGGTCGCGGCCCAATCGTCATAGAGGGCTTGGGAATCGCCCGAGCCTCCACCCAAAGCCGTCAGGCGCGCAACAAATCCTTCTAATTCTTTCGCCACTCTACCTGTATCCTTTCGCGCGCACCTATCGATCTCACCTATCGATCAGGGGCCGCTCCGCAGCAATCGGCCGGGCAGGGCCCCCGTCGCCTCACCATGCTGCCACACGGGAACGCCGGCCAGGATCGTCGTGTCTATACCCGTGGCGCGTTGCATAATCCGCTTCCCCCCTGCGGGGAGGTCATAATGCACCTCGGGCAATTGCAGCTGCAACGCGTCATAGTTGATGACATTGATATCAGCCCGCATGCCCACGGCAATCCGTCCACGGTCGTGGAGGCCGATAGCCTTGGCGTTGGCGGACGTCAATCGCCGCACCATCTCTTCGATGGGGTGCCGTGGCCCTCGCCTGCGGTCCCGGGTCCAATGGGTCAGGGTATGGATCATGTCCGTGGCGTCGCACATAATCCCGACATGGGCACCGCCATCGCCAAGGCCGATCAACGTGTTGGGATGGCAGAGCATGTCGTGGACCGGTGCCATATCGCCACCGGCGTAATTCGTCATTGGAAGATAGAGGATCCCCTGGCCGTCGTTCTCCAGCATTAAATCATAGGCAAGCCCGGCTGGGTCCACGTTGCGCCGCCGCGCTGTGGTCCCAATGCTGGCGCTTGGGTCGGGCTCGTATTGCGGTGGATCACCGAAGGGGAAAATTCTGTCCCAGTCCCTTAACTGTCGTGCCCGCGTAGAGTCATTTTTAGCCTCGGCGATCATGTCGGCCCGAAAATCCGGATGGCGCAGAATTGGCAGACGTGCCGCCATGTCCAAGGGGGCCAAATCCTGCCAGGCCGCACAATCGAGAAACGGATGCAACGACAGCTCAAAGCCAAGTAACACGCTGGTCGGGCGGCCACGAACTTGACCGGTAATCTGAAGCCCATCAGCATTGGCCGCAGCGATCCGGTCCAGCAGATCGCGCCACTGTTCGGGATCGGAATTTTTCTGCAAAAGGGTCAACGTCAAAGGCCGCCCCGATCTTTTTGCCAGCCGGGTGAGCAGGCCGAATTCCTGATCAATTGCCTCGCCGTAGTCCCCGACAACCTGCAGCCAGCCGCGCCCGACGCCTGCCACCGCATCGGCAATCTCCGCCAATTCCGCCTCTGCTGCGCCGTAGGAGGGGATGGGCTTGCCCTCCGCCGTACGGTGCTGGAGAAGCCTTGACGTTGAAAACCCGAACGCGCCGGCCTCGATGCCTTCTGCCGCCAGCCGCGCCATCTCCGCACGATCCGCCGCCGTGGCCTCTTCACGGTTGGCACCGCGCGCGCCCATCACGAATACCCGAAGGGCTGCGTGCGGAACCTGGGTCGCCACATCCACGTCGTATTGCCGCGCGGCCAGGGTGTCGAGGTATTCGGGGAAACTGTTCCATGTCCAAGGTAGCCCCGCCGTCATTACCACCTCGGGGATATCTTCCACGCCTTCCATGAGAGAGATCAACATGTCGTGGTGATCGTTCCGCACCGGCGCGAAGCCGACACCGCAATTGCCCATCAGCACTGTTGTGACACCATTGCACGATGATGGCGTGATCTGGTTGGCCCAGGTGACCTGGGCATCATAATGGGTATGTACATCGACGAAGCCGGGCATCACAAGGCGGTCCCGCGCATCGATCTCCGCTGCACCGACTGCATCTATCTGGCCCACTTCGACGATGCGGCCCCCCGATATGCCCACGTCCGCAGCCACCATTTTCCCGCCGGTGCCATCGACGACGGTGCCGTTGCGGATAATCAAATCCGGTCTATCGCTCATCACGCGCTGCTCCCGCCATTATCTTTGGCATAGCATAGGCTGTTCAACGACGTTTCGTAAAACCCTAATGGGCATGCCATATTTGCCTGACAAAGAATCGCACGACGGAAATTTACGGCAGGAAGGCTTTTGTTGATGCTACAGAATGATAACTGGGGTGATCGGGCACGGGTGGGGATGTTTATCGTCGGCAGCGAAGCCGTGCCGGAAGCGGAATGGTGGGCGATGCTGCCCCCGAATGTTTCGCTGCATGCCGCCCGCATTACCGCCCCTGCGCCCTGGGCTGACTGGCGGGAGGGCCGCGTGGAAGTTGACTTGGCGGATGACCTTGTGCGGGGCGGGCAGCAGTTCGCGGCCATGCGCCTCTCTGCCGTCGTTGTTGGCCATAGTTCGAGCAGCTTCATTGGCGGCAAGGGGTGGGACGAGGTGGTGGTGGATAGCCTTGCCGCTATTCTGGGCGCCTCTAGTCTCAAAGGGGACGTCAAGGTAACAACAAACGGTCTCGATACCCTTGCCGCCCTTCGTGCGTCGGGCGTACGGCGGCCCTTCCTGGTATTTCCAGCCTGGTTCAACGACAAGATCATAGCTGCCGGCATCCGCTATTACGAAGACCATGGCTTTGAACCCAGCGGCCATCTCTCTTACGACCCAGGGGCGGATTGGCGGGACCTGCCGCCGGGTGATCTATACGGTCACGGCTTTGGCATCGAGCAGGAGGTTCAATCGCTTTACGCCCAGATCAAGGTATCCTGTCCGACACTGGCGGACGGCGTGCTGATCGCCGGCACTGGCTTTCGCTGTGTGGCGATCCTGGAGGCGTTGGAGCAGGCATTGGAGCGCCCGGTCCTATCAGCGAACCAGGCCAGCCTGTGGCATTGTTTGCAATTGGCCGGGGTTGAGGCTGATGTCGCTGGCTATGGCCGTCTCTTGAGAAAATAAATTTCGGTGTATTTCGTATTCTGGCGACATATTTCGGTGACAGTTTACTTAACTCTAACCGCGCACCAGGTTTATCGCCGAAATAGTTTTCCCAAGGTCGCCACGGGAGAGAATATGCCGATATGGTTGGCAAGGGCATCCGCGCCACCCGACTTGGCCCCTGTATGACTATTCGGGCGGTCGATGGCTTTGGCGGTTTCATCCGGCTCCCGGTGGACAGCGTACGTATTGCGAAACGCGCGGGCGATGCGTGAAGCCTGGTGCGGATCTTTGCCAAGGGTCATGGCGCAATACCCGGCCCGCGGGGGCAGGTTTGTCAATAACAGGTTGCTAAACCTTCCGTGTGATTTTTCGATAGATGGCTATCGTGCTAACCAAAAGGCCAATGGGCGGCCCGAACCAGCGCACTTCATCCATGACGACGGCCCAGCCCCAGGGGGAGAGGAAGTTCTTCAGGCCAATGGGTGAAACCAGGATGGGGCGCCAGTCCCAGAAATAGCGCCCAGGATCGAACGGGGAAAACAGGGCGATGCCCAAACCGCCGTTTGTGAGCATATCCATCGGGCCATGGCTCGCGGCCAACAACATGAAGAGCATGGCGAGATGACGGATCTGCCGCCAACTTCGGTTCTCTGTTTGCCTGAACAATAAAGCCGCCGCCAAGCCGAGCACGGCAGCAAAGACGAGGGAATGAGATAGGCCGCGATGACCCAGCAATTCGCTATATGCGATGCCCAAGGGAAAGCCAACCACATCGGCATCCGGGATCACGGGCAGCAGGGCACAGGCAATCCAGTATCGAGGCCCCCGTCGAACGATGGGAAAGGCATAGCCAATGGCCAGCCCAACAGCCGCATGGGTCATTATTGTCGTCATGGGCCTAATCTAGATTACGTCGTCAGTTTTCTCAAACGGTGTGCGACGATATTGGAGTTTAGTAAACTGGCACCGTAATTTGGCACCGTAATTCCAGGTACAGCCTCACGAGCCTTAAGCTGCTTTATCTTGCCACTGCAACTGCACTGTACCAAATACGGCTATCATGATTTTGCACCGGCTAATTTCAAAAACTTCATTTACCGAGGGCTGCAGGTTTGAAACGCCGAACCAAACTTCCGCGCCCTGCGCTTTCCTTACAGCAGTCATCAAGGCGCTTAGGCCAGCACTATCTATATGGTCGACGGCTGCAAAATCGATAGTTACGGCGTCCGCGTCATCGCGGATTATGTTCATAAGCCAAGCCTGGAAAACGTGCGCGCTGTTTCGGTCAATGCGGCCCTTGGGATGCAGGGTCGTCGTCGCGCAATGCCTAAGGGTAGCCTCATTGTGGGTGACGCTGATGCTGAAAGGATGGATGTGGATTTTCGAATTCATATACATAGTGGCCCTCGTTGATCTCGTTAAATTTGATGCCTCCACTATGACGGCCCACCGTCTTTTCACCGTCACAACAGCGTCACAACTGCATCAAAACGACGTCACAATGAGAATATTTCTGCATGAGGCAAAGCCATTGGACGAATTGGCGAAACGATCCATCCACACAAATAGAAAACGGCCATCTCCCGATGACCGTTTCCCATTTTTGGTACGTGGTTCGTGTTAGACCGTCTTTTTTGCCTTGCGCCGGCGGCGGACGGCGGCGAGCACGACGAGCCCGGTGCCGAACAACCACACACCACCCGGCAATGGCACGGCGGCCACGGACGTGTCATATCCGTTCACCACAAGGCGAAGGTAATCGCGCGATCCTTCATTGATGTCATATTGAAGTGCGAAGAACCGGTCACTGCCCAGGCTTGGCAGATCAAGTTCGGCGAAGGTGCCGAAGATTACGTCGGCCACGATCAGCTCAAAGACGCTACCGATTTCCGGCCAGAAGACTTCGTTTGCTAGGTTTGGATTAGTCGGGTGAGGTAATTCGAGCAGATCGATATCCAGGATACCGTCCAGGGTGATGGAGCTGTTGCCTAAGCCGAATAGTTGGTCATAGTCCTCCCCGGCGATCAGACCGGCCAGCTCGAACACCGTCGTCAGGGTATCTTCGAAGATAAGATTATTGAATTTTGTGACGCCGACGCCGTCGCCGGGCCCGAAGGAACCGGACAGGATGCAGTGTCTTCCAATCTTACGGTTGTTCGGCCCAACTGGATCATAACCGCGCCGAAAAAAGCAATTTCAAGGCTACATGAAAGGTTGTTTCCTTTGGTGTATAGTGTGCCACTCGGACCTAGACCCCGGCGACCATGCTTTTGCCAAATTTAGACGCGTGAGCCCGTAGCACTAAAGCGTAATGATTACCTGTTAGCGGATATTCTGACAGAATGGGCCACATCGCTGGCAATAGGCGACATTACGTTTTCGGCGGGTGGGGGCGGTCCACAGCGACATATACAGAAACTTCAAGATTTGTGATTTCAGACGAATGGATCATATGCCCATTGCAGAAGGGCTTGCCTTTGCCGCGGGCGACACCAGACATCGCCGGGTTCGCAATTGGCGCGAACTTGGGCTTCGTGGCGCCTGAATGCGCGCCATCGTTTGATCTGGGCCCGGTCAACGTCCGGCAGGCGCCGGCCCAGATAGTATCGGCAATACCATTGAAACCAGCCGCGGGGATCCGGTTCGATAATCCAGCCATTGTCCCTCCAGACGCCTAATGGCTGCCGGCTCTTGATGCCAAAGGCGTTGAGGGACGGATCGGGTTTTTCGCTGATCTTGGCCTTTTCGAACCACTCTGGCGGCAATTCGTCACGGCAATCGTTACAATACTTACCTTCGAAGACCCCCATCTCGAGCATCG
>JAPKBD010000170.1 GCA_028824965.1 Alphaproteobacteria bacterium | reverse complement strand
CACCAGCTGACCTGATCGCCCTGGCGGTGCCGACGTTGCTTTTCTATGGCGGTGCATCCTTTGATTTTGAAGCCTTGATCGCCGCAGTCTGGTCACAACACCGACCGAACATAGAATTGGTCACAATTGCAGACGCCGGACACAACCTACACCATGAAAACTCAGAGGTTGTTAATCCACTAATAATCGATTTCCTCGATACTGGCGTTTAGAATATTGATGTCGCGTCGCCGCCGTTGCCGCAGTTGTGGCAAAATGTCATGATGTCGAAATGCGATGGGCTGTTGATATTGGCAGCCCTACATATGTGCGGAAACAAGCACGGCCATAACCGACGAAACGGTAGCCCATGAAGCTATTGAGAATTCTGCTTCAGAACAGATATTTAGGCCCATTGCTGGCCTGTGCAGGCATCGCTGTTGTCTTGCTATTATATAATTTCGACGCGATTTTTGGTTCCCCCGACAACGAGCTTGGCCCGAAATCCTTAACGGCCGCCGCCCTATCGATCGCAGCCGTACTTGCGATCATGGTATATGACACGCGCCGTAAATTCACCCGGCTGAATAGTCAGTCGGAACGGGTTGCCGAAATGGCAGACCGGCTGACCGTCGCGATGGAAGCGTTGAACGACGTTAATGCAGATTTGCGCCAATCAGAAGAGCGGTATCGCGGTCTGGTGGAGACACAGGATGCCTTGATTGTCCGGCGCACGGAGGAAGGCCGGCTTACCTTCGTCAACAGCGCCTTTTGTGATCAATTCGCCATGACGTCGTCAGAGTTGGAAGGCAGTCACTTTACCCCGGATGTACATCCCGAAGGCCGGGGTGTTGTCGAACAATTGTTGCCCGATCTGACCACGCCGCCCTACAACATCCGCTATGACCAGCGGGTCCTAACGCGCGAGGGCTGGCGTTGGATCGCCTGGATTGATTACGCCATTCGTGACGACCGTGGGCAAACCCGGGAAATTCAATCCATCGGCCGCGACGTTACCGCCCGCAAACTAGCCGAAGAGCAATTGAAAAGTGCCCGCGACGAGGCAGAGGCCGCAAACCGCGCCAAATCCAGCTTCCTGGCAACGGTCAGTCATGAAATACGCACGCCTATGAATGGAATTTTGGGCATGACTCGGCTGTTAATTGAAACTGAATTGACGGAGCAACAGTACGGCTATGCCGGTGCGGTGCGGGAATCCGGCGAGGCGTTGTTAGCAATCATCAACGACATTCTGGATTATTCCAAGATTGAGGCCGGTAAACTGGCCCTGCAGGAACGGCCCTTTAATTTGATCAACACGGTCGAACAGGCCTGCGAATTGCTGGCCGCCCGCGCCGTGGAACGTGATATCGCCATTGGCGCGACCTTTGCTGCGGATGTACCGGAATTCCTATACGGTGATGCGGGGCGGCTGCGGCAGGTGATTTTGAACCTGGGCGGCAATGCCATCAAATTCACTGACAAGGGCGGTGTCATGATTGCCGTATCAGTGACATACGAAAGTGAGGCCGGGGTCGTCGTCCTATTCGAAGTCAAGGATTCAGGTATCGGCATTGAAGAAGATGTGCAGGACAAACTGTTTGAAGAATTCAGCCAGGTAGATTCAGGCAGCACAAGGCGCTATGGCGGTACGGGCCTTGGCCTGGCGATCTCTCAACGGATCGTGCAACGCATGAAGGGGCAAATCGGCGTTGAAAGCAGCAAGGATGACGGCAGTACCTTTTGGTTTATGATTGACCTGGCCCTTGATCCCACCGCGACGGAACCGCCCCTGGACCAAAACATCCTTCGGGGTAAACGCGTTTTGTTGTGCGATCGCAATGCCATTTCGTGCGAAATTATATCCCGCAGTCTGTCTGCCCTGGGCGCAATTGTCAGCGATCATCGGGATTCCGATCAGGCCCTGCATGCCCTGGCGGAGGCGGACGCCAAGGGTGAGGTTTTTGACGCAGCCTTGATCGACGGCGCATTGCCCCAGCAAACCATTACAAGTCTGGGGGAGGCCGTACGAAAGAATGCCGCCCGTGGGGCCAGCCAAGCCACCCAAGACTGCCGCCTGGTTTTGTTGTTGCAGGTGGACCAACATTTGCGCCTGGAACCGTACCGGCAGAACGGCTTTGAATATTATCTGGTTCGCCCTATTCGCCGCCGCACCCTGGTTCAGGTATTGACCGAAGTGCGGAGCGACGAAGGCGAATGGTTGGACAGTCGTTTGTCCCTGGAAATCGCAGCGCCTGAAAAAGCTAAAACCAAGGCCACACCTCGCATATTGCTGGCCGAAGACAACCGTATCAACCAAATGCTGGCACAGGCGATCCTGGGCAAACTGGGCCTGGAAACCGAATGTGTGGAAAATGGTCGTCAGGCGGTAGAGGCCGTGCAAAAGGGCAATTACTTTTTGGTCCTGATGGACGTCAACATGCCCCAAATGGACGGCCTGCAGGCAACCCGCGAAATCAGGGCCATGAACAATAACAAGGCCGCAATACCAATTATTGCTATGACGGCATCGGCAATGGACGAAGACCGCCAACGGTGCGCCGCCGCCGGGATGAATGACTACACTTCAAAGCCGATTGAGGTGGGGGAATTGCAGCACATGGTCGGGCAATGGATGGATATTCCCACGGTCGAGATCAAGGCATCATGACCGCGTGACAGACCAGACTGACGAACAGAAAGGCAATAATGTAGGCTGGCTGTCTGCTGCCCGTGTCTATACGGACCGCCGTGTCATCGCCATTTTGTTTCTCGGTTTCTCCTCCGGCATGCCGCTGTTGTTGACTTTTTCCACCCTGTCGATCTGGCTGGCAGAAGAAGGTATTTCAAAAACCGCCATCGGCCTGTTTGCCTTGGTGGGCATGCCCTATTCCTTAAAATTTATCTGGGCGCCCCTGATTGACCGACTGCACCTGCCCTTCCTAACGCCGTGGCTGGGCCGTCGCCGCAGCTGGGCGATCCTGACCCAACTGGCCTTGATGATCGGCATCGTCGGCCTGGGTAGCAACGACCCGGCCAATGGTGCATGGAGCATGGCCGCCTGGGCATTATTCGTGACCTTTTCCTCTGCCAGCCAGGACGTGGTGATCGATGCCTATCGCGTTGAAATTTTGGAGGAGCGGCAATACGGCGCGGGTGCGGCAATGATCGTTGCGGGCTATCGCATCGGGATGCTGGCATCAGGCGCGGGCGCGTTATTCCTGGCCGAGGCGTTCAGCTGGTACTGGGTCTATGTGGCCATGGCGGCATTGATGGGGGTCGGCATGTTGACCATATTGCTGAACCCGGAACCAAACCATGTCGCGCGCACCGGCACCGGTACTGGCACTAGTACTGGCCGGGGCAATCCTATTCAATGGCTGCGCGAAGCGGTGGTCGAACCTTTTGCAGAATTCCTGAGCCGGGGCGGTTGGCTACCTATTCTGTTGTTCGTGGTGTTCTACAAATTCGGCGACAGTCTGGCAGGCATCATGGCCGGGCCGTTTTATGTAGAAATCGGCTTCTCCAAATCCGAAATCGCCTCCGTCTCAAAAATATTCGGCCTCGGCGCGACCTTAATCGGTGGTTTCATTGGCGGAATGTTGGTCGTGCGCCGGGGTATCATGCAAAGCCTGCTGTGGTGCGGTCTGTTACAAATGCTCTCCAACCTGATGTTCGCGGTTCAGGCCATGGTCGGCCATGACACATCCATGTTGGCCCTGACCATCGCCATAGAGAATGTGGCAGGCGGCATGGGCACCGCCGCCTTCGTCGCCTACCTCTCCGCCCTGTGCAATATAGCTTATACGGCGACCCAATATGCCCTGTTGTCATCTCTTATGGCGCTGGCTCGCACCGCCCTATCGGCACCATCAGGCATGTTAGCGGAAAGCACCAGCTGGGTTACATTTTTCGTTGTCACCACCATTGCCGCGATCCCCGGCCTGCTGTTGTTATGGTGGTTGATACGACGCGGTATCGTGCCCCGATCCGAGCTGAAGATCACGGAACCATGAGCGTCCAAATTGAAATAATCGAGGCGGACATCACGACCCTGGACGTGGACGCTATCGTCAATGCAGCGAACGAACAATTGCGCCGGGGCGGCGGTGTTTGCGGTGCCATCCACCGCGCAGCGGGCCTTGGGCTGGAACGGGATTGCCGCGCCTTAGGCGGTTGTCCAACCGGCGAAGCGCGCATAACCAAAGGCCATGACCTTAAAGCGCGCCATGTGATCCATGCCGTCGGACCGGTCTGGTATGGCGGAGATGAAAACGAAGCAACCTTGTTGGCCGGTTGCTATGACCATTGTTTTCAGTTGGCCGATCAGGCGGGCCTGTCATCCATCGCCTTTCCCGCCATTTCCACCGGCATCTTTGGCTATCCCTTGGCTGCAGCGACAGAGATTGCCATGGGTGCCGCGAAATCTTACCGAGCGAACTCTGGCAGCCTAAACCGCATTGTCTTTTGCTGTTTTGGCGCAAACGTTGCCGAAACATACGCCAAGGCTGCCAACCAAGCCTGAACGCGGGCCTTATTGACCCCGAAATCACGGCGTCCGTAATGGGATCGACTGTAGATGGCCAGGGTTGATTGGCTGTCATCCAGGGCAATAAAACGCACAGTGATGCTGTCGGGAAACCGCATCAAAGCACTGCGTTGGACAAAATTATATTGCAAGGTGTCGTCATCCCCCGACCCTGCCGTAATCCGCGGTTGATCGGCCAACATCGTCATCCAGCGGTCTTTTAAGGCCAGAGCGGAAACAGCAAAAACCGGGCTGATCATATTCGGTTTAGCCTGGCAATAATCTTCCGGGCAAACCAGAAACTGGTTCGGCTTTGCGCTCAGCTCCAACACTTTGAAATCCACTGATATTTCCTCCACAGGGCCAAAGGCGACGACGAGGGATTTTTCCGGGCCGAACGCGACAAAAACCAAGGCCAACAGAATAACCAACGCGGCAAGGGCCTTGATCGTATTTTTCAATTGTTTGCTCATGGAACAATCCCTAATCCATATCTTCTACCGGCACGAACGCCTCGCCCAAGCCAAAGGCACTGGGACCAAAGACCGCCAGGGCGGCGTCTGTGCGCATAATGGGCGGGGCCGACACCGCCATCACCGTAACACGTTGGCCGTAGCGCAATCGCTCCGTCGTGATCGGCTGGGCCATCTCTGTATCCAAAATGCAAATAAGATCCGGCACGATGGCGCGCAAAGCTTCACCCTGACGGGCTACCAGAAATTCGTTCTGAAACTCGATGACCAGGGCCGGGCCCTCCGTCGCCTCGTCTTCGATGGTGACTTTGCCAATGGCCCAGCCCTGGCGCGTCTCCCGGCTCAAGTCCGTGACCTTGCCGCGATACAAAACCTTGGCATGGCCATAATGGGTACCTGCCAACATCTCCACCAATGCCCCAAACGGCTCCCGGTTCTCGGCACGGGACTGCCGCAAATTTGCACCAATGGCCTGGCAAAGGGACGTCGTGCCGGGAATGGAGACCCGGCGTGCCGTTTTACCGTCCATGGGATAGGAAGCCATGGCCGATCGCGCGCCCATGCGGATCGCGATGCCCCGGGCGATATATTCCGCCCGTGCGTCATCGTCGATATCCAAAATTGTCGTGTCCCCATGCTCGGACGCCAACGCAAACGGTGCTGAGGACACGCCGTAGACCGAGAATGTGACCATCTGCATTTCGGGAAAGGCCCGGCCCATACCGTCTGCATCGACCACCGGCTTGCCCAACATGGCGGCAATATAGATCGGCATCATAGAGTTGGAGCCCCCCGCCTCAAACGCCAATAAAGCATCTATGGATCGGCCCAGATGTTTTTCCAGGGCCAGGACAGCGGCGGGTGGCTGATCCGCCGCCATAATTTTTTCAATAGCCACGGTGGGCGCACCCAGATTGCCGCAGGAGACGACCAGGGCATCGTCATCCAATTCATCCAATGACAACATGGTGACGGGGCCGTGTTCTTCGATGGCCCGCCGCGTCATCAAGGTCGCGATATAGGGATCGCCGCCGCCGCCCGTGCCCAGGAACGTTGCACCCAGGGCAATATCATCCAGATCATCAAGGCCAATTTTGATCATGCGCCGGTACCCTGCAGATTACCGACCACTTTGACGCGAAGGCGGGTGGCATTGCCGGGTAGATAGCTCAACGGTATTTCATCCATTTCTACAATTTTAATCGATCCCGCATCCGCACCGGCCTCAACTGCCTTGGCCCTGGCTTCATCCTTCGCGGCGGCCACCGCCTCATCCCGGCTGACGCCGTCCAGCGAAAAGATGCGGTCGCATTCGCCCCCCACCATGGCGATGGAGGCCCCGATAGCATTGGCCACCTGGCCGTGGCTGGGCCGTACTATTTCACCGCCACCGATATGGCTGCCGCCCAAAATAGGCGCGCCGCCGCCCACCAGGATCACCGGCAGGCTGGCCGCACTGGGGCGCACACGCTCCAACGCACGCGCAACCATGTCAGCGGCCTGGGACAACGCAGAATTTACGTGGTCCAGCGCGGCGACCTCTCCGCCATCGCCCAGATCCATCTGCCCAGCCGCGACGGCTATATCGCTCATGGTCAGGACATCGCCGCCAAAGACCAGGGCGCGCTGTTCCAATTCAAACCCAACCGAATCCGGCCCAATGCGCCGACCCTCATCGCGCACAATGCTGCCGCCGCCCAGACCAAGGGCCAGCAGATCCGGCATCCGAAAATTTGTTCGCACCCCGCCCACTTCCACGGTCATAGCAGCTTCGCGGGGAAAGCCATCCAGCAACAGGCCGATATCTGTTGTGGTGCCGCCAATATCCACCACGAGAGCATCGTTAAGGCCCGACAGCACCGCCGCACCCCGCATGGAATTGGTTGGACCGGAGGCGAAGGTCAACACCGGGTAGCGGGCTGCATGGCTTGCCGTCATCAAGGTACCGTCGTTCTGACTGATATACAGCGGTGCGTTGAGACCAAGGTCATCGATGGCCTGGGTGAAGGCACCTAAAACCATAACGGCCAGGCCCGACAGGGCGGCATTCAGGATGGCGGCATTCTCCCGCTCCAGCAATCCAATGCGGCCAATACGATGGGACAATGTGATCGCGGCGTCAGGCAATTCACGACGCAAAATAGCCATCGCCCGATGTTCCATCTCTGCGTCCAGGGGCGAGAACACGGATGTGATCGCGACCGCATCGATACCTTGGTCGCGAATTTCCTTCGCCACGACAGATAATTCCGTCTCATCCAGGGGCGCGATTTCCCGGCCATCAAACTCCAACCCACCCTTGAGCAGATAATAGTCACCTCCGACCACAGCGCGTAGGTCGGCAGGCCAATCGGTCATGGGCGGTACAGCCGTTGTAGCAGGTGCTCCCAGTCGCAGAACGGCGACCCGGTTCAAACGCCGGCGTTCAATGACCGCATTGGTAAACTGTGTGGTGCCCAGCATGACCGCGAAAATGTCGCTGGCCTTGGCCCCGCCCTGTTCCAGCACAGCACCGGCGGCAGCGACAATCGCATCTGTAATCCGCGCACCGGTAGATACCTTGTGCCAGGCAACGACCCGGTCGCCGTCCATCAGAACGGCGTCAGTATTGGTGCCGCCGACGTCGATGCCCAAACGCAGCCTGGGATGCAACTTGGAACGTGACATCGGCTGCCCCTGGCTCATGCCGCGGATTTCCGCTTCGTTTTAGGTTTCGCCTTGGGCCTGGCCTTTGCCTTCGCTTTTGCTTTCGGCTTAGCTTTAGCTTTCAATTTGGTGGGCGCAGGCAGTGCTGTTTGACGCCCCAGCAGGTCTTTCAAGTAATGCCCTGTGTAGCTTTCTGCCACTGCCGCGACATCTTCGGGCGTGCCTTCGGCGACAATACGGCCACCGCCATTGCCACCCTCTGGGCCCAGATCGATCACCCAGTCGGCTGTTTTAACGACCTCCAGGTTATGTTCGATGACCACGATGGTATTGCCCGCATCGACCAGGGCATGCAACACATCCAACAGCTTGCGCACATCATCGAAATGCAGGCCGGTCGTAGGTTCGTCCAATATATACAAGGTCCGCCCCGTCGCACGACGGGAAAGCTCCTTGGCCAACTTAACCCGCTGCGCCTCACCCCCCGACAATGTCGTCGCCTGTTGGCCAACATGGATATAGCCCAGGCCGACCTTTTGCAGGGTAACCATCTTGTCCCGCACCACGGGCACGGCCTTAAAGAATTCCGCCCCCTCATCCACGGTCATGTCCAGTACATCCGCGATGGATTTGCCGCGAAACTTAATCTCCAACGTCTCCCGGTTATAACGTCGGCCCAGGCAGATATCGCACTGCACATAGATATCGGGCAAAAAATGCATCTCGATCTTTACCAGACCATCGCCCTGACAGGCCTCACACCGCCCGCCTTTGACGTTGAAGGAAAAACGGCCCGGCTTATAACCGCGCACCACGGCCTCGGGCAAAGCGGCAAACCAATCCCGGATCGGCGTGAAGGCACCTGTGTATGTGGCTGGGTTAGAACGCGGCGTCCGGCCAATGGGGGATTGATCAATATCCACCACCTTGTCCAGGAAATGCAGCCCTTCAATTTTTTTGAATGCGCCCGGATGATCCCGCGCGCCGTTCAGGAATTTGGCCAGGGCTTTGTACAGGGTCTCAATCAGCAGGGTAGATTTGCCGCTGCCTGAAACGCCTGTGAAACAGGTGAACGTGCCCAGGGGGATATGGGCATCAACGTTTTGTAGATTGTTTGACGTGGCACCGATGATCGCCAGCTGCTGACCGTTCGCGGCCTGCCGCCGCGTTTGCGGCAAAGGTATCTGTTTCATGCCCGTCAGATATTGCCCGGTCAAACTATCGGGGGAAGCCATGATTTCTTCCGGCGTGCCATGGGCGACCACATGGCCGCCATGTTCACCTGCCGCAGGGCCCAGATCAAAGACATAGTCGGCGGTGCGGATCGCTTCCTCGTCATGTTCCACCACAATCACGGAATTACCCAAATCGCGCAGGTTTACCAGGGTTTCCAACAACCGTTCATTGTCCCGCTGATGCAGACCGATGGATGGTTCATCCAACACATACAAAACCCCCGTCAGGCCGGAGCCGATTTGCGAGGCCAAACGGATCCGCTGACTTTCCCCGCCCGACAATGTGCCCGATGCGCGGGAAAGGGTCAGATATTCCA
>JAPKBD010000487.1 GCA_028824965.1 Alphaproteobacteria bacterium | reverse complement strand
GGAAGCCGCGAGTTGTTTAACCCACGACGCCATAGTCCTGTAATACCAGGGCATGGGCTGCCAGTCGTCGCTTTCAAAGGCCGAAAATGTCTCGTTCCGCCAACCATCCTGATAGCCAGCCTCGCCGCGCCCGGCCCAGGGGTGCAGGGTTTGGATCAAGACACCGCCACCCAGTACAAGGGATACTCCGGCGGCCTTGAGAAGACCCGAAACATCCGCTCCCAACAAAGAAAAATTGAAGATCGCCACATCATAGGGCCCGCCAAGTTTGTCCGGCTGGGCGGCAAGGTCTTCATAGGTCAGCGTGAAATAGCTGCCGCCGCCATCTGCGGCTTGTGCCGCCGCAACCAAAGCGGCACTGCCATCGACACCGACGCCATGGCAATCCAGCTGACGCAGCAACCGCCCCTCACCACAGCCAATATCGACAACGCGCTGGGGCTTCAAACCATTGACAGCATCAATAATCGCCCT
The DNA here is from genome assembly GCA_028824965.1 of Alphaproteobacteria bacterium. Taxonomy (GTDB): domain Bacteria; phylum Pseudomonadota; class Alphaproteobacteria. The sequence continues at coordinate 1,389 of JAPKBD010000487.1, read as the reverse complement.
ATCCGTCCCCGCGCTACGGCTCGGGATCAGATCCTCCCGCACTGCCCTGGTCCATAAATCCGCGTTGGCTGCCCAGCTGGCATAGATTTCGTCGCTTTGGCTCTTGGTCATTACGCCAGGAAATCCAGTAAAATCGCACTGACGGCTTCAGGTTGTTCCTGTTGTACCCAGTGGCCGGCACCGGGAACGATGTGGACGGCGGCCATATTGCTACACGCTTCGGCCTGCATTTTCTCGAGAGCGCCGGGAACCTGGCGGATGCCCCAATCGGACCCGCCGCCGATAAAGCATGCGGGGACATCGATGGTCCGGCCCGAAAATATCTGTAATTGGCCCTCGTACGGACCTTGCGTGCGGCAGCGATACCATTGCAGACCGCCTTGGAAGCCACCCTGAACGCCACTGCGGGAGAATTCGCCTGCGTAGACCGCCAATTCGTCATCCGTCAGCCATGTACAGGCGGCAATTTCGGCAGCGTCCGGCATTTCCGCTGCCACCGTTTCCGGCATGGTCTGGTCCAGCTCCATAATATAATAGGTCGGCATTTTGGCCAGTTCAGGCGCGGTCCAGGATGCCAGGGACGTGGGTTGGTTACCGGCCCAATCGGCGCTTTTGTGATGGTAGTAGGCGCGTAGGAAGTCATGCACCCCTTGAGGACAGTTGACCATGTCATCGTTGGCTTCGCGTGTAGAATAATACCATTGATAATGTTTTCGCGGCCGGGCCAGGGCTGCGAGATCGGCATGGATATCGCTGTCCGGGGTCGGTGCACGGTCCGAGATGGCGGGGGGGCCGGCGAACGGCCCGCTCATCAGTGCCACGGACCGGAAAACATCGCCTCGGATCAAGGCGCAATAAGCCGCGACGGGAGAGCCGAAATCATGGCCGATGACACCAGCCACAGACTTCAAACCAAGGGCTTCCACCAGGCCCAGGACATCACGGACCAGATTGAGGAAACGGAACGAACCCAAATCGCCGTCGTAATCCCCATCCCAGCCCCCATCTGTAAAAACGGTGCGGCCATAGCCCCGCTGATCGGGCGCAACCACGTGATAACCCGCATCGGCCAACGGCCCCATAATCTTGCGCCAACTATAGGCCAGCTCGGGAAAGCCGTGCAGGAGGATCAGGCATGGTTTGTTTTGGCCTTCAAACCCAGCTTCAAGCACATGCATGTCCAAGCCATTTATGTCTGAAAGAATGCGGGATCGGACGCCTTGAGGCAGTATATCGGGATCATAGGTGGTGGGGTTTTGCATGAATATCTCCAATTACAGAGGGATATTCGATAGGAAACTGTGGCCCTGTCAAGCAGGCCGCATTCGATCAATTTGTATAAGCTGACCCCACCCGCTTGAGTTATCGGCGCAGGGGCACTAGATTGTC
>JAPKBD010000169.1 GCA_028824965.1 Alphaproteobacteria bacterium | reverse complement strand
GGCATGGGCGGGTCTGGCGGAAAGCCACCGCAACACAATCATGGCCGCGCGAACCCGCTATCAACAGGCGGTACCCACCACTTTTGGCTTGAAAGTGGCCGGTTGGATCGCACCCCTACAGCGCCATCGCCAACGCTTGTTGGATCAAACCATGATGCTGCAACTGGGCGGTGCAGGGGGCACCTTGGCAGCGATGGAGGATCAAGGCCCCATGGTTGTTGCAGCCTTGGCCGCGGATTTGAGTTTGACCGCACCACTTATGCCGTGGCACAGCCAGCGTGACGGCATAATAGAGTTCGCCGGCATCCTCGCCATGATCAGCGGCGATCTGGGTAAGGCGGCAGGTGATATCCTGATGCTGGCGCAATCGGAGATCGGTGAAGTGCAAATCGCCGGCGCGGGCGGCTCATCCGCCATGCCGCAAAAAGCTAACCCGGTCCGGGCTGAGGCGGTTCTGGCCCTAACCCGTCACAATGGCGGTCTGATGGCGAACATGCACCAATCCGCCCCGCATTTGCTGGATCGGGACGGCGCTGCCTGGAACCTGGAATGGTTGACCCTGCCGCAAATGATCAAGGCGACGGGGGCGGGCCTGATGCATAGTTTACATATTGCGGAGAACCTAGAGGTCAACAGCGATCGCATGGTCGCGAACGTAGCCGCCTCCAACGGTATGTTATTGGCGGAGCGGGTGGTCTATGCCCTGGCCCAGCATATGCCGAAGTCAGAGGCACAGAATTTGGTGAAGGATGCCTGCCGGGATGCTATAGCAGAGGGGCGGGATATTTTCACTGTCTTGCAACAACGCACCGATGCGCCCCTGGATTGGCAGGCCCTTGCTGATCCGGCAAACTATTTAGGTGCCACCAACGCATTTATCGATGCCGTTCTAAAGCTGTTGAAACGGTGAATGCACGCACACCAAACGTTAGGAACGAAGCCTATGCATTACGACGCCATTGAGAATAACCATGGCCTCAAACACGACCCCTTCAAGGCATTGATCACGCCCCGGCCCATTGGCTGGATTGGCTCTGTCAGCAAGGACGGTATTTATAACCTGGCGCCCTACAGCTTTTTCAATGCGGTCAGCGACCGGCCTCATTACGTCATGTTTTCGTCCAAAAACATTAAGGACAGTGTCCGCAATATTCAGGAGACCGGGGAATTCACCTGTTCCATGTCGACCTGGGATACCCGTGATGGCATGAACGTATCATCGGCCCCCGTGCCCCCAGGCGTGGATGAATTTCCCATTGCCGATCTGACGGCGACAGCATCAAAATTCATTACACCGCCACGGGTGAAGGAAAGCCCGGCAGCCTTTGAATGCAAATATTGGAAAACGATTGAGCTGCCCGACGTGGCGCCCGGCTCCGATCAGGGGCATTTCATCGTCATCGGCCAGGTCGTCGGCATTTATATTGATGACAACTATATCTCTAACGGCATCGTAGACACCGGTGCCATGCGGCCCCTGGCCCGCCTGGGATATATGGATTATGCCGTGGTCACGCCCGAGACAATGGTGACTATCAACCGGCCTGAAATGACTGAAGATGGTGAAGTCGCCCAGGCCCAGGCGGGCGACTGGGACGGCGCGTACAGATAGTTTTTGATTTTAGGAGGCTGGAATGACCGTACGATTGGGATATCTTTTACCGACGCGGGAACGGGTGATGCATGGCCAGCCAGAGGCAGGGCCGTTGATGGCCCTGGCTGAGCGGGCCGAGGACAGGGGCTTCAGCTCCGTCTGGATTGGCGACAGCCTGCTGGCCCGGCCCCGGCACGAGCCTTTGACATTGTTGGCGGGCATTGCGGGCCGGACCAAGACAGTGGAGCTGGGCACGGCGGTGCTGCTGCCGACCTTGCGCAACCCGGTCGTCATGGCGCATCAAGTGGCGACCCTGGATCAGATCAGTGAAGGCCGGGTTATTCTAGGCGTCGGCATCGCAGCCGATGTGCCGAATATCAGGGCCGAGTTTGAGGCCGCAGGCGTGCCGTTCGAAAAACGCGTGGGCCGGATGATGGAAGGTCTGCGCCTGTGCAAGGCGCTATGGAGCGGTGAGCCGGTGGATTGGGATGGTCGTTGGAAGGTAGAACAAGGCGTTCTTGCCCCCACGCCGCATCGGCCCGGCGGCCCGCCCATCTGGGGTGGTGGTTCGGCTGTCGCCTCCCGTCAGCGGGCTGGCAAGCATTTCGATGGTTGGTTCCCCACAGGGCCGGATGCCGCAGGCTGGGGTGAACAATGGCGCGGTGTTCAAGACAGCGCCCGGGAGGCAGGCCGAAACCCCGATAATCTGACCGGTGCACTATATTTGACCATGTATATCGATAACGACGTCGCCAAGGCGGAGGCGCAGATTGAGACCTATATGGAGGAATATTATGGTGCCTCAGCCAAGGTTCTGGCCAAGCATCAGGCAAGTTATGGCGGGCCCGTTGCAGGGGCCGCCGCATGGCTGAAAGGCTACGCCGATCAAGGTGCCAGCCATATCGTCCTGCGCTTTGCCGGCGACCACGAAATGCACATGGACGCGGTCGCCGAAATCCGTAGTTCGCTCGGTTGGTAGCACTTGGCTGGTAACGCTCAGACAGTAACGCTCAGCGGGTGGCTTTGCGTTCCTGCCAGATATCAAGGATGCTGCGGGCCCCGTTGGTGGCGGGGTCCATCATCGCATCATGCTCCGCCCGCTTGGCGGTGAGTTCCACCACATAGCCGTTGGGATCCCGGAAATAGATCGAATCCACAAAGGTGTGATCGGAAATGCCGCGCACTTCCATCCCCGCAGCCTTGCCCTTGGCAAGCATGTCGTGGAGCACGTCCATTTCGACTTCCAAGGCGATATGGAGGTCGAAATCATGCTGTTCCTTGAATTCAAACGGCATATCCGGCGCCTCAAAAAACGCCAGATAAGACCCATCGTCCAGTTGAAAGAGCGTATGCAGTACTGATGCGTCCCGCCCGGTATGAGTGGTGCCGATATCCAACGCACCGGCGAGGGGGAGGGAGAGGAAGTCCTCGTAAAACTTCCGGGTCTCCTCTGAATCCTTACAGCGATAGGCGTTGTGATGCAGTCCCTTGATCACTTTATGTCCCCAGTTTGTTTTACGAGAAGCGGTATCTATCGTTGCCGAGCTTGACCCGGCAATCCAGGGCAACGAACAAAGTGCCCATATCCCTGGATCCCCGGGTCTCCGCTTCGCTACGCCCGGGGATGACGGCGTACTATTCTGTGCTCTCCAGTTTCGTTCTATCGTTTGCCTTCGATACTCACGGCAATCAATTGCGGCCCTGATTTGGCGAAGGCGTCTTTGACTGCCGCTGCCAGTTCGCCCGGTTGATCGATGGTGCAACCCGGAACGCCCATGCCCTGGGCTATGGAAACGAAATCCAGGCCTGGGTTTTCCAGGTTCATCCGAGGATAGTCCTGGTTGGAATTGGCGTCAAAGCGTTGCCGATAGGTATCCATGTTGTGTTTCAGGATACGGTATTCCCGGTTCACCAAAATGACAAAGACGATGTCCAGATCATGATGCGCCGCCGACCACAGGGCCTGGATCGAATACATGGCGGAACCATCACCCGATACGGCCAACAAGGGCCGGTCGGGATTGCCTTGCTTGGCACCAATAGCACCCGCCAGGCCCTGGCCAATACCACCGCCCCGGCCCGATAGGAAATCGCCCGGCGTGTTAAATTCGAAGGTCTGGGCCAGATCAAGACCGGCGGTGATCGCTTCCTCAACCACAACGGCGTTATCCGGTGTGCCGGCATTAATCTCCGCCATGACGCGGGCCATGGACATGGGGTCTCGATCCCAGGCCCGTTGGGTCCGCGCCTCATAGGCTGCTCTGGCTTCCGTGTTTTGGGCGGCCAGGGCATCGTTGCGGGCATGGGCGGCACTTTGATAGTCGTCGGATGTTTTCAAGGCTGCGGCCAATGCGCCCAGACTGGTGGGCAGGTGCCCCACCAAGCCGATATCTACCGCATAGTTCAGGGCCAGGCGGGCGGCGGCTTCTTCGATCTGCACCACAGCGGCACCGTCGGGGAAAGGCCGTCCGGGGGTGAACCAGACTTCTTCAAAAAACTGCCCACCAATTAGCATCACCAAATCTGCATCACCAAACGTGTTGCGAATTGCGCCCGCATCCATGGGCAAAATGCCCTTGGCGTTGGGGTGGCGATTGGGGAAGTTAATGTGATGGCGGATGCCTTCAAACCAGACGCCCGCGCCCATAGCTTCCGACAAGGCGACAAGGTCGCCGACAGCATCAGCCCGAGCCACATCGTCACTGGCGACAATAATTGGATTTTTCGCGGCCATGATCCGGTCCGCCATTGCCCTAACGCCCACTGGGTCTGGATGCGGCGCGGTGAAGGTATCTGTGGAGGCTTTGGCGCCGATTTCCGTCTCCTGTTCCATCACATTGATGGGCAGGGCGACAAATACCGGGCCGGCAGGCGCCTCATTGGCAATTTTGTAGGCGCGCGCCATGATCGCTGCCATTTCGTCAGCCGTCTCCACTTGCACGCTCCACTTCGTCACCGGGGCTGCCATGGCGACCAGATCATGGCCCAGGACCGGGCCACGCAGGCGCATGCGGGTGTCCTGCTGCCCTGCGGTAACAATCATGGGTGAGTTTGCTTTCAGCGCGCCATACATCATACCCACGGCGTTGCCGAGGCCCGGGGCCACATGAATGTTGACGACCGGGGTCTTGCCGCTGGCCTGGGCATAGAAACTGGCCGCACCAACCGCAATGCTCTCCTGCAAAACAACGGTATATTCAATTTGCGGATAGCTTTGCAGGCTATCCAGCAGCGGGCTTTCCGTGGTGCCTGGATTGCCGAAAATCCGTTCGATCCCGTGTGCAACCAAGCTGTCCATAAATATCTGACGTCCGCGCATATTCTTCTCCGTTCAAAATTTTGTATCTAGTCTTCGTATTCAATAAACCGCTAAACGATACGGGTATCGTGGCGGCCCCAATAGCGATCCTTGATCAGGCGTTTGTATAGCTTGCCGTTGTCGTGGCGGGGCAATTGCACCTCAAAATCCACTTTGCGGAGGCATTTAATGGTTGATAGATGCGCCTTGGCAAATTCCAGGATTTCCGCCTCCACATCCGGCCCGGCCTGGTTATGGTCGATCAGCTGTACAACGGCCCTGACCGCCTCGCCAAAATCCGGGTCCGGCACACCAATCACGGCGACGTCCATAATCTTTGGATGGCCGACCAATAGGTTCTCAATTTCCTGGGGATAAATATTGACGCCGCCGGAAATAATCATGAAGGATTTTCGGTCCGTCAGATACAAAAAGCCGTCTTCGTCCTGATAGCCAACGTCGCCCAAGGTGGACCAGCCGCGATCATTGCGGGACTCTGCCGTGCGTTCTGGATCATTGTGATAGGTAAATTCCGGGCCGTCGGAAAAATAGATCGAACCGGGGCTGCCCACAGGTTGCTCCACCCCATCATCATCCACGATATGGACGACGCCATACATGGCCCGCCCGACGGAGCCGCGATGGCGCAGCCATTCCGCTGAGTTGATGGCGCAAAATCCGTTAGCTTCCGTCCCGGCGTAATATTCAAAGAGAATTGGCCCCCACCAATCGATCATCTGCTGTTTTATATCCACAGGGCAGGGGGCGGCGGCATGGATGGCGATTTGCAGGCTGGAAATATCGTACTTCGCCCGAATTTCAGCAGGCATTTTCAACATGCGCACGAACATGGTCGGCACCCATTGGCTATGGGTCGCCTTGTAACGCTGGATCATATCCAGGGCGCTTTCAGGGTCGAACCGCTCCATCACAATGCAGGTGCCGCCCTTTTTCAACATCCCCATGTTAAAGCGCAGGGGGGCCGCATGATACAGCGGCGCGGGCGATAGATAGATGGAGGTTTCAGAGGCCCCATAAACAGTGCCCAGGACATCAATGGGGCTGCGTTGTGTGCCCAGGGGTTCACCGTTGAGGGGAATTTTGATGCCCTTAGGCCGGCCCGTGGTGCCCGACGAATACAGCATGTCGGAGCCTTCATATTCGTCCGCAATGGGTGCTGTTGGAAATTTGGCGATTTCTGCGTCATAGGATTGGTAGCCCGCACTGGCGTGGCTAACCATCAGGTAGGTTTCAACACCGGGCATCAGGGCGGTCACCTCGCCTGCGACCTCTGCCATCGCTTCAGATGTGATGAAGACCGTCGCGCCGCAATCGCCGACAATAAAGGCGACCTCCTCCGCCGTTAGGTGGGAGGAGACACAGGTGTAATAAAGTCCCGCCCGATGGGCCGCCCAACAAATTTGCAAATAGGCCGGGTTGTTCTCCATATAAATGGCAATGTTGCCGCCCAGGCCGAGACCAAGGCTGCGGAATAAATGGGCACCCTGGTTTGAGGTCTCATTCAGTTCCCTGTAGGTAACGACCCGGCCGCTGCTGGCCATGATATAAGCAGCCTTGTCTGGGGTTTCAGCAGCGTGAATTCCGGGATGCATAGATTACTCCTAGGGTAACATAGACAACATGGGCGGCAATCTAGCACAACAGTGCATATTATACAGACCAGATAGCCGCAATAGCCCCAAAAGAATGGCAGAGAAAGGCGCGTAATGAGCGATCATTGGTACGAGGATTTTACAGTTGGGGATCAGATCATATCGCCCGGCAAAACATTGACCGAGGCGGAGATTATCGATTGGGCTTTCCGGTTTGATCCGCAACCCTTTCATATGGATAAAGTCGCAGCGGCAGAGCATATGTATGGCGGTTTGATCGCCTCGGGCTGGATGCTGGGAACTTATGCGTTTCGCCTGTTCACTATGGCCAATCCATGGGCACCTGACGCATCGTTGGGCTCCCCCGGCGTTGAAAACCTGCGCTGGATCCATCCGGTTCGTCCCGACGATACGATCCATGTGGAGGTCACGATTACCGACAGCCGACCCTCAGCCAGCAAGCCAGACCGGGGTGTCGTCGGCATGGATTGGCAGGTTATTGATCAGAACGATGTGGTCGCCATGACCATGCGCTCTATCCAGTTGCTGCGCCGCCGTCCCTAAAGCATTTCCGATGAGGAATTGCTCTGGAGAGAGGCGACCTATTTTTTCTCTGGCTCTTTCGCAGCAGTCTTCTCAGGAATGAATTTGTTGGCCCGCAGATCCCGCATTACCGATGCCCAAACCTGAATAACACCCCGGAAGGTATCCAGGACCCGGTCTGATGTCGTTGGTTCGGATATGGTGCCATGAATTGTGGCGGCCGTGAAAACCCGGCTTTCAACGATGAAAATCCGAATGGGCAGCATTCTGGCGTTCCAGGCATTGGCCCATGCCAATAATTTTGGCATTTGTTCCTTTTTGAACAACAGATCAGCCGTGGCGGCAATGGATATCGTCTGGGACAATGGGTTGCCGGCCTTATCGCGGGCGACGATTGTGGTATCGATCAGGCTGATCATGGGGGGGATCCCCTGCTTTTTATCTACCGTGACGGGGACTTGCAGGCGTAGGTTTTCCGGATCGTCGTTGACCAGCTTCAGGGAAGATTCGAGCTTAAAGTGTTCTTTTAACAGCTTGGCGATCAGGATCTCAATATCCTTGGCCGAATTCGTGACCGGGATCAGCACGCTTGTTTTGACAGCCGTCGTATTTTTTTGGGCCACATTCTTTTGGGCCGGCGCTTTTTGCGCCAGGGTCGGGAACACAACAAGGCCCGCAAACAGCAGGACCGCCAAAGGGGTAAAAGCACGGATCATATTGACCTCCAGAATTGATTTAACTGCATTATAAGGATGCAGTCGCACATGTCCCCCGATACCTTAGATATCTAATTCAGTGTTAGAAAATGGAGCATCAAATTATGAAAATTGGCATTATGACCGGCGGCCTTCCCGACCCGAAAGCTTCTATCGAGCACTATATCGCCATGGCTCAGGATTTGGAGGCCCGCGGTTTTCCCTCGCTTTGGCTGGCGAATATCCGTAGCCACGATGCGGTCACCGCTATGGCCATCGCGGCGCGGGAGACCAAAGTGATTGAGGTGGGAACAGCCGTAACCCCCATTCAGCCGCGCCATCCCGTCGCCCTGGCGCAACAGGCATTGACCGCGTCCGCCCTGGCGCGAGGCCGCTTCACCCTTGGCATCGGGCTATCTCACAAGGTGGTGATCGAGGATGCCCTGGGCCTCTCCTATGACCAACCGGCCAAGACCATGCAGGAATATCTGGAAATTCTGGCACCCTTGCTGCGCAGTGAAGGCGCTTCATTCAAAGGCGATCTGTACCGTAGCAAGTTTGATTTGGCGGTGCCTGATGCAGCCAATCCGGTGCCCTTGATTGTCGCCGCGCTGGGGCCCCGGATGTTGGAATTGGCAGGGCGCTATACGGACGGTACGGCGCTGTGGATGACGGGGCCGCGCACCATCGCACAGCATGTTCTGCCCACTATGGGTGCGGCGGCAGCATCCGCCGGGCGGCCCAGCCCCCGGGTCATCGCCGGCTTTCCCATCGTCCTGACCAACAACGAGGATGAAACCCGCGCCAAGTTGGGGGAGATGTTACAGGTTTACGGCCAATTGCCGTCCTATCGCGCCATGTTGGATCGTGAAGGCATGTCCGGCCCAGGGGATCTGGCCCTGGTCGGTGATGAAGCCGCCCTGGACCGGGCGATCAGCCAAATCGCCGAAGCCGGCACAACGGACCTGATCGCCCATATGGCGGAGACAGACCCTGGTGCCCAGGCCCGGACGCTGGATTATCTGCAAAGCAGGCTCTGAAACACCAGTTCTGAAAACCAATTCAGAAAAAAGATACGGCCCGCCTCAGGTTTTTCCCAGGGCGGGCCACATTCTTCACAGTGTTCGGGTTAATCGAACCTATTGGACGCCGTAAGCGAGCATGGCATCGGCAATCTTGACGAAGCCGGCGACGTTGGCCCCCATCAAATAATCGCAGCTGCCATTGACGCCCTTGCCCTGGCCATACTGATAACAGCTGTCGTGAATGCCTTCCATGGTGCTCAACAACAGTTTTTGCAGCTCGTCCTCGCTCCATGAAATACGCGCCGAATTCTGGCTCATTTCCATGCCCGAGACGGCAACACCGCCGGCGTTTGCGGCCTTGGAGGGGCCATACAAAATGCCAGCGGCCTGGAAGACATGGATGCCGGCAACGACGGTGGGCATGTTG
>JAPKBD010000168.1 GCA_028824965.1 Alphaproteobacteria bacterium | reverse complement strand
CGGTTGATCGCCTTGTGGGCGCGGGTAAAGCCTTTCAGGGAATAACTGTCCGTGGTTTTGGTGCCCCGTTTAGAGGTGCCGCGAATGGTCATCTTTTTACCAGCCCGCATAGCAGCAACCAGCTTCTTTTCCTGGGCGGTATCTTCGACCCAGGCGGTATCGTCCACGGTGTAGAGTTTGAATGTCTTGCCGTCCACATTGATCCTGACCGTGCTGTCCGCTTTCAGGGGATAGCCCACATAGATACCCACCTCGCCCTTGATCTTTTTATAGGGCCGATGGGTAATCAGGACCCAGATCGGGCCGCGTTTGACGCCGGCTGGTTTGCTATTCTTTGGCTGGCCGGCCATATAACAGGCCTTACCTTTGCCTTCGGTCAAAGCAAAGGCACCCCATACGCCGGGATTGCGCAGCAAAGACTTCGGTCCTTTGGCGTGCGCTGTTGCCATGATGGTCATGGTGGCGAACAAGAGACCAAGGGCGGTCAAAATAATGGTAATTTTTCTCATGGCGACAACATAGGCATTGAATAAGGTATTTTCCAGACGAATAGCTTTTGATAGCATCTAAGAACACCCATTCGGGCTCTCGATTCGCGCTTATATCAACTTAATCCCGATTAGTCTTGTTTTAAGCGGGTTTTTTGTCCGCCGCGAACATGGGGGACGGGAGGTGCGCCGGGATTGCGGCTAAAGGTGGCCCGTTCGCCAAACCGGCCCAAACTGACCGTACGATCATACATCACAATGGCCCCCGCCGTGGCCACATTAATGCAAAACGATGTGGGGATCTTGATCACATGGTCGCACTGTTCCAGCATTTCCGGCGACAGGCTGCCCCGTTCCGGACCCAGGACATAGGCTGCACGGATGGGGTGGCGAAAAGTGGGTAAATCCACAGCGCTGTCGATCAATTCAATGCCCACCAATTGGCAACGATCGGGCAGCAGCATATTGGCGACGCTGTCGAATTCATAATAGGGCAGTTGATTGGTGGATTGAGACGTATCGGCGGGTGCCCGCCTTTGCTGGTAACTGCCCGCCACCGTAAACAGGAACCCTGCACCAAACCCCTGGGCGGAACGGAATAGATTGCCTGCGTTCACAGGCTTGGATAGTCGTTCCACCCCAATGCCGAAATAACCGCGCATATGCACATTATCCTGTCAGTTTAGCCCTCATACTAACACTCGTAGGCGACAACTGCGCCTGCTTTGTGCTAATTTCGAACTAGACAAATAATCGAACGAATAAATTTTTTGGGGAAGACACTGATGAAAGCGATGTTGTGTAAGGAAAGCGGCCCGATTGAAAGCCTGGTGCTGGAGGATCATATTCTACCCCCTCCCGGGACAGGTGAAGTGCGTATTCGTGTCCGCTGCGCAGGTGTCAATTTTCCCGACATCTTGATTACCCAAGGCATATATCAATTCAAGCCGGATCATCCATTCTCTCCCGGTTCCGAATGCGCCGGTGATGTGTTGGAAGTAGGCCCCGGGGTTACGGAATTCAAACCAGGTGATCGGGTTATCGCTTTGACCGGCCATGGTGCCTTTGCCGAAGAGGTCAATGCCAGGGTCATCAAATGCCTGCATCTGCCCGAAGATATCAGCTACGAATTAGGCTCCGCCTTCGTTTTGACCTATGGCACCTCCGCCTATGCCCTGATGCAGATGGGCAAGGTTTTGCAGGACGAATGGCTGTTGGTGCATGGTGCCGCGGGCGGCGTCGGCCTTTCGGCGGTGGAGATCGGCAAGGCCATGGGTGCCAAGGTTATCGGCACCGGCAGCTCTGACGAAAAACTGAAAATGGTCACTGAACATGGTGCTGACCATGTCATCAACTACTCAGACGGCCCCTTTAAGGACAAGGTGAAGGAGATCTGCGGCAGTGCCGGTGCGGACGTGATCTATGATCCCGTCGGCGGCGATGTGTTCGATGAATCCCTGCGCTGCATTAACTGGGATGGCCGGTTGCTGGTGATCGGTTTCGCCTCCGGTCGTATCCCGCAGGCGCCGGCCAATCTGGCCTTGTTAAAGAACTGCTCAATCGTCGGTGTGTTCTGGGGCGCCTGGACGGAACGTAATCCCGATCTGCACCGCAAGAACATGGACATTATGTTCCAGTGGCTGCGGGAAGGAAAACTGCGGCCGAATATTTCGCACCGCTTCCCCCTGGCTGAAGTCCCCGCCGCCCTGAATGTGCTGGTGGAGCGTAAGGTCGTGGGTAAAGCCGTCATCATTGTAGACTAGACGGACCTATGACCGCCGCCAGCAATGATGCCGACGATGCGGATGTTGGGGATGACGCGAACAATGCCGTTTTGGCCCAGTATGAGGCCTATCCCTATCCGGCCCGTGATCCCGGTGATGAGGCCGAACGCCTGATCACCGGTTCACCGAGCCATCTGTTGGAGATAGAACATTTTATCTTTGCCGGTTGCCGTATTGCCGGATCGAGTGGTTTTCGCGCGCTCGTTGCAGGCGGCGGTACCGGCGACGGCGCCATAATGCTGGCCCAACAATTGGCGGATAGAAAATACGGCACGGTCACCTATCTGGACATGTCCTCGGCCTCACTAGCGGTCGCGAGGGAACGCGCCAGCGCCCGTGGTCTGGAAAACGTCACGTTCCATCAGGGATCTTTGCTGGATCTGCCGCAGATCTGTGCTGATCAAGGTTGGGCATCGTTCGACTACATTGATTGCTGCGGCGTCCTGCATCACTTGGCCGAACCGAAGGACGGCCTGGCAGCGCTTACTGCTGTCTTGTCTGAACGCGGTGGCTTGGGCCTGATGCTTTATGGGGAGCTGGGCCGCACGGGTGTCTATCCTGCGCAGCGCGCCATTGCCCGCCTAAGGGGCGATGACCCGGCACACGAAAGCCTGGGCCTGGCCCGGCGCTTGGTTGCGGCTATGCCATCTGGCAATTGGTTGCGGCGCAACGAATACCTTGCCGATCATCTGGCGGGCGATGATGCGGGCTTCCACGATCTACTGCTGCACAGCCGCGATCGGGCCTATTTGGTGGGCCAAGTTGCCAACTTGGTCGACAGCGCTGATCTGCGCATTTGCGGCTTTTTACCCGCTGGAGCCTATGATCCCGCCCATTATCTGAACGATCCTGAATTGATCCGACGCGCCGGCGCACTTCGCCCCTTGGAGCGTTGGGCCCTGGCGGAGGAGCTGTCGGGCGCCATGAAAACCCACGTCTTTTATGCCGTGCGCAACAGCAACGAAATGGGTGGCATCCTGCAACAGCAAACGCCAAACATGGTACCGGTATTGCGAGAGATGGCAGCGGACCGACTGGCTGCATCCCTGTCCCAATCACCGTGGTTAACAGCGACCTTGGGCGGCGTAGAGCGGCAGTTTGAACTGCCCGAAGGGGCCGCCGATATAGTCGCCTTGATAGATGGCAGGCTCACCTTGCGGCAAATTCATGGCCGATTGCGGGCCAGTGGTAAGAAGTTCAACTGGGATCAGTTCGCGGAGGATTTTTCCGCACTATATAATGTCCTACACCCTCTCAACCTGTTGTTGTTCGCGGGCGCGGATTTAAGCTAGCTATGTTAGATTGTTCCTGAAATGCATACCGATGGCCTATTTGAAATCGCCCTGCTGGCAACTGGTGCTCTGATCCTGGGGCAGATCTTTCAACGTCTGCGGCAGCCGGCCATCGTTGGCTATATTGTAGCCGGTGTTGTGCTGGGGCCATCCGGGTTCGATTTATTCCCAAATCGTGGGCCGATTGAAACGTTGGCGCAATTTGGCGTGTTATTGCTGTTATTCGTGATTGGTATGGAGCTGTCCCTGCGTGCCTTTCGCCGGGTCCTGCGCCTGGCCGTGCTCGGCGCAGGTGCGCAGATCCTCTTATCCATTGGTGCCATGCTGGTTGTCGCCCATATGTTTGACTACAGCATCGAAACCGCCATCGTTTTGGGCTTTGTGGTTGCGCTGTCATCGACCGCCGTTGCCATCAAATTGTTGGAGGATATTGGCGAACTACGCACCGCAATCGGGCGTACAGCAATCGGTGTGTTGATCGCCCAGGACCTGGCCATTGTGCCCATGCTGTTGATCATCGACGGCCTGGCGGGCGGTGGCGGCATTCCCGTTATGGGTTATGTGAAGGTCTTTGCAGCCGTGGCGTTATTGGCCGTTATGATCGCGGTTCTGACCCGGCGCTCCCGCATCGGGGTGCCATTCGCCCATTCACTTCACGGCAATGTGGAATTGGCGGCGATCACGGCCCTTGTCTATTGCTTTGGCGCGGCTTTGGTCTCTGCCCTGTTGGGATTGTCGCCTGCTTACGGTGCCTTTTTGGCGGGCCTGTGGATTGGCAACTCCACCGCGCGGGCACCGCTGTTGGCGGCGGCCCGGCCTATTCAGGGCGTTTTGTTGATGGTTTTTTTCGTGTCCATCGGGTTGTTGCTGGAACTTGATTTCATCTGGGAACATCTGGCCGAAGTGATGAGCATTCTGTTGGTGGTGACCGTGCTAAAAACCGTCATGAACGTGGCTGTCCTGCGCCTTTTGCGGGAACCCTGGCCCCGGGCCTTTATCGTTGGGGTTTCCATCGGGCAGATCGGTGAATTCTCGTTTGTTCTGGTTGCAGCCGGCGTTGTTGCCGGGCTGGTCCCCGATACAGGCGGGCGTATTGCCGTTTCCGTTATAGCCTTGAGCCTGATGCTGTCGCCCCTGTGGGTGATCTTTACCCGCCGCCTGGAACGCCTGGTTAACAGCAATGTGCAAACTTTGCGGGAATATCTGCGCAGCCTGTTTGCGCCCGAAACCAAGGCGGTGGCGACCATGTCGGATTATACCGTCGGCTTCTCCATCAGTATGGGTCGCAGGGGTCAACGGGGCTATCAAAAAGCCAAGGACATGATGGAGAAAGAAGGCAGGCATGATGAAGACAGCCCGGACAGTGATGACGCCCGCCTTGAAGATGACACAGATGACATCGGGGTCCATAACGACAACAAAGACAACGACAGTAAAGATAAGGGCTGATTTCAACTTTGAGCGGGCAGCGTTAATGCGTGGTCTGGGCCCTGTCTGCGGTATAGACGAGGCCGGGCGCGGGCCCTGGGCCGGACCTGTTGTGGCGGGTGCCGTAATCTTGGATCCGGAAAATATCCCAGTCGGTTTGGCAGATTCCAAAACCTTGTCGAAACCCCGTCGCGAAGCCTTGTACGAACAATTGCAGGACGCCGCCGTAATCGGTGTTGGCCGGGCTGAGGTGGCGGAGATTGACGCGCTGAATATTCTTGGCGCGACGATGCTGGCCATGGCGCGGGCGGTCGCTGATTTAGGGCAGCTCCCCGGCCATGCACTGGTTGATGGTAATCGCGTACCGGATCTGCCGTGCAGTTTGGAATGCCTGGTCAAAGGCGATGGCCGCTGCCTGTCCATCGCCGCCGGCTCCATTATAGCCAAGGTTACACGGGATCGGGAGATGACGGCCCTGGCCGGACGCTTCCCTGGCTTTGGCTGGGAACGGAATGCCGGCTACGGCACGCCGGAACACCAGGCGGGCCTGGCACGCTTAGGCCCCAATATTATGCACCGGCGCAGCTTCGCACCTATAAGGAAGCTTTTAGAGTCTGCCATAAATAGTTGACTCCAAACAAAAAAATGGGTTGACGAGCGATTCGCTCTGCATCAGTATCCGCCGCCCAATGACCCAAAAAAACAAAATAGAACGTAACACCATACATCTTGGCGATACCGTCCAGGTGATGGCCGGCCTGCCCGATGCCTCCGTGGATATGGTTTTCGCAGATCCGCCCTATAATCTGCAATTAAGTGGGGAGCTGCGCCGACCAAATAATACCAAAGTTGCCGGTGTGGACGATGATTGGGACCGTTTCGACACCTTCGCCAGCTACGACACCTTCACAACGGCCTGGCTGACCGAGGTACGGCGTATCTTAAAGCCCAAGGGCGGTTTATGGGTCATTGGCAGCTATCACAATATTTTCCGGGTCGGGGCCACATTGCAGGATCTGGGGTTTTGGATCTTGAATGACGTGATCTGGCGGAAATCCAACCCCATGCCGAATTTTCGGGGCATGCGTTTCACCAACGCTCATGAAACCATGATCTGGTGCACCCCGTCACCAAACGGCAAGGGCTATACCTTTAATTACGAATCCATGAAGGCCTTGAACGAAGACCTGCAAATGCGCAGCGATTGGCTGCTGCCGATTTGCACCGGGCATGAGCGTCTGAAAATAAATGGTCAAAAGGCCCACCCGACACAAAAGCCGGAGGCCTTGTTGCATCGGGTGTTATTGGCCAGCACGAACCCCGGCGATCTGGTCCTCGACCCCTTCTTTGGCACCGGCACCACGGGTGCGGTGGCCAAGCATCTGGGCCGGGATTATATCGGCATTGACGCAGACCCTGGCTATGTTGATCTGGCGCGCAGCCGCATCGATGGTGTTCGACCGCTCGGGGATGAAGAGCTGGACGTTACGCCCTCGAAACGAGCGTTGCCACGCATCCCCTTTGGCTGGCTGGTTGAGCGGGGCATGTTAACGCCGGGTGCGAAATTATATGATTCCCGCCGCCGTTATACCGCCCGCGTGCGGGCTGATGGCTCCGTTGTGGCGGATCGATCCCGCGGCTCGATCCATCAGGTCGGTGCTGCCGTACAAGGGGCACCCGCCTGTAATGGCTGGACCTTTTGGTGTTTCGAAGACCGGGGTAACTTGGTGCCCATCGATATGCTACGGCAGAAGTTGCGCTCAGAACTACATTAGTCTGACGCCCTATTCTGCCACAGGTCGCCGCAAGTACATGTTCGTGGCCATGGCCGATTGCACCACTTCGTCCCGCTGATTGCGGATTTTCCGGTCGAATGTGACAACGCCCATATCAGGCTTTGATGTCTCCCGCTTGAAGGTGACCGTCTGCACCACATGGATGGTGTCGCCGTGTTTCACGGGCAGATGTACTCGCCAGTTATCGACCCCCAGCATGGCCACGACGGTACCGTCCGTGATGCCGGAGGCATAACCAAGGCCCCCTGCCATGGACCAGACCAGGGGGCCATGGGCGATAGGTTCCCCATAGGGCTGTTCTTTGCAGAATTCGTGGTCGCAATGGGGGGCGTTAAAGTCCCCGGTGATGGAGGCAAAATTGACGATATCGGTCAGGGTAACTGTGCGCCGTGGCGTCACCAGCTCCATCCCCAGTTCAAAATCCTCCCAATACATGCCGCGTGGTTCGCGTTTGGTCGCCATTGTCTTCTTCCTCTCTCAATTTACTACGAACAGAATTTTATGCTGCCATCCAGCCTTGTATCTGGGCTGCTTCCTGGCGGCAGCGTTCAGGGCCACCCAATACCTGGCGGTCAAAGCTGATGCGTTTGAACCAGAAATGCAGACCCATCAGGTCCGTGAAGCCCATGCCGCCGTGCACTTCCGTGGCGGTGCGGGTGACATCCCGGCCAACTTCTGCCAAATGTGATTTCGCCAGACAGGCCAGGACCCGGCGTTCAACTGGATCGTCGCCCGCCTGAATATGGGCCCCATACCAGACCAGAGACCGGCACGGTTCAAGTGCTGCGGCCATCTCTGCGCACATGTGCTTAACTGCCTGGTAGGAGGCGATGATACGTCCGAACTGTACCCGCTGATGGGCGTATTCCACGGCCTTCTCCAACATGCATTGGCCCGCACCCAAGGTGTCCGCCGCCAACATCAGGCGGCCCGCATCAAGGACGCGATGCGCCATTTCCATTGCATCGCCCACATTATCCAGCGCGACGACCTCCACGTTCTCTAACGTCAGGTCTGCCAAAGGTCGGGTGCGATCCAGGCTGGGGCGCGGGGTCAATGTTGCGCCCATATTATCCGAGGTATCATCCAAGGCGACAATCATGGCCTTGCCATCATCCAAAAAGACCAACACATGATTGGCCCCGCCGCTGTCCAGGACGCCGCTGACCTGGCCCGATAACTGTGTGCCCGACAACGACAGGTCAGCCGTGCCCGTTGCCCCTGACAGGGCACCACAGGCCACGCCCAGGCGGGCCTCGCCCCGCGCCATGGCTGGTAGCCATTGCTGCTGTTGCTCTTCACTGCCGCCTAACAGAATTGCCAGCGGTGCCATAACGCAAGCGCCGGCAAAGGGCGCGGTAGCCGCCGCATGGCCCAATGCCTCGGCCACTACGGCGGCCTCTAACATGCCCAGGCCCGCACCGCCCAAATGTTCCGGTATCATCAGACCCGGCAAACCCAATTCGCACAGGCCCGACCATAGTTTCGGGTCAAAGCCGGTGCGTTTTTCGGCCATGTCCCTTATTTGATCCATGCCCACCGCGTCGGCCAGGAAACCGCGCAATGATTGATCGACCAGGCGCTGGTCTTCATTCAATCCAAATTCCATGGCCTTAACTCCCGCCCGTTGGTGTATTGGCAACAGAGGCGACAAGCGGGGCGGCAACAGGTTCCTTCGGCATGCCCAGACCCCGTTCAGAGATGATATTCTTTTGGATCTGTGATGTGCCGCCGCCGATGATCAGGCCGATGTCGTACATATAGTCGATTTGCCAAGTGGTCGCGTGATCGTCTTCGCCGACCTCGTGCGGGTCATAGGGCAGGCCCGCTTCGCCCAGTACATCCACCGCCAGGGCGGACAATTTGTGGTTCAACACGGTTGCGTAATATTTCACTACCAGGCCCGCGACGCCGGGGTCTTCGCCGTTATCGTGCATGGTCAGCAGGCGCATGTTGTGGAATTTCGCCGCCATCACCTCCCCCTGCAGGCGCAACAGGCGGTCGCGATATTCCGCCATCTCAATCACCGCCCCGCCATCGATCATGGTTGTCTGCATCAATTCGCGGATGCGGTGAATTCGTTGTAGCTGCTTGTTGGGGTCCCCCAGCATGACGCGTTCATGTTTTAGTGAGGCAATGGCCACCTTCCAGCCATCGCCCCGTCCCATGACAATCTGATCTATCGGCACACGCACATCCGTCAAAAATGTTTCGTTGAATTCGGGCCGTTCGGTCATGGTCACCAGCGGGCGGACTTCAATCCCCGGCGTGGTCATTGGCACCAGTAAATAGGACAGGCCCTTGTGCTTTGGCAGATCCGGTTCCGTGCGGCACAACAAAAACATCATGTCGGCGTAGTGGGCTGATGAGGTCCAGATCTTTTGGCCGTTGATGACAAATTCATCGCCTTCAACCCCGCATTCGACTACGGCCTTGGTTTTGGCATT
>JAPKBD010000486.1 GCA_028824965.1 Alphaproteobacteria bacterium | reverse complement strand
GTTGGAAGCATTGGCTTCAATGGCAACAGATACTCGTTGAACAGGGTTTACGTGGAAATAGTGAGGAATATAGCCGTGAGGCGAAAATGCTTCAGATAGATGCTGGTCGGAATCTTGGCTTTGTACAGTTAATTGCTCGAAGAGAAAACGTTTAACGACCTATAACAGCGCGATTATGCGCTGCGTCGCAAACCGGCAACCCGTTAGAGGCCATGCGGTCAAAATCAGGTGACTATCGCACAAATACAAACTCAGGAGGTGTAATGGTTGCCCCGTCAGTTACTGAGCAAATTGAAAATAGTTCGCGCGGCATCGGCTCGTTGGAAATCACCAAGATTGAGCCCGTAATCACCCGTACGCCGATGAGTATGTTGCCGTCGGATGAATTTATAGAGATGCCGCCGATCGGCTTTATGAATAACCGGGTGGGGGTGGGGAAGCGACTAGATCACGCCAGCCCTTCCAGGTCCAAAGGGCATAGCCAAACTGTCCTGGTAAAGATCACCACAGATCAGGGCCTTATTGGTTGGGGGGAAGCGCATGCGCCGACCGCACCGGCGGTGCACGCCAAGGTGATTACTGACCTGTTGGCACCGATTCTCGTTGGCCAGGACGCCCGGAACATTGGTCCGCTGTGGGAAAAAATGTATTCCAGCCAACGGCTCAGGGGCTATTCCACCGGTTTCTTCACTGAATCCATCGCCGGCGTAGACATCGCGTTGTGGGATATTCTGGGAAAGTTTGTCGGCGTACCGCTGTATCAATTGCTTGGTGGGAAATACCGCGACAGTATACCGACCTATAGTGGTGCCGGCAGCCCAGAAGAGGCTCTGGAGGCAATGGAAATAGGCTTCACGGCGGTCAAGATGGGGTTTTCCAAGGGCGTCGGCTCTGAAGATTTTGAGCGGGTCATCAAAGTATCTGAGGCGGTGGGCGCTAGGGGCCAATTGTTGATTGATTCGTTGGGTGCTTTTAAGCTACACGAAGCGATCAGCGTCGGCCGGAAACTGGACGAGTTGGGGAATGTCGGTTGGTTTGAAGACGCGCTGATGCCGGAAGATACGGCTAGCTACCCAATATTGACCGAGACCCTTGATACTGCAATTTGCGCCGGCGAGACGCTGTCTAATCGTTTTCAATTCCGCGACCTCTTTTCCGAGCGGGGAGCGGACGTGGTTAATCCGGATGTGGGCCGGGCCGGCGGCGTCACGGAATGCAAACGTATCGCCGATATGGCCGATACTTTCGGCATTCTCTGGTCGCCCCATGTCAGCTCCGGCTTGCCGCCCTATGTGGCAGCTTCCATTCATTTAGCCGTTGCCACGCCAAATGCGGTGATTATGGAGGGCGGCAATATCCACAACGCCACGGATGTCGGAGGCTCTCGTGGCAATGTGCTGCTTAAGGAGCCGCTTGAATTTAAAGCCGGGATGGCCATGGTGCCGGAAAGGCCGGGGTTGGGCATCGAATTTGATGAGAAAGAGTTGCAGAAGGTCGTTGTCGGGTAGGGACTTGGTGTGACATGGATTTATTACCTAGGCATCAGAATTAACACCCGTGCCATGATGGTGAGTCGCGGTGTGGGGCACACGGCCTCTACCACCGGCTTATACGCGGCTTGGCCCTATCGGACATATGGGCTTTTGTCACGGCACTTGCCTTGGGCAACCCTAAACGGGACGAGCCCAAGTCGTAAAGCCAAAAACCATTAGAAGAAATAGGAGAAGTCATGCACGGATTGGTTCAGTGTGACAAGGTCTTCGTAGCGACGTCGAGTGACAAGGGCGCGGGAGCATTCGCCGCCTGTGACATGAGTGAGGGAGAGATCGTCGAGCGCGGTATCGTTCGTCGACTGCCAGCCACCTTCGACGGCAACGCCAG
>JAPKBD010000485.1 GCA_028824965.1 Alphaproteobacteria bacterium | reverse complement strand
GGGAAGACCGTCCGCAACGACGTCGCATTCATATCCAAATCCACATTCGAAAACACCGCCATTTACCCGCCGCTCGGTACTGAAATACATGGCCTCGGCAGCGGCGGACTGTCCGACTTGTATGGCCGTGGGCACTGCCATGGCTTCGGGGTAAAAGGCTGCGCATGGGGATAATCACTGGGGTTATGGCGGTGACACGGGCCCTGGCCATTGGGGTGAGATGAACTCCGGCAACAAGGTCTGCTCCCTGGGCCTTCAGCAATCCCCCGTTGATCTGCGCGGCGCCATTCCGGCCAGTCCCGGCGCGATTTCCGTGGATTACCGGCCCAGCGCGCTGCACGTGGTCAACAACGGCCACAACATTCAATGCAACACGGATGGGGGCAGCACCATGACCCTGGACGGTGTCCAATAACCTATCCCATCCCGCTTCACCAAAGCGACACGGGGAGCCAGGGGTGTTCGAAAGGCGCTGCGACCGCGCGCCGTGGTCAATACACCGAAGGGCTTCATCGACCGCGATGGCCCACGCGATGCGATCTACCAGCGCTATGGGCGGGGGGCGGCAAGCAGGTCAGGTTGCTCTACGTTCTCCATCGGAGTGCAAAGATAAGAAAACGGTTTCGGTTCTATGAGGACGCCGAACGGATCACGCGGCAGGTCTCACCAAAGTTATTTACGAGGAATTTTGCGCACGCGTTGAAGACTGCGAGGCGTTAGGCCACCACGCCTCGCCGAACCGCTTCGTGGCCCGCTTCCCCGAGGATGACTATTAGCGCGGTATCAGGGACCGAGGTCTCTTAATTAGACAAACCCTCGCCGCGAACGGTGATACGGTGCATCAGACGGCGTTCGCCATGGTAGTCGTTCAAGGCTTTGTGCCAGGTGGCGCGGTTGTCCCAGAAGGCGATTGATCCGGGTTCCCACTCAAAACGGTAGGTGAATTCGGGTTGGGCGGCGTGGGCATAAAGATAATCGAGCAACGGCTTGCTTTCCGGATCTGTCCAGCCCACGAAACGAGTCGTGAAGCCGGCATTGACGTAAAGCGCCTTGCGCCCGCTGATGGGATGCTTGATCACCACCGGGTGTACGGAATCCTGAACCGCCAGATCCTGATTGCCCAAACGGCCGACGTATTCGCTGGCGCCCGGCTCCCCGGCCTTCGGCACCTTGGCGAAGTTGTGGCGGGTGGAATGTTCCGCCTGCATTCCCTCCAGCGTCGCCTTCAAGCCGTCGGAGAGGGCATCGTAAGCGGCATACATATTGGCGAATATGGTGTCACCGCCGCGGCTGGGTAATTCCCGCGCCACCATGATGGAGCCAAGGGCGGGTTCCAGATCATAGGAATGATCCGTATGCCACCGTTCGCCAACCGCCATTTTCTGCTCCGGCTCTTTGCGCACCTCGGCGATTTGCGGATACTCGGCGACGGGCTGGAAAAAGTGGTTGATATCAACCCCGCCCACCCGTTCGGCGAAATCTATATGCTGTTCCGGCGAAATCTCCTGATCCCGAAAGAACAGCACGCCATATTCGCCCAAGCCCTGGCGCAATTCTCGGCCTAGACTGTTGGATACATCCGCCGACAAATCAACGCCTTCCACGAAAGCACCAAGACCACCTTTGGTGGCGCGAAAATTCAGGGACGATGTGCCCATGATTATTGACCTCCTATAGCACGCGGTTTCCACGACAATATGCCAGCGCCCGCAAATCGACAAGTCACCAAGGCACAATGGTCGAGGCAAAATGGGGCATAAAAAATTTGGTGTCCCCGTGGGTCCTATCGGCACAATCCATTGCGGGTAACGCGCGACCCCGAATGATTTTTAGTCACAGATTTTTTGATGCAGGGTTTAATGGCCGAAGGAACTGACCGGTACAC
>JAPKBD010000484.1 GCA_028824965.1 Alphaproteobacteria bacterium | reverse complement strand
ACCAGCAAAAAGGTGCTATTCAGCAGGACGTGGTGATGCGCCCGGGCGATCTGATTTATCTGCCCCGGGAGCAATTCCACGACGCCCTGGCTGAAGGTGGCCCCTCCATACATCTGACCCTTTCATGCAACGCCCCCAACGGCCTGGATTGGCTGACCATATTGTTTGATCAAGCGGCCATGGACCCGGATTTCCGCAGAAACCTGCCCCTGCCCAACATGGAACCGTCAGCCAACGGTCCCGACCCCTTTGCCCAGCATTTGAACGCATTGGCCCAGAAATTCGCCGCCATGGCCCAGGACCCGGATCTGGTCGGGCAATTGCAAGATATGCGCCGCCATTTCGGCACCAGCCTGCCGGCCTATGAGATCATGACCAAGGATGACAAAGGCTAAGGGCACGGCGGACTGCGCGCTTCCGCAGTTGGACCGCAACTACTGCTTTCTTGCTGTGAGCAGGTTGGTGGTCATTTCGGCGGCCGATCCCAAATAGTTTTTCGGTGCGGCCAGGTATTGCAGCTCTTCCCGCGACAAAACCTTTGCTATGGTAGGTTCATTTTCCAGCAGGTCCACGAAGGATAGCTCGGATGCAAAGGATTGCCGGCAGCAATCATACACAATGTCATGGGCGGCCTGGCGGCCAAGATGGGGCGCCAGGCCCATCATGACCGCTTCCGCGACGACGAGGCCACCGGTCACATCAAGAACCTTTGCCATTTTGTCAGGATAAACTTCGAGGCCTTCCAGAGTTTCGCGGGCTGCCCGAAGTCCACCCGAGGTTACGATGAACGCGGTGGGCAATGCCTGCCACTCAACATGCCATTGGCCGGTGGCTCTTTCGTGATCTAGAACCATGGCATCCAACATGGCGGAATGTTGTTCCCGCACCAATTTCGCGCTGGCCAGCATCATTTCCGACGATATCGGGTTACGCTTTTGCGGCATCGTGGAACTGGCGCCACGGCCGGAGATAAACGGCTCCAAAACCTCGCCGGTTTCGGTCTGCATCATAAGCATGATGTCATAGCCGATCTTGCCGATGGTGCCGGTGATCAAGGCCAGCAAACCCGTCGCCTCGGCAAAACCGTCGCGGATGGAATGCCAGGTAATATCCGGGATGCCCAGATCAAGTTCCTTTGCCAGGGCGTACTGCGTGGGCAGCCCCTGATCACCAAGGGAGGCCAAAGTTCCCGCCGCGCCGGAAAACTCCACGACCTCTACGCGTGGTCGCAATTCGTTCAATCGTTTTAAATGCCTGTCCACAGCCGACAGCCATGTGGCGCATTTGTAGCCAAAGCTGATTGGCAGGGCATGCTGCAAATGGGTTCTACCGGCCATTGGCGTTTCCTTATGATCCTCTGCCAGTTTTGCCAGAGCCTCGCCAATGCGCTGTAATTCTTCTTCCACCATGTTTAATGCCGCACGAATTTGTAGTACGTCCGCCGTATCCATGATGTCTTGGGTGGTCGCCCCCCAATGACAATATTGACCAGCGTTGTTTTCAGCCCACTCAGACATTTGCTCTACCAATGGCAGAATAGGATATCCAACGATTTGAGTGCGCTCTGACATTCTGGCCCAGTCGATACGACCTAAATCAGCCGCATCCGCAATTGCGGCGGCTGCGATTTGAGGAATGACGCCGAGTTCCCCCTGACATTTGGCCAGTGCCACTTCAACATCCAGATAATACTGCACCAGGGTGTCGTCAGAAAAAAGCGTGCGCATTTCGTCAGTACCGAACATTTCACCGAAAAGTTAGCAACAAAGTGCGATTGCAATTTATTTGCACGATCCAATTAATGTGAAACTCCGCATACCGTACAGGTTCAGCCTGCCGCCCATGTGGCATGTATTCCGTGAGGCTCGAGTAGGATGCGCGGCGCCC
>JAPKBD010000167.1 GCA_028824965.1 Alphaproteobacteria bacterium | reverse complement strand
ATGCGGACAACCTCGCCAACTGTCATGAGGGCGGGAGGTCGCCCCAATCTAAGGCCGCCGCCGCGTCCCCGCACTGTATGGATTAGGTCTTCTTTGCCTAACTGGTGCACAATCTTCATGAGATGGTTATTGGATATCCGGTAACGCTGCGCAATTTCAGCGATAGTGCAGGTTCGACTTTCGTTGATGCCAAGATATATCAATGTGCGAAGGGCATAGTCCGTATAGCGGGTGAGGTGCACGGCGGTTCTCCCGAATGTAAAAAAGCACTCGATTAAAGATGTATTTTAAATATTGCTTATTGGCAAGGCCTGACATAAGATGTATTTATAATAAATCTTATGCATTGAAATGAGAGGACATCAAATGACCACTGAAATCATGCATCACATCCCGGCAGGTATTTCCGACCGCTTCGCCTAACCTTTCACCAACCCGCCGGTGTACGAATTCGTCGACGGACCGGATGGGCGTCGCTATGCCATTTCGGGGCATGTGTCCTTTCGCCTGGACGGCGTCGTCGCCTCCGGCATTGAACCACTTACCGTTTTACGCCGTCTGCACGCCGCCGCCCTGGCACCCCGCCGGCCATCAGCACAGGATCAACGGGTCGCCCACGGGTTAACTGCGGCCATACGACGCCTGCAACAGCAATGATGGGGCCGTTAGGCATTTTCCCGCTATGCTGAGCCCAAATCGATAGCAAAGAGGTACACGATGAGTGAGCAGGCCCCATTAGCCCCAAGTGGATTGCCACCAACTGGATTACCACTAGCCGGGATTAAAGTATTGGAGTTCAGCCATGCGGTGATGGGGCCCTCGGCAGGCATGATCATGGCCGACCTTGGTGCCACGGTGACAAAGATCGAACCGGTGCCGGACGGCGACCGAACCCGCAATTTGCAAGGCGTCGGGATCAGTTTTTTTCCCCTGTTCAGCCGCAATAAGCAAAGCCTGGCAATCGACCTGAAATCGCCGGGCAGCCGCCCCGCGATAGAGGCGTTGGTGCGTCAGTCCGATATTTTGTTGG
Source organism: Alphaproteobacteria bacterium (assembly GCA_028824965.1). Taxonomy (GTDB): domain Bacteria; phylum Pseudomonadota; class Alphaproteobacteria. Next base: position 8,321 of record JAPKBD010000167.1, on the reverse strand, counting down.
AGAATTTCGCCCTGGGCACCATGGACCGTCTGGGCCTGGGCTATGACGAACTAAGCGCCCTGAACCCCGGACTGATCTATTTGCAATTAAAGGGGTTTCTGTCCGGGCCTTACGAAGAACGCCGGGCCCTGGATGAAATCGTCCAGATGATGAGCGGCCTGGCCTATATGACCGGTCCACCTGGACGACCCTTGCGGGCGGGGGCATCCGTGATTGATATCATGGGTGGCATGGCGGGTGTCATCGGCGTGCTAGCAGCCTTGCGGGAGCGTGAAGCGAGCCAAAAAGGACAATTGGTCAAGGCGGCGTTGTTTGAAACCGCCGTGTTCGCCGTGGGGCAGCATATGGTGCAACATGCCATGACCGGAGAGCCCCTTGTGCCCATGTCCGTGCCGAACCGAGCCTGGGGCATCTATGACACTTTCGAAAGTTCGGAAGGCAAGCCAATCTTCATCGGCGTGGTGACCGATACCCAATGGTTACGGTTTTGCGAGGTGTTCGAGCGCCCGGACCTGCTGGCCGATCCGCGCCTGAACAGCAACGGCGGTCGCGTCAACGAGAGGGCGTGGCTGGTTGGCAGCGTGGCCGAAACATGCAAAGCCTTTTCCACGGATGAGCTGTTGGCGCGATGCAATCGGGCGCAACTTGCCTTTGGCCCCGTCAACAAACCCGAAGATCTGTTGGATGATCCCCATTTGAATGAAAATGGACACCTGCGAGAGATGAATTTGCCCGGCGGCGTTAAGGCAAAAACCCCACGTCTGCCCCTTGAAATGGCGGGGCGCAGCTTTTCCGTTCGCCAAGATCCCCCTGCAATTGGCCAGCACAGCCGCCAAATTTTGCGCAACGCCGGTCTATCTGAGGGCGATATTGACTCTTTGTTTGCCGATGGCCATGTATTGGAGACGGACAGTGAAATTTCCTGACGGAAATGGAAAATGTAACATCATTGTTAACGTGCTGTTTACCCGGTCCATGGTACCAATTACGTACCACGAATAACTTTGCAGCAAATGGGATAGGCGAGAGCACAAAATGGCCACTACTGGCAGCAAAAATGCAGGGCAAGCCAGCGCACATGGCGGTCACGAGATATTCGAGGCGCCGACAAAGCTGCAGCAAAAAGTTGGTGTTGGACAAGGTGCCAATCAGGCCGCGCTGCATTTGGCTGAAGATGTTTTGGAGCAAGTTAAACCCAGTTATGAAGGCCGCTTTGAAGCCGACATGCGTGCCTTGAAATCATCATTTGTGAAGATGCAGGATACCCGGGAGTTTGATTTGAACCTGCTGGTCGGCAAGGTGCACGAGATCAGGGGTGAGGCCGGCACATTCGGTTACAATCTGGTGGCGGAAATCGGCCGTCTGTTAAGCGAATTTATTGGCACCGTTGATGAAGTCGGCCCAACGGAAGAGCTTGCCATTTCGGCGCATCTACAAGCCATGCAAACAGTTGTTGTAGATAAAGTGAAGGGTGAAGGCCCGGAGGTTGCCAGACAGATTATTGCCGGCCGGAACGCGATCATGGAACGATCAAAGGGCGACGCGGCCTAAACGACCCATGCCCCGACCCACGACTTCGACCTGAACGCTTGCCAGCCCGCCCGATAAGTTGGATCATCGTGTCCACTGCATGTTTAGATTAAGTATCTGAGGGTAGAGATTTTCCTAACGGGACGATGAGGCAGCGCCATGACCCTGACCGCCGTATCTCTTGACGACAAATATCAAAGCGAACAAGGCCAGATCTATTTGACCGGCAGCCAGGCCCTGGTCCGGGTTGCTATGTTGCAGCATATCCGCGACAAGGCCGCTGATTTAAGCACCGCCAGCTTTATCTCCGGCTATCGCGGTTCGCCCATGCATAATATCGACAAGGAATTATGGCGTGCCAACCGGTTTTTGGCGGACAAAGCCATTCATTTCGTACCCGGCATAAATGAGGACCTGGCCGCGACCGCATGTCTTGGCACCCAGCAGTCCGCCATGTTTGGCGACAGCACCCATGATGGCGTCTTTGCCATGTGGTATGGCAAGGGGCCGGGGCTGGACCGGTCTATTGATGCAATCCGTCATGCCAACCTACACGGCACATCGGCCCATGGCGGGGTCCTGGCTGTTGTTGGTGATGACCATGGCATGAAGTCTACGGATGTACCGGCGGCCTCTGAAACCATGTTTGCGGACCTGCAAATGCCCATGCTGTATCCGGCCAATGTGCAGGAAGTCATTGATTACGGTCTGTACGGCTGGGCCATGTCGCGATTTTCGGGTGCCTGGACCGGGTTCAAGGTTACAGCCGATACCATTGATGCCGCAGCGCCCATAAACGGCGACCCCCATCAGTTGAAAATCATCCTGCCGGAATTCGAATTTCCCGACGATGGCGTTCACATCCGCGCCGGTGATCGCTGGCTGTTGCAGGAGCCACGCCTGCGAAATTTCAAACTTCCCGCTGCCCTGGCCTTTGCCCGTGCCAACAACCTGAACAAAGTGGTGATGGAGAGCAGCCGTCCCCGCATCGGCATTATTTCCAGTGGCAAGGCCGCGACCGACGTGCGTCAGGCTTTGATGGAATTGGGCATCAATGACGCCCAGGCAGCGGACCTGGGTATTGTCATGCTGAAAATGGGCATGCCCTACCCGTTTGATGGAGAGGCCGTACGCGCCTTCGCCGACGGCTTGGAAGAAGTCGTGGTGGTGGAGGAAAAACGCCGCTTTATGGAGACCCGGGTGCGCGATATTCTCTATGATTTACCCGATGGCCGTCGCCCCCGCGTGGTGGGCCGGTATGATCAGGATGGAAACCTGATGCTGCCCGGCTGTGGAGAATTCGGGGCAGAGGAAATTGCCCGCGCCCTGGCAGGGCGTATCGCGCATTTTCATAGCAGCGATCAGATCACAGCCCGCCTGGCTTTTTTGGACGCAAAGGCCGCGCGCAGTGCCCAGCGCCAGGATATGGCCGTAACGCGCATCCCCTATTTCTGTTCCGGTTGCCCCCACAACACATCGACAAAGTTACCGGACGGCAGCCGGGGCCAGGGCGGTGTCGGCTGTCATTACATGGCGACATATATGGACCGCAACACGGATGCCTATACCCATATGGGCGGCGAAGGTGCCAACTGGATCGGCCATTTCCCGTTCTCCAAAGCGGGCCATGTATTTCAAAATATGGGCGATGGCACCTATTTCCATTCCGGATTTCTGGCCATCCGCGCCTGCATCGCAGCGAAGGTCAACATCACCTATAAAATACTGTTCAACGATGCGGTTGCCATGACCGGCGGCCAGCCCATCGATGGTGACTTAAGCCCCATGGCGATCTCGCGCCAGGTTCACGCGGAAGGGGCCAGCCGAATTGTTGTGGTCAGCGATGAGCCGGACAAATATCCCCCTGATGCGAACTTTGCCTCTGGCACGACGTTCGAGCATCGCCGCGCCCTGCCCCGTGTGCAGCGTGAATTGCGGGAGGTCGAAGGCGTGACAATCCTGATTTATGATCAGACCTGTGCTGCGGAAAAACGCCGTCGGCGGAAAAAGGGCGTGATGGAAGATCCCGCCCGGCGTCTGTTCATCAACCATCTGGTCTGTGAGGGCTGTGGTGATTGTTCCACCACATCGAACTGCATGTCTGTCCTGCCCCTGGTCACACCCTATGGCCGCAAACGCAGGATTGATCAGTCATCCTGCAATAAAGACTATTCCTGCGCCGAAGGCTTTTGCCCCAGCTTTGTCTCTGTCGTGGGCGGTATCCCCCGCAAAGTTGCCGCAACACGACAGGTCCCGGACAAATTGCGTCTGTTGCCCGAACCCGTCCTACCAGCCTTGGCCGAGGGGGGCACCTACGGCATTCTGATCACCGGTATTGGTGGCACCGGTGTGGTGACCATATCGGCCCTTTTGACCATGGCGGCTCATATGGAAGGCAAAGCGTTTTCCACCATTGATCAATTCGGCATGGCGCAAAAGGGCGGTGCGGTATCATCCCATGTGCGCCTCGCCCTGCGCCAGGACGACATTCAATCGGCCCGGCTATCCAGCGGCACGGCAGACCTGATCCTGGGCTGTGACAGCCTGGTCACCGCCTCGGAGCTGGGCTTGTCCGCCATCGACCCTGGGCGCAGCCACGTCCTGGTCAACAATCATCAGGCAATTACCGGGCAGTTTGCCATGGATCCCAATCTGACATTTCCCAAGGATGATGTGGAAATGCGGATTGAGGCAGAAAGCGGCCCTGGAAAATCCATATTCCTGAATGCCACCCGTCTAGCGACCAGTTTGCTGGGCGATGCCATTGGGGCCAATCTGTTTATGCTGGGCCATGCTTACCAACAAGGCCTGATCCCGGTCTCGGGCGAGGCGATTGACCAGGCTATTGAAATGAACGGCGTCGCGATTGAGATGAACCGGGCGGCGTTCCTGTGGGGCCGGCGCGCGGCTGTCGATCTGGCAGCGGTTTCAGGCCAGGCAGACAAGGGCCCCGGACCCGAGGCACCAGAAGCGATTGACGAGGGGGATCTGGACAGCGTGATATCACGACACAAATCCGACCTGACCGCCTATCAAAACAAACGCCTGGCCCGTCGTTATGATGGGCTGGTGGAACGCGTGCGCCAGGCAGAGACTGAAATTGAGCCGCAATCCCAACGTCTGGCCGACACCGTCGCGCGAAATCTATTCAAATTGATGGCCTATAAGGATGAATATGAAGTCGCCCGCCTTTATAGCGACGGTCGTTTCAAAGCGGCCCTGGAACAGCAGTTTGAGGGTGACTACACATTATCTTTCCATTTGGCCCCGCCGATCTGGAACAAAATCAATCCAGAAACCGGCTTGCCGAACAAGCGGGATTTCGGCCCATGGATGGGCCGGGCAATGGCGCTGTTGGCACGATTAAAATTCCTTCGCGGCGGGCCCCTGGATATCTTTGGACGGAGTGAGGAGCGCCAAACCGAACGCCGGTTGATTAAAGACTATGAAGCGATGATCGTGGAAATTCTGGCGGGGCTGGATGCAGATAATCTTGACCTTGCCGTACGTTTGGCCGCAGTACCGGAATTGATCAGCGGCTATGGCCACATCAAGGCGCAGCATCTGGTATCGGCAAATGCGTTACGGGAAGGCTTACTGGCGGACTGGCGTAATCCAAACCGTGATCCGGGCAGCGCCATGGGCGAGGCGGCGGAGTGATCGTATGATCTGATCGGCTTGGCGATATCTTTGTCCGAAGATTTGGCGCTTCCCTAGCGCGCAAATCCTGGTATGACTGAAGCTTCTGCTAATTATGCCCCTTCCCATCAGCGTTTTTCCTAACGGTTTTCATGCGCACATTTCTGAAAGTCTCCCTGGCCGTCCTGGTCATCCTTGGCGCGATTTCGGCCTGGCTGTTTGGCTATGACGAACCCCCTATCGGGGAGGTTAAGGCCAACAATGGCTGCCCCGGCTGCGAGCTGAAAGACGCCAGCCTGTGGTGGACCGTATTGCAGGATGCGGATTTCCAGGGTGCGGATTTAAGCGGTGCCAATTTATGGTGGACGGACCTACAAGGTGCCGATTTTCGCAATGCGAAGCTCATCAAGTCAAATTTGTGGTGGACCGATTTGCGCGGTGCCCAACTAAAAGGCGCGGATTTTTCTGGTACCGAATTGGGCCGGTCCGATTTGCGCGGCATCAAGGCTGCAAACGCCGGGTTGAAATTCACCGGCTTAAGCGGCGCGAATTTAAGCGGCGGAGACTTTGCCGGGGCTAACCTATCGCGCGCCAATTTGTTGCAGGCTATCGCGTGGGAGGCTGATTTCAGCGGTGCGGACCTGACGGAAGCGAACTTTCACGCGGTGGACCTGACGGGCACCAACTTTGCCGGTGCCAAGATGATCCGGACCAGCATGACCAAGACGAAAATGGCCGGCGTGAATATGGCCGGCGCGATCCTGAATGGTTCCGACCTGGCAGGTGCCATTCTGACAAAGGCGGATTTGAGCAACGCGACCCTGATCGGGTCGGACCTACCCGTGGCCGATCTGACGGGGGCTAACCTATCGGGCGCAAATTTCACCAAGTCGAACCTGACGTGGAGCAAGTTGATAGACACCAATTTGAAAGGTGCCAACTTTACCAATGCCAACCTGGGCAGCGCGGATCTGAGCGGCACCGATCTATCGGGCGCCAACTTCGAAGGTGCGCGGTTTTGCAAAACCATGCTGCCAACAGGCATCGACAATTCCGGCTGCTAGATCACTTTCAAAGTCGAATTACTCCGTTAAGGCCGCGACGGCGGCCCGGCGCCACTGCGCCGCCCACTCTGAGCGGTGCGCTACTGCGCACAAGCGTGAGAGATAAAAGCTAGGCCTGTTTCGATGACAATCGAAAAAAGGCCTAGTGAGTATTGAACTGCAGGGCGGCGAAGCGGGCGTAGAGACCGCCACGATTGACCAGGTCTTCATGGCGGCCGGTTTCAACGACTGTGCCGTTCTCCATCACAATAATGCGATCTGCTTTCAGCACCGTTGCCAAACGATGGGCGATCACAATAGTCGTCCGATCCTCCATCAGGCCGTCTAGGGCGTTCTGTACCGCGCGCTCAGACTCCGCATCCAATGATGACGTCGCCTCATCCAACAACAGGACAGGTGGATTGGCCAAAATGGCCCGGGCAATAGACAGACGCTGGCGTTGACCACCAGACAGGCGTACGCCGCGTTCACCCAAAAACGTATCATAGCCATCTGGAAGACCGTCGATAAAGCCGGATGCGTTAGCAGCCTCAGCTGCCGCACGCAGTTGGCCTTCATCTGCATCGGGACGGCTGTAACGGATATTCTCACCTGCGCTGGCGGCAAAGATCACAGGGTCCTGCGGCACCAAACCGATCTTTGATCGCGCCTCTGACGGGTCCGCCTGACGCAGATCGACCCCATCCAGCATGACTTGGCCCGCCTGGGGGTCATAGAACCGCAATAGCAACTGGAAAACAGTGGTCTTGCCCGCACCCGATGGGCCGACCAGGGCAATGGTCTCACCGGGTGCCACATCCAAACTGAAATTCTTCAACGCCGGCAGATCAGGGCGGGAAGGATATTTAAACGTCACATCACGGAAGCTGATGGCAACACTGCCCATGGCAGGTAGGGGCGTCGTCGGATTGGCAACCGCAATGCCCGGTTCGACCTCCAACAGTTCGACCAATCGTTCCGCAGCTCCCGCGGCACGTTGTAATTCGCCATAGACTTCAGCCAAGGCACCAACTGAACCAGCCACAAGGATCGCATAAAAAACAAAGGCCGCCAGCTGCCCACCGCTCATCTCGCCGGCGATAACATCCTTGGCACCAATCCAGACCACCACATCCACGGCACCAAAAATCAACAGCATCACCAATGCAGTCAACCAGGCCCGGGCCCGGGTCCGTTCAATGGCAACCGAAAACGCCTGATCTGTGACGCTTGAAAAGCGCAATCGATCAACCGCTTCATGACAGAAAGCCTGCACGACCTGAATGGCCGACAGGCTTTCTTCGGCATAGCTGGAAATATCCGCAATACGGTCCTGGCTGGTTCGGGACAGACGGCGGACCTTGCGGCCAAAAATCATGATCGGCAGGATGACAACGGGTAGCAGGACAAAGACCAACCCGGTCAATTTCGGTGATGAAACCACCAGCAAAACGCTACCGCCGAGGAACATCAATATATTTCGTAGGGCAACGGATGCCGTGGAACCAACAACGGACTGTATCAAAGTTGTGTCCGCCGTCAGTCGGGAGAGCACTTCGCCGGTCCGTATGGTCTCAAAGAATGAGGGGCTAAGGCCGATAATATGGCTGTAAACCGCATTGCGAAGATCGGCAATAATGCGTTCGCCCAGCCACGTCACAAGGTAATAACGGGCAAACGTAGCGGCTGCCAGAATGGTGACGACACCCAACAAGGCAATAAAATACTGATCGATCAGCGCTTGCTCACTACCAAAGCCGTGATCGATGACCCGGCGAATAGCCTGCCCAATGGCCAGGACGGAGCCGGCGGAAATGACCAGCGCAATGCCGGCGGCCACCACGGTCCATTTGTAGGGCGAAATGAAGGGCAGTATATGACCCAGTTTCCCAACACTGCGGCGTTCTTCCCGCTCACTTTGGAGACCCATTTTGCGCAAGCCGTATTGTCCTTCAGGTTAGAGAATTGGGCGTTTCGTGGCCCTGATGAGGCAGGGTATAGCAAGTGTACCCAAGAGGCACAATATCGAGCCTACGAGGTTATGCGACGTTATACCAAGGTTCGGTGATAAAGACCCATATAGACGCTTTACGAAGGCTTTCGGGTAGG
>JAPKBD010000483.1 GCA_028824965.1 Alphaproteobacteria bacterium | reverse complement strand
ATTTTTCTTTGCCGGGCTGTTCAAAAAAGTGGTTCTGGCGGACGGCATTGGCGCCTATGCTGAACCGGTCTTTAATGACGCCGCCAGCGGGGCCATCATCGGAACCCTGGATGCCTGGATTGCGGCGTTTTCCTTTGGCTTCCAGATCTATTTCGATTTTTCCGGATATTCAGACATGGCGATAGGGTTGGCCCTGTTGTTTGGCATTCGCCTGCCGGTCAATTTCAACAGCCCCTACAAATCGTCCAGCATCATCGAATTTTGGCGGCGTTGGCACATGACACTCTCGCAATTCCTGCGCGATCATCTGTACATTCCCCTGGGTGGAAACAGGCACGGAACCGGGCGGCAGCTGGGTAACATGATGATTGTCATGTTGCTGGGTGGTTTATGGCATGGCGCGGGCTGAGGCTTTGTCTTGTGGGGCGGCCTGCACGGCGTATATTTGATCATTAATCATATCTGGCGCCGCCTATTTCCAAACCTGAGATTACCGGCTCACTTCGGTACCTCTCTGACCTTCATTGCCGTAATGGTCGCATGGGTGCCGTTCAGGGCCGAGACATGGGACGTAACCATGACCATGTGGCGCGCCATGGCCGGCTTCACCGGCGGTGCGCTGATGACGGCAAACCCGTTCATCGCCTGCGCGGCGCTGGCCGTTCTGTCGGGATTTACCTTGTTTCTGCCCAACACCCAAAAGTGGCTGAGCTATGATATTGCCAGCGTTGGCAAACGACCATGGTTGGAATTTCGCCCGACAACCTATTGGGCCATTTTGAATGGCGCCACCGCCATCGTTGCACTTGGCTTCATGCTTGGCCGCGCTGAAACGCAGGAGTTCCTCTATTTCCAATTCTGACCGGTCAATACCGGATATAGCCCCTTCGCCGGAATTACGTCGATACGCGACAATCTATTTTTCAATTGTCGTGGTGTTCGGCTTCATCGCGGGAATTTGCCTGCCTGTAATTTATGCATTGTTCCTGTGGCGGGCCGGTGAATTGTCCAAACTGACAGACATCATCGCCCGTCAAATTGAAACCGACGCAATTTATGGCAGTGCTGTGCACGATGATGGCTTCGAATATAAGCTGCAATTGGCCCTTATCGTATAGCCCGCCATCATCGCCCTGGGGTCCTCCCGTGTTCTGCAATTCCGGCAGACCCATTTCACCGATACCTTTATCAACGCCGGCCGCGCCATGACGACACCGCCCGAAGGTGTTGAATTCCTGCGTGCCTTGCTGCTGCGGCATAGGCCAAAGATCGTCATCCTTGGCGTGGATTATTGGTGGTTCAACCCCAATTGGCGATACCCTGATCGCCATGTGCGTCGAAATGGTCTCAATCTCGCCGTCTTGAAACGGGCGAACGAATGGTTGTTGGATGGTAAAATAACAGTGCTGGATATTTGGCGCGTGGCGTTTCGCGGCGACAATCATAATTCTCTTACCCAGGCTGATAATATTGGCGTCGCGGCAATCAAACGAGGCTATGGCTACCGGGCTGATGGATCCCGCGATTATGGTCTTAGGTATTTCGGCACCGATCCAGCATTCGATGATGCCAAGTTCAATAATACCCTGTCGCGCATTGCCCACGGTGTTTCCCAGTTCACATACGCAGAAACCATTGCCGCAGACCGGTTTGAGAAACTGGACGAACTGCTGAATCTGTTGGTAGAGGCGGATATCACACCCGTCATTGTATTGACGCCACTGGCCAAACAAGTCCTGGATCGGATGCGTGCCCATGGCCGGGACTATGCCTATGTGTCCGCCTTTCGTGACCGCATCAAAGCCTTGAAATTCGCTGTCTATGATTTCACTGATGCTGAAAGCCTTGGCGCAAACGATTGTGAATTCGTTGTTGGTTTTCACGGCGGTGAAATTGTTT
>JAPKBD010000482.1 GCA_028824965.1 Alphaproteobacteria bacterium | reverse complement strand
GCGGTGCCGCTGATCACGCTATGGGGATGCAAATGCGACGTATGCACGCCGCCTTGGGACAGGATGTTGATCCACATATTATTCAGCTTGACCTTTTTGCCGTCCAGATCGAACTGCAGATCTTGGACAAAGGTCGCGACATGTTTATCGAGCACTTGGACCAGATCCTTGAAGATCGGAAATCGCCAAGCCAGATCGTCCAGCGAGGCATAGCTGGTATAACCCGGATAATCATGCTCCTCGCACCATACCTGCCCGGCCGTATCATCCTCGGCAATCGACAGGCAGGAGGCTTCAAGCTCAACCGGATCCGGCGCTTTGGAGAACTCGGACAGGGTAGAGCGGTAGAGGCGGGTGACGAAAAGAGATGCGATCTGTGACATGGGCCCATCATAGCACCGGAACAAATTCTCTGGCATAAATGTCTTTCAGTGTGGCAAAGATCGCAGGCGGTAAACGTGTCAGAACCATATATTCTTTACGGCTCGGAATGTTCCTACTTTACGGCAAAAGTTCGCGCATATTTGCGTGCCAAACAAGAGCCTTATGTCGAGCGGGTGAATGCCGATCCCGGTTACCGCCAAAGGGCACGAGTGGCCGTGGGATATGATGTCATCCCAATTGTCGAGACCCCGGATGGGATGATCATACAAGACAGTGTGGAAATAATTGATCACCTGGAACCGCTCTTCCCGAAACGGCCCACCTATCCACAGACCGCCGTGCTTGGCTGGATGGCACGTTTTTTGGCGTGCTACGCGTCCCACTTTTTGATCCGCGCCGGATTGCATTATCGCTGGTCGTTTCCCGATGAAAACCTTTCCTTTATCGAGCATGAATTTGGCCGGACGATTTGCCCGCGCGGCCCGAAGGAGGTGCAGATTGCGTTTGGTAAAAAAATTGCCAAACGTCCCTTAGGCGCTTATCGAATTATAGGCCTGACCCCTGAAACCATTCCGGGCGTTGAGGCCAGCTGCGAGGCGTTGATGGTGCGTCTCGATCTGCATTTTGAACAACACCCCTATCTATTGGGCGGGCAACCGACCCTTGCCGACTATGCCTTTATGGCGCCCTTTTACGGACACTTTGCGCGCGACCCTTATCCGTCCAGCTTGATGAAACGGATTGCACCAAACCTATTTCGCTGGACGGAGCGGATGATGTATCCTGGCCCCTCACCGGAATTCCATGACTACCCGGCCCCGCTATTTCCCGATACCGAATTGCCCGAAACCCTGACAAATATTATGACCCAAGCAGGCGGCGAATTCGCCGGCGAATTGGGCCAGACGATCACCGCCTTTGAAACCTGGCTGCGCGATCATCCTGAAATCGACGCGGGCGTGCAGTTACCCACGGTGGGTGGCGGCGGCAGTTTGGGCAGCCATGAAATCTCCCTACACGGCACAAAATTGAATGTACCCACCCGCTTAAACATGATTTGGGAGCACCAGAAGAGCAAAGCCTTCTATGACAATCTGGCGTCAGGCGAACGACAAAGGCTGGATATTTTTCTGCGAGAGATCGGCGCGTTTACCCTGATGCAACAACCGATCAACCGCCCGCTCGTGCGGAAGAATTATGGCTTCGTCGTCTCAAACGGTTGAGGGTAACCACGCTATCGTAATTGAACTTATTCGCATTAAGCCTGAGGCAAGGCGGCATAACTGCTGCTTTAATTAGAAACAGGCCAAAGTCTGCGCATGAAGCCTGGCCTAGGCCCTGCGACTGAAATTTCTCAAGTAACGGGCCTGAGACCCATATGGTCCAACGCACCCCTACCCCATCATCTTGAAACCGATTTGTACTTCATGCGCCTAACGCGAACGGGCTGGACGTGCGTCTGCTAGCAGGCTGCTGAAAAACGCATGCCTGGTTTGATTTGTCGAGGAATTCGGGG
>JAPKBD010000166.1 GCA_028824965.1 Alphaproteobacteria bacterium | reverse complement strand
AATTGGCGGAGCGGATGTATTATTGGGTCTCTGCCGCGGTTCGAAATTATATCGTCGAAAATTATGACATGGATATCGACGATTTGGATGATCAGATGTCGGCAACAGTCACCGACGTTATGAAGGATAGTAAGGAAGACAGCGGCGTTGCAGCGGAACGATTGGTCGATCGGCTGCATGATGGCGGTGGTCTGTCTGCGGATTTTGCTCTGAAGTCGTTGCGCCAGGGTCAGGTTTCTATCTTTGAATTCTCATTTTCCCGTATGGTCGGTATTCGCCCTGTATTAGCCCGCCGTATCATTTATGAACAAGGCGGTGAAGCGCTGGGCATAGCATGCCGGGCTATTGGTTTGGAACGTTCCATCTATCTGCAGATTTATCAGCTGACCCGTAAAGCACGCGGCAGTGATAATCGGTTGACCAAGGATGAAGTTGTTCGACTGACCCAGTTCTACGAATCTATTACGCGGGAATCTGCATTTCTGGTGCTGCGAAAATGGCAGCGGGACTCCATCATTTTCGTCACTATATTATAGTGGAACATATTGCTCCAATGGACACAGTGCTGATAGTCTGTGATCACCAGTGCATATTTGTTCCGGTTTAATTGAAAGGCGATGGGCATGATTGATCCCTTTGGGCGCACAGTGGATTATTTGCGCGTTTCGGTCACCGACCGATGCGACTTCCGCTGTGCCTATTGCATGTCCGAAGACATGAGTTTTCTGCCCAAGAACGAAGTCCTCAGCCTGGAAGAAATCGACCGCTTATGCGGCAGTTTCATTGAGCTCGGCGTCCGCAAACTGCGCATAACAGGTGGCGAACCCCTGGTCCGACGCAACGTGATGTGGCTCTTCCAGCAACTGGGCCGGCATCTGGACAGTGGTACGCTGGATGAGTTGACGGTGACCACAAATGGCTCTCAACTGGTCCGCCATGCCGCAGACCTGTATGCCTGCGGTGTACGGCGCATCAATGTCTCCCTCGATACACTGAACGCAGACAAATTTCTTGCCATTACCAGGTGGGGAAAATTCGATCGCGTCATGGCCGGCATTGATGCCGCGCGGGAAGCCGGGTTGGCCGTGAAAATTAATGCCGTTGCCCTGCGAGATTTCAACGAGGATGAATTCGACCAGATGCTGACCTGGTGTGGGGAAAACGACCTGGACATGACATTGATCGAGGCGATGCCCATGGGGGATATTGGCCAAAATCGGGCGGATCAGCATTTGGCCCTGTCAGAAGTCAAAAAGACTTTAGCGGAAAAATGGACCTTGCTGCCCAGTGATCATGCCACGGGTGGGCCGGCAACTTACGTCACGATAAAGGAAACCGGCCGGCGTCTGGGCTTTATCACACCGTTGAGCCATAATTTCTGTGAATCGTGTAATCGCGTGCGCCTGACCTGTACGGGCACTTTATTTATGTGCCTTGGCCAGGATGATGCTGCTGACCTGCGCACGCCTTTGCGCGAACATGGTGATGATGAAACTTTAAAACAGGCCATTTTGGAAGCTATCAGTCGCAAACCAAAGGGGCACGATTTCATCATTGACCGGGACGTTGATAGCCCGGCCGTCGCGCGTCATATGAGCGTTACGGGCGGTTAATCTAACGAAGGCGGGCCGATCCGAAATATTGCCGCACATATAATGAAGCAGGCGTTGAACTATCGAAACAACGCGTTGGTTTTTGGTCTGCTGATCAGTTTGTTTCATGGCCCGGCCGTTCAGGCAGCAATCGCACCGGTAAAAGAATCCCAACGCGCGGTGCATTTAAGTGTGCCTTATCTGGAAAAGGCGGTGACGCCGGCGGCCTCTGCCGCGATCCGCGCTGTTCGCCAACATGACCTCCGTATCGTTCGCGAAGACCTGGGCCAAACAGTGGCCCGTGACCACCGGTACATTCGCGCAGCGCAAAAGGCCGTGGCCCGTTACGAGCGGGCGGCGGATCAAGGCTTTATCATGGCGCGCTACAACCTGGCCCGCGCCCTGGCCGAAGGTCGCGGGATCAAGCGGGACTATCGCCGCGCCCTGGCAGGCTTTCGCCTCGCGGCGGAACAGGGCAACGTGCCTGCTATGTTGCGCCTGGCGGAATTCTATCTAGCCGGCCTTGGCACCCCCGAAGACAGGGTAGAGGCCCAGGCGTTGTATTATGTGGCCGCCGGCATCCAAAACCGCGGTGCTTCACTGGCGAAGGCAATGTTGGCGAAGCATCTGCAAAATAGCCAATTGGAGCAGGCCCGGGAACGGGCCCGGGAGATCCGCGCCCGCATGCCTGCCCTTGATCTTATTCTGCAACGGGGGCGGGAGCAGGAGCTGCTTGTCGCTGCTGCCGAAGGCGATGTGGACAAGGTTCAGGGCCTGTTGCGGGACGGCGTCGATGCCAACGCTATTAACGTCCTGGGCCGAACCGCAATCATCTCAGCTGCTTGGCGGGGACATCACCGTATCGTCCGTGAATTTCTGAATGCCGGTGTAGAAATTGACGCTGCCGATAACCAGGGCCGCACCGCGCTGACCTGGGCGGCGATCAACGGCTATCCAAATATTGTCGATACTTTGCTGGAGGAAGCCGCCTTGGTGGATGTCCGCGACGACAAGGGCCTAACCCCGTTAATCCGCGCCGCCTGGAATGGTCATGAGAAAATCGTCCGGTTCCTTATTGAAAATGGTGCCAATATTTCCGCCGCCGATGACCGTGGTATCGATGCTCTGCAACGGGCCTTGGCGCAAAACGAACGGGGCATCGCAGCATTGCTGCGCGCGGGTCCCAAAGAATTGGTCCGCCTGCGCGGCGAGATCATTGTTCTATTAACAGACGACAATGACAAAATCGGGGCCCCGGCAGTGATCGGCGGTGTCGCGGGTGATAAAGATATCGTCCTGGATCAAGCCACCCAAATGATCCGCTTTGGCACGGATGGGAAAATTGAAAAGGGGTTTGCCAGCCAGGCGTTCTTAGAAAAGGAATTCGGGAAAATTCTGGCCAGCCTGCCTGAGACAACGGACAACAACGGAAAGCGAAGGACGAGGGCTGCCATCGATGATGGCCTACCCGACTACGTCGTTTATGGCCTATTGTTCGTCTTGATCATTATGTTATTTGCTGGTGTGCGCTGGTTCATCTTGAACCGACGCTGAAAATTATACCTATTCCAGGGATACCCGGTGGGCATAGGATTTGCCATCACTGATCGTGATTTGGACAAAGCCCAGCATTTTAGCCAGATCAAAGAATGTGAACAAATCTTCAACGGCCATATTGCGAAACAACGCACTGCCCCGTGCCGCCGCAGTTAATTGCGCCATGACCGCGCGGGCCCGGTGCAAGGTGGCAAAACTATATTCATCCAGCCCGATAATGATTAACTTTTCCGCATTCTCGCCCTTGGCAAAGATGGCGTAACGTGGCGGGTACTTTCGTTGGATCTGTCCATTCGTTTGCGCCACGATAAAGCCAATGCGCATTTCCCGATGTGCCGTATCCATCACCGGGGCCCTGGCGCGATAAACTTCCTTGCTGGATATTGGCGGATAATAGTACCCGCCATGGCGATCCGTCACCACATCCCCTGCCCGGGCCGTAATGGGAACACTCGATAGCATCAGCAAAATTGCAGCCGCCAAAAGCACCGTCATTGGGTTCGATCTAATCATTCGTTGCAACATTAATTCTTCCCCGTGGAACAGCGGTTATCTATCATTATGTCTCCAGACGCATTTTTTGGCCATCCAAGTCTGACAAATCGATGACAGGCTATATAGTGCGCTCATAGAACCTAACGAATTGTGACGAATATAAGAGGCGATGGATAGCGGATGAACCGCAATAAAATAACTTTTATGGCGAGCGAGACGCCACAGGCAAGGAATGCCCTGACCCAACTTCGCAACCGCTACGATGATGTCGGTGCAGATGCAGCGGAGGTCATAGTCGTCCTCGGCGGCGATGGCTATATGTTGAGCGTCCTGCATGACACCCGGCATTTGGACCTGCCCATCTATGGCATGAACCAGGGCACTGTCGGCTTTTTGATGAACAGCTTTGTCGCCGAAGATTTGCCTGCGCGCATTAAAGCGGCGCAAATGGCAACACTACATCCCCTTGCGATGACGGCGATCGATGGGGCCGGCGTCGAACATAAAGCTATGGCCATCAATGAAGTATCGGTCTTTCGTGAAACCCGCCAGGCAGCGAAAATCCGCATTTCAATCGATGGCAACGTTCGCCTGGATGAACTGGTGTGCGACGGCGTTTTGGTGGCGACCCCTGCGGGCTCCACCGCCTATAATCTGTCTGCACATGGGCCAATATTGCCGCTTGAGGCGAAAATTCTGGCCCTGACGCCCATCTCTGCTTTTCGGCCCAGGCGCTGGCGCGGTGCCTTGTTACCCAGCACCGCCCATGTCCATTTTGATGTGCTGGAGCCGAAATGGCGCCCAGTTTCAGTCGTTGCCGATAATCAGGAAATTCGCGATGTGCGCCAAATAAATGTTGTTGAAAACCTGGATGCTGAATTGCATCTTTTATTTGATCCCGAACACAACTTGGAAGAACGCATTTTGAACGAGCAGTTTATTCCATGACCGTACTGGCAATCGGCGGCCTGGTGCATGAAACCGTCACGTTTTTACCGGAAGAAACCAATCTGGCGGCTTTTGAACATCGCGCATCCCGTGGGGCTGAAATCGCCACCACCTTTGCCGGATCGAATACCGTCTACGGCGGCTTTCTGTCCGTCGCCCGGGACAACGACGTCACTGTTGAAGGCTTGATATGCGCCGAATGCGCGCCATCAGGTCCAGTCTCCAAGGCAGCGTTTCAGGCGTTATCAGATGAATTGGTCTCCCGCGCCACCCTTTGGCGGGACGAGGCTGATGGCTTATTGCTGCACCTGCATGGCGCCATGGTGGCCCGTGGTGATCACGACCCGGAATTAACCTTGTTGTTGCGGTTGCGAAAGGTTTTAGGCCCGGACTATCCCATTGCTGTCGCCATGGACCTGCATGGCAATGTGGGCGCGGAAAAGGCTTTGTTGGCCGATATCGTCTGTGGCTTTCGCCGCTCCCCCCACACGGATATGGCGGAAACGGGCGCGCGGGCCGCATCCTTGTTATTGAGGAAACTGGCGGGAGAGATCACGCCCGTGGCTGCCGTGGCCCGCCCCGGCCTGGTGCTACCGTCTATATTTACGGCCACGGAAGACTCCCCTTTAAAAGAAATTATGGAGGAAGTGCGGGAAGCGGCCAAACAACCGGGTATTTTGGACGTGACCCTGTTCCTTGGCTTCGCCTATGCGGATGTGCCGGAGATCGGCGCCACGGTCCTGGCCATCGCGGATGGGGATAAGGCCCTGGCAATTCGAGTGGTTGAGCGTTTGAGCGCCCGTTTGGTTGAGGCGCGGGAGGCGCTGTATACCGCTGCCCCCATATACGACCCTGATACCGCCCTGGATAAAGCGGCGGAGTTGTTGGCAGAAGGTGTCCGCCCTATCGTGCTGTTGGAACATGCGGACCGGGGCAACGATTCCACCCATCTTTTGCAAACCATGCTCGACCGTTCTACCCAAACAGGGGGTTTCCCGCGTACTGCTGTGCCCTATTTGCATGATCGGATTGCCGCCACGGCTGCCGCCTCGACCGGTTTGAAGGGCCAATTGATGACGACCTTAGGCGGAAAATCGTCTGAAATGGCGGGATATCCCGTACTTTTCTCGGGCTTTATCAAATATACCGGCAATTTGCGATACGCCATCACGGGGCCATATCGAACCGGAGAGATCATCGATCTGGGCCTGTCTGCCGTCATCGACAATGGGACAATTGCCGTGATCGTGACCAGCCATAGTGCGGCAGCTGTGGATACGGACCCCTTCACGCAGACGGGTCTGGATATTGATGAGTTCGATATTATTGCCCTACGCTCCAAAACCCATTTTCGCGCCGCCTATGAACCTATTGCCGGTGCTATTCTAATTGTAGAAACGCCAGATTGGGGACCTGCCGATTTGATCGGTCTGCCCTATCGCAATGTCCCACCGGGGGTCTTTCCGATCACCATGGGACCACCCGATGACGGTATAATTGATGGACTTGATGATGTCTGACAGCAAAATGCCCGAATTACCCTCAGTGCCTTCAATGCCATCTTGGGCAAACGTTCAAGAACAACGCCCCACCTTCGTCACGAACCTGGAATGCGGGTTAAGCGGCGAAGAAGTCCCCGCCGACCAACTGCATGGACTTTCGGCCGTAGGCCGGCCATTTCTGGTGCGCTATGACCTGCCCGCCCTGGCGAAAAACCTGGACAAGGAAACCCTTGCCACCCGTCCGCCGGATATGTGGCGCTATCGCGAATTTCTCCCTGTCAGGGAGACGGCCAATATCGTCTCGCTGGGCGAATGCATGACACCGTTGATGCCCGCGCCCGGCGTAAAAGGTGATCTTTGGATCAAAGATGAAGGGCGTCTGCCCACAGGATCGTTCAAGGCCCGTGGTTTGTGTCTGGCCGTATCCATGGCCAAGGAGCTGGGCGTGACCCGCATGGCCATGCCCACCAATGGCAACGCGGGTGCAGCGCTGGCCGCCTATTGCCGATCTGCGGGGATAGAAGCCTTTGTCTTTTGCCCCGACGACACACCGGAAACCAATATTCGGGAAATTGCCCTACAAGGTGCCCATGTCTACTGCGTCAACGGCCTGATCAATGATTGCGGCAAGATTGTCGGCGATGGCAAAGAGGCCATGAATTGGTTTGATGCCTCCACCCTGAAAGAGCCCTATCGGATTGAGGGCAAAAAGACCATGGGGTTGGAGTTGGCGGAACAGTGCGGCTGGCAGTTGCCGGACGCCATATTCTATCCCACGGGTGGCGGCACGGGCCTGATCGGCATGTGGAAAGCCTTTGACGAGCTGGAAGCCATCGGCTGGATCGGTCCGGAACGGCCAAAAATGATTGCGGTCCAGGCAGCAGGTTGCGCGCCCATCGTCAAGGCATTCGAGGATGGCGTGGAACATGCTGATCTGTGGCCCGATGCCCATACCATGGCCGCCGGGATCAGGGTGCCGGCAGCGGTTGGTGATTTTCTGATCCTGCGCGCCGTACGCCAATCGGGCGGCTTTGCCATCGCCATAGATGACGAGACAATTTTTGCCGCCCGCGACGACATGGCCAAGAATGGCGGCATGCTGCTATGTCCCGAAGGTGCCGCGACCTATGCCGCCTGGCAGCAGGCCGTGGCCGATGGCCGGATCAGCGCCCAGGACCGCAGTATTTTATTTAATTGCGCCACGGGCCTGAAATATCCCATGCCCAGCGCCGGTATAGCCATTGATCGTCATCAACCCATCGATTACGCGGCCATGTTATGAGCGGGTCAGGTTTCGAACCCGCATTGGATCTATTGCCGGTCGACATTCAGGGTTATCGGGCGGGCAATACAGGCATTGAATATGTTCACCAATTCGATAGCGGCAAACCGGGCCCAAATGTTCTAATCAACGCCCTGACCCATGGTAACGAGGTTTGCGGTGCCCACGCCCTGGCCACTTTGTTCGAGAATGACATCCGCCCGCACCACGGCAGTCTGACCCTTAGTTTCGCCAATGTGGATGCCTATCATTCATTCGATATTGGGAACCCCGGTGCCTCCCGTTTCGTGGATGAGGATTTCAATCGTCTGTGGTCAGACGAAATTCTGGACGGGCAGCGGCAGTCATCGGAGTTGACCCGGGCCCGGCAAATCCGCGGCATTATAGCCGAAGCGGACTATCTTCTTGATTTGCATTCCATGCACCTGCCCTGCCCGGCTTTGATGCTGTCAGGCACCGCCGCCAAGGGTCGCCGCCTGGCCTTTGCCATGGGCGTGCCGGAATTTGTGGTGGCCGACCCCGGCCACTCCGCCGGCCCCAGAATGCGTGATTACGGTCCCTTTGCCCAGTCACAGGCAGAGCCAACCGCTTTATTGATTGAATGCGGGCAACATTGGGCCGCAGATACGGGGGCCGTCGCGATCCATGCGGTGTTTCACTTCCTCGAAGCCCTGGGGCTGATCGATCGAGACACCGCTGCGCCCTTTATGGCGACCAATCCCCCACCCCAACGCATGATCGAAGTTGTGGGCCCCATCACCATACAAACAGAAGCCTTTCGCTTTACCGAAGACTATACCGGCCTGGAAGTGATCCCAAAGACCGGCACGATTATCGGCCATGACGGTGCCCAGCCCGTCGTAACACCACATGATGATTGCGTCCTGATCATGCCGACCCATCGCCCCCGCCCCGGCCAAACCGCCGTGCGGTTGGGAAAATTCATTGATTAAGCCGTCTCTGTGGCCGTCTCTGTGGCCGTCTTTGCAGCCGTCTTTGCAGCCGTCTCTGGGCCAAATAGCGCGTTTGGCTTTCTCCCTTCTGCTTGGTGCCACGGGCGGGGCGGTGTTCTTCTATTTCGACCTACCCCTGGCCTGGATGCTGGGCAGCATGACATTTACGACCATCGCCGCCCTGGCCGGTGCGCCCGTGCGCCTGCATATGCCCCTTCGCATGGCCATGGTTGCCGTTTTGGGAACCTTGCTGGGCAGCGCCTTCACTCCGCAAATCCTGGATCAACTACAGCATTGGGGCGCGGGCGTTGTAGCTATAATTTTGTTTGTCACGACCATGACAGCCCTGTCGGTCGGCTTCTTCATATGGTTCGGTAAAATGGACCGGACCACGGCTTATTTCGCCGGAACCCCCGGTGGCTTGGGAGAAATGACCATCATTGGCGAGCAACAGGGGGGTGATCCACGAACCATTGCCCTGGTTCATGCCACACGCATTTTTGTCGTCGTCCTGCTTCTCCCGCTTTTTCTGACTACTGTGCAGGATTTGGATATTCCCAATACTTCCAGGGTTTTGGCAGGCCGCCCTTCAGCCCAGGGGTGGGAGCTGGCTATTTTAGGCGTGTGTGCGGTCATCGGCTTTTTTCTGGGTCAATATCTGCGCATACCGGGTGGCAGGATTTTGGGTCCCATGTCCGTATCAGCAGCCGCCTATTTGGTTGGTCTTGTCCATGGCCGGCCACCCGCTGAGCTGATCGCCATTGCCCAAGTTGTGATCGGGTCCGCTATTGGTGCACGGTTCGTCGGGTTGAATTTACGTCAGACGGCAAAGCCCATCGCACTGGCCGTATGCTCCGCCGTCGCCATGCTGGCCATGGCCGCACTATTTGCCACAATCATTGCGCCGTCGTTAAGCCTACCCATGCATGCATTATTGTTGGCGTTATCACCTGGCGGATTGGCGGAAATGAGCTTGATTGCCTTGGCACTGGGCGTCGACACTGCATTTATCGCGACCATGCATCTGGTCCGAATACTATTGATAGTGACCCTGGCGCCTATCTTTTTTCGAGTCCTTAAGTGGGGCAATCCAGCGGAATAAGCGCACTGTCAGTCATAACATTGG
>JAPKBD010000165.1 GCA_028824965.1 Alphaproteobacteria bacterium | reverse complement strand
TGCGGATTTGTGGGACGAGGTGCTGGTGGTGGAATATCCCTCCCGGGATGCCTTTTTACAGATGCTGTCCATGCCCGAATACCATGCCGTCCATATGCACCGCGACGCCGGTCTGGACCATCAGCAACTGATCCAATGCCGTCCGGGCGGCGATGCTATCGGCTAACCCAAATTCGGCACTCTGTCGAACCAGGGGGCAGCGGCTTCCAACTGTGCGGCGAGGCGGAACAACGTTGCCTCATCCCCAAAAGGTGCGCCGAAATGGATGCCCACGGGCAGACCGTCGGCGCTCATATGCAGGGGCAGGGTCATGGCCGGGCAGCCGGTGTTATTATAAAACGGCGTGATCGCGATCTCCTCCTCAAACAGCGCCTTGTAATAATGATCCAGGTCGGTGTCCTGCATGTCGATGGCCCCAAGGGGCAGGGGCGGATGGCGCAGGGTCGATGACAGAATAAGATCATAGTCCGCAAAGAACGCTGCCAATTGCCGCCCGGCCTGATGCATCACCATGACGGCGGCGGCATAATCACCGGCGCTGCATTTAAGGCCTTCTTGGGCGAAGGCCCAGGTGACGGCTTCCACATCCTGGCCGCTGGGTTCCCGCCCCAGGGCCTCGGACCGCAAGCGCACGGCGGTCCAGACATTGCCCGCGATAACCGTGCGGGAAGCTTGATTTATTGCAGCTACATCCAGGTTCGGTTGTGCGATTTCCACCCTGTGGCCCAGGTCCGTACACAATTTGGCCGTCGTCTCCACGCCCTTGATACATTCGGGATCAAGGGGACGGCCATCAAAACCATTGGTCATCAGGGCAATGCGTAATTGTCCGGTATCAGCGCCTACTTCATTAATAAAGGGCCGGGCGGGCGGTGGTGCAGCGTAGGGATCGCCAGGGGCGGGGCCGTGGGTGCAATCCAGCATACGGGCTGAATCCCGTACAGAACGACTGACCACATGGCCCGTGGACATGCCGCTCCACCCCTCACCCACATCAGGGCCGGAGGGATTGCGGCCACGGGTTGGCTTCAGGCCGAACAGGCCGCAATTGGCTGCCGGTATACGGATTGATCCGCCGCCGTCAGTGGCATGCGCCATGGGCAGGATACCGGCTGCCACCGCAGCGGCAGAGCCCCCCGATGATCCGCCCGCGGAATGGTTGGGGTTCCATGGGTTCGGCGTGGCACCATGCAAGGTGGGTTCGGTTGTGGCGTTCAGGCCCAACTCCGGCGTATTGGTCCGTCCCATGATGACCAGACCGGCGGCCTTGCAGCGTTCCGTATAAGTGGCGTCGTGGTCGGGCACAAAATCTGCCCACAGGCGGCTGCCAAATGTGCACGGCTCGCCCGCATCAAAGGCACCAAGGTCCTTCAACAAATAGGGCACGCCCTGAAATGGTCCTTTGGGGCCGCTGGGGACATCCGTAGAGCGCGCCAAATTGCGCGCTTTATCGTATTGTGTATGGACGATGGCATTGAGTTCTGGATTGACCACTTCCGCCCTGGCAATAGCAGCCTCCAAGACCTCGCTGGCGCTAAGATCACCATTGGCGATGGCCTCTGCCAGGGCCGTGGCATCCAGTTTTTGGTATTCCGCGAATGTGATCATCGTCCCGCCCTCCATTAGGTTTGTTTTATCTTAGGCGTTGAAATTACTGCGCGCCAGTTGCGGTTGCTCGCCAATATAGCGGGCCCGGGGGCGGATCAGCTCGGGCCGGGCATATTGTTCCTGAGCATGGGCGATCCAGCCGGCGCAACGGCCAATGGCAAATATACCCATAGACGCCTCATCCGGCAGGCCCAGACAGTGTTGCAGGGTGACAAGGGCGAAATCGATGTTTGGAAATAAACCGGTGTTAGCTGTCGCCGCTGCCACCAACTCCTCGGCCATGGTCAGTTCGGGGCTGTTGGCCAGGGTGGCTGTCAGCAATCGGTGCAACATGCGATAACGGGGATCGCCCTGGGCATAGAGAGGATGGCCAAAGCCAGGCAGCCGTTCGCCCCGGCGCAGGCGGGCGGCAACGGCGGCCAGGGGGCTGTCAGCGGCGGCAACCTCGTCAAACAGGGCCGCGACGCGCGCCGATTGACCCCCATGGCGCGGGCCTTGCAAGGCGGAAATACCGGCCATCACCGCGCCATAGGGCGTGGCTCTGGTGGAGGCAACGCAGCGCACAGTAAAGGTGGAGGCGTTCAATTCATGATCGGCGCATAACACCAATGCCGCGCGAATAAGCTTGTCCGCGCCAGGGATATGAGTGCCATCACGGGTCCATCGGGCGGCCAGTTGGGCATGGATCGGCTCAATCGATGGTGCTTTACCAGTAAAGCCAGCAGTCAACAGACGCAACAGGCCGGCACCTGTACGGGCCACGCTGGCTGCTTCCAGATTATAGGCCCGCAAATCCTGCGCTCCTGCAAGCGGCAATAACGTCTGACAGCGGGTGATCCCGTTAAGGGCCATGTCGTTGGGGGCAATCCCGTCGAGGTGGGCGCCAAAGACGCTAATATCTGGGGCCGGGGCGGCAAATGGATCATGGTCATCGCACTGCCATAACAGCCCCGCGACACTTTCCAGGCTGGAGCCCCGGGCCAGTTCCGTCGCATCCCGGCCGCGATAGTATAATTCGCCGTCGGCGATCAGGGTAATGGCCGAATCCAGGATCGGTGTGCCGTGGTTCAGGGCGGTGGTGGCAATTGTTTCGGTTCCGGAAATAGCGGTCTTGCGGCTGCGAATAGCGCGCACATCGTCGGCTCGGTAAAGGCGGCTGCGGCTGCCGTCCACGGGTTCCGACCGGACCAGCCCACGGCTGACATAGGCATAAAGCGTGGCCCTGGAAACGTTCAATTCCGCCGCGGCCTCACGGGCATTGAGGTATGGTTTGGTCATGAAAAACTATACTTGATTGTATGAATCAATATTGACGATATATCTCAATCTATCAGATACAGCAACAACTGCAAGACAGCAAAATAAGGGAGATTGCATATGGATACGGGTCAGAATACGGGCCAGGGTATGGGACTGGACGGCGTTGTGGCTGC
Organism: Alphaproteobacteria bacterium; assembly: GCA_028824965.1. Taxonomy (GTDB): domain Bacteria; phylum Pseudomonadota; class Alphaproteobacteria. Next base: position 6,450 of record JAPKBD010000165.1, on the reverse strand, counting down.
TGTAACGAATTTAAGTCAGGTTGATGGCAAGGCGGGGCGTCTGATCGTGCGGGGCCGTGATATTGAGGATCTGGCCGGCAGCTACGATTTTGCCGATATGGCCGTGTTATTGTGGGACGGGTTGGTGCCTGATCTGCCCAATGCTGATGTGGTTCGCCGGTCATTAGGGCAGGCCCGTTTGCAGGCAGCTGAGACGCTGCCGCTTCTGCTGCCCGCTGCACAAGGGCTGTCCCCTATCGAAGGTCTGCGCGCCGGGTTGGCCCTGTTCAACGACCAGGATTGCGATCATCTGTTGCTGTGCGCCGCCGTGCCGGTATTTGCCGCCGCCTTGTGGCGGCAGAGCCACGGATCACGCCCCATTGCGCCAAACCCCAATTCGGGTCAGGCAGAGGATTTTCTGGCCATGCTGAACGATGGCACGGTAGACGGGGCTGCCGCACGCGCATTGGAGACTTACCTGGTGACAGTGGCGGATCATGGTCTTAACGCCTCCACCTTCACGGCGCGGGTCGTGGCCTCGACCAAGGCAGGCATTGTCTCCTCTGTGGTCGCCGCCCTATGCGCCCTGAAAGGGCCACTTCATGGCGGCGCGCCGGGCCCTGTGTTGGATATGCTGGATGAAATCGGCGATCCTTCAGGTGTTGCGCCCTGGCTTGATGCGCAGTTTGCCGCCGGTGAGCGGTTGATGGGCTTTGGCCATCGGGTCTATCGCACGCGGGACCCCAGGGCCGATGTTCTGAAAGGCGTGGTAAGTGACCTGCGCGGAAATTTGTGTCGTGGGCCCAATCGCATCGAACTGGCGGAAAGGGTGGAAAAAGAGGTGCTAAGACGTTTGGCGGAACGCTATCCCGACCGCGGTTTGGATACCAACGTCGAATTTTATACTGCCCTGGCGTTAGAGGCTATCGGGTTGCCGCGGGAGCTGTTCACCTTGGCGTTCGCGATGGGCCGGGTTTTGGGCTGGACCGCGCATATCTTCGAACAGGAACAGACCGGCCGCATCATCCGCCCCGCATCTCGCTATACGGGGCCAATTCCTGAGGGTAGAAAATTATCTGCAATCGCCGGATAAGTTCCAGACTGTGCAAAGCATCACTGCCAAGACCGGCCCTGTTATGGTAATCCTTATTTAACCATACAAATTGTTCAACAGGGGAGTTCGGGTCATGAAGATAGGCAAAATTATTGCCATAGTGGCTGTCGTTATCGTGGTCATCATTGGCGGTGGTGCGGCATATTTATCCAGTCTGGATATGGACACATATAGGCCTGAAATTGCCAGTGCGGCAAAGGATGCCACGGGGCGGACTTTGAAGTTGGAGGGGCCGCTATCCCTGGCCGTGTCCCTGACCCCAACTGTATCGGGCGAGGGGATCAGCTTTGAAAATGCGTCCTGGGGGTCCAAGCCGCAAATGCTGACCCTGCGCCGGTTTGAAGTGCAATTGAGCCTGTTGCCGCTGCTGTTCGGTGATATTCAGATCAACCGCCTGGTTCTGGTGGAGCCGGAAATCCTCCTGGAAACCGACAAGACGGGTAAAGGCAACTGGATTTTCGACGACGCTGGTGGTGCAACGGCGGGTGCGGCGGGTGCGGCGGACACGGCGGCAACAGATACGGACGGCGGCGCTGCTGCAATCCCCCATGTTGGTGAGCTGCAAATCAAAAACGGTTCTTTGACCTATAACGACGGCATCAGTGGTGAGACCATAAAGATCAAATTAACCTCAATTGAGGCAGATGCCGCATCAGCCTCCGACCCCCTGAATTTCGTGATCCAGGCTGCTTATAACGAATTGCCTGTGAAATTGAGTGGTAAAGCAGGCCCGTTGAAGAACGCCATGGACCCCCTTAAGCCGATGCAGGTTGACCTTTTGGCCGAAGCCTTGGGCCTGAAGATCAGCATCAAAGGTGCGGCCAAGGTACCGACCCAAACCATGGATGCTAAAATCGAAATTTCTGCAAAGGATCTATCAGGCCTGCGTTCCCTGGCAGGTGATGGGGTGCCCATGAACATTCCCCTCAACCTTAGTGCAGACGTCGATGCGGCAGACGGTAACGCTGCAATCAATAACCTGAAACTGACCCTGGGCAACAGCGATCTGGCCGGCAATATCAGCGTCGATAGCAGTGGCAAGCTGCCAAAGATCGTGGTTGATCTTTCATCGAAGCGGCTGGATTTGGTGCAGCTGCTACCAGCGTCCAAAAATGATGGCGCTGCAAAAGGCGGGGCGATTAAGAAATCTTCCCGCCCCGGCAAGGTTCTGCCCAACGATCCTTTGCCCTTGGATGCCCTGAAGATGATTGAGGCGGATATCAAGATCGCCTTCGCCGAAGTGGTCACGCCGGATATAAACCTGCGTGATGTGACAGCCGTGGCCACAATTAAAAAAGGCCGACTGGCCCTTAAACCGATGAGCTTGCAGGTCGCGGGCAGTGCCGTGACCCTTTCGGCCATCGTTAATGCAGGCGGCAAGGTACCCAGCGTGGCTTTTGAGATGGCCGCACCAAAAATCGATGTGGGCCGTATGCTGGTGGAAGCCAAGGCAACTGAACTGATCCAGGGTATGGGTAATCTGAAAATTAAGCTGTCGGGCAAGGGTAAGTCGGTGGCTGCCATCGCCGGTAGCTTGAACGGAAATACCACGTTGTTAATGAATGAGGGCAAGGTGAAAACCGCCGCCTTCGACGCCGCCATTGGCGGTTTGTCCGCCCTCATGGGCATGATGTCGGGGGAGAAGTCCGAATGGACGGTGTTGAATTGCGTTGCCTCCCGCTTCGAGATTAAGAAAGGCGTTGCCACATCCAAGGTCTTGTTGGCTGATACGGAATATTCCACGGTGGTAGGCGAAGGCAGCATGAACCTAGGTAAAGAAACCCTGGCCATGAAAGTCTCCCCACAATCGAAATCCGCCACTCTGAATGTTGCCGTACCCATCAAGATCGGCGGCACATTCGCTGATCCCAGTTTCCGACCGGACGAATTGGCGACGGCCCGGCGTCTGGGCGGTTTGTTGGGCGCAACCCTGTTCCCGCCCGCAGCATTGTTGGCCTTGGGTGATATGGGCAGTGGCGACGATAATCCCTGTCTGAAACTTGCCCAGGGCGGCGGGGCCAAGAAAACCAGCCCGCAGACACAGGAAAAATCGGCCACCTCCACAGCCACAACCACTGCGACCGAGGCGATCAAGGCACCTTTGGAAAGCCTGAGCAAAAGCCTTGGTGGCTTGTTCGGCAAAAAGGAATGAGTGGTGAAATAAAGGTTGATCGTGACGGTTTCGTCGCCACGGTAACCCTGTCCGCGCCGGACCGCCTGAATGCCATGAATTTGAACATGTGGCAGGGCATTTCCGATGCCTTCACGGTGCTCGATCTGGTTGATGATCTGCGCTGTATCATTATGCGGGGGGCGGGCGAAAAGGCCTTTGCCGCCGGTGCTGATATTGCCGAATTCGCACAGGAACGCTTTGATCGGGACAGCGCCCAGGATTACGGCGAGGTTATGGCCCGTGCGTTGGAGGCAATCCAGAATTGCCGCCATCCTGTCGTCGCCATGATCCACGGGGCCTGTGTTGGCGGTGGGTTGGAATTGGCATGTTGTTGCGATATGCGTATTTGCGGGGCGAGCAGTCGCTTCGGTGTGCCGGTGAAAAACCTAGGATTGGTGGTTGCCCTGAACGAAATGCAGGCGGTGGCCTCTGTCGTGGGCCGGGCCAATGCGTTGGAAATCGTTTTGGAAGGCCGGATTTTTGACGCCGAACGGGCCCAGCAGATGGGCCTGGTCAATCGCATCGTAGCCGATGATCAAGTGACGGCAGAGGTCGAGGCGACGGCCCTGCGCATCGCAGACGGTGCCCCATTGGTGGCCCGCTGGCACAAAAAATTCGCCCGTCGTCTCAGCCAGCCCGAACCGCTCAGCGCCGATGATATCAACGAGAGTTATGACTGTTTCGCCACGGAGGATTTTCAAACCGGCTACAAAGCCTTTTTGGCCAAGGAAAAGCCGGAGTTCGAGGGGCGCTAAGGGGGGGCATTAGCTTCATTGATACGACGTCGCCCGTGGATGCCCGGATCAAGTCCGGGCATGACGTTTTCGTGGGTTATTAGCCAAATTTCGCTTTACTATCGTCATTGCCGGGCTTGACCCGGCAATCCATGTTGCCGCTTCGGCGGGAGAGGAGGCGGGGCTGCGCTAATCGTTGAGCAGCGGGATTAGGCTGCGGGCATCATCGATGCTGTCGGCGGAAAGAACCTTGAAATTTTTGTCCCCAAGGGCCAGGGCTTCCGTGCGAAAGCCATCGCCGAATGCGGATAAGACATGCACCCCGCCCGATAATCCGGCACTGCGTCCCGCGCCCATATCGGTCGGTAGATCACCGACAATCCAGGACGGGGTCAGCTGAATATCCAGCGCCTCAGCCGCCTTTAACAACATTCCGGGATTTGGTTTACGGTCGGGGTGTTCACGATTGTAGGGCGCTTCCGCTTCCGGGTGGTAAGGGCAGGCACAGACAGCGTCCACATGGGCACCCAGTGCGGCCAGATCCGCCTTAATTTTGTTCTGCACCGCCTCGAATTCCGGCCAGCCGTAATAGCCGCGCCCGACGCCGGATTGATTGGTTACCAAAACCACATGCAGGCCCCGTTGATTGGCCTGCGCTATGGTTTCTGCCGCACCGGGGATCAGCTTGGTCTTTGCAACTTCGTGCAGATAGTGCGTCTCCACCACCACGACGCCATCCCGGTCCAGGAACAGTGCCGGCGCGGGTCGTCTTTCGCCCAGGATTTCAAACCAGACGCCGTCGTCATCGACAAATTCGGCCGGGTTAGCCATTGCCGCCCTGCATCACCTCTGGATTGATCAGATAATAATCATCCAGCTTGCCATCAAAGGCGTCTAAACAGTTCTGCACTGCCTGCATGCCCATGGCCCGGAAGGCTTCCCGCGTCACGCCCGCGATGTGGGGGCTGAGCAGGACGTTGTCCAATTTCAACAAGGCGAGATCGGCTGCGGGCGGTTCGTCCCGTGTCACATCCAGACCGGCTCCGGCCAGGGGGCCGTTGGTCAGCGCCTGATACAAGGCATCCTCGTCCAGCAACGTACCCCGGGCCGTGTTGATTAAAATCGCGCCCTTTTTCATGCGGGAAAATTCCTGACCTGCCAGTATGGCGCTACCGTCGTGGCTGCCTGGCATATGCAGAGTGACGATGTCTGCCCGGTCCAGAGCATCGCGGAAATCCTCAACATATTCATAGCCATGGCCCTGGATGACCCGGCGGGGCACAAAAGGATCGGCCACGATGACTTTCATATCAAAGGCGGCGCAGCGGCGCGCCATACGGGTGCCGATACGGCCAAAGCCGACGACCAGTATAGTCTTGTCCGCGACCTCGCCAGCCGTCATGGCGTTACGCCTGCTATAGTTCTGTTTGCGGACGGCGTTATCCAGGGGTACGGCGTCCTTCACCACTGCCAGCATTAACATGAAGGCATGTTCGCAAACCGCATTCGAATTGGCTTCCCCCACAACGGCCACGGGCAGGCCGTTTGCGGTGGCGGCTTTCACATCGATATTGTCATAGCCGACCCCGTGGCGAGAGATGATCTTCAACTTATCCGCCTTGGCGCAGGCTTCCGCCCCGAATTGGGTGGTGCGGATGACCATGCCGTCAAAACCTGGAATGGTATCGATCAATTCCTGCTCCGTCGGCTCTACCAACGTGACAACTTCGACGTCGGGTCGGTCATCCAGCAAAGAGTTGATGTCGGGGTGAAAGGCACCGGCCAGTAGCAGCTTTGGCATCGTCTAGTTTCCTCGTGCGATTTGTTCGGTGGCGGGTGTTACGCCCAGCCGCTCAGCCCAGGGGGCCAGGTCATTGATAATTGTCGGATACAGAGCGACGCCGTTGGCCACCGCGTCGCGTTTTCGGGCCAGGGCACCGTCACCGGGCATACGCACGGGGCTTTGCCCTTCAGGCACCGCAGCGGCGCGGCAGACATCGGCCAACCAGCCGGTTTGAAACTTGAATTCGTCCAGGCCACCAAAAGCAGACGGATCGATAATATGCAGGTAAATGCCCGCACCCCAATTGGTCGGGCCATTGGCGCGACCGTATCCCGGCAGGGCGGAGGTCAACGCCTCAACCATCAATGCCAGGGAAAACCCCTTATGGCCCCGGTCCAGCCCACCGAGCGGCAGCAAGGCACCTGGAGGATCCGTTTCCAAAACCTTTGGGTCGGCGCTGGCGCGGCCTTGATTATCAACCAGCCAGGGGCCTGGCAAATGCTCATCCCCCCCACCGGCCCGCGCCGTCAGACCCATGGTGGTGGCCGAGGCGGAGATATCGATTAGGATCGGATCGTGGGTCGTGGGGATACCCACAGCCAAGGGATCGGGGGTAAAAATCGCCTCGTACGATCCGTGCGGTGCGACGGCGGCGATGGATGGATCG
>JAPKBD010000481.1 GCA_028824965.1 Alphaproteobacteria bacterium | reverse complement strand
CGCCCGATGAACAATCGATAACGTCCACGCCCTTGTGCTTGACGATTTGTGCCAGCTTGACGTTTTCCGCCGGTCCCCAGCCCGCGTCGTCCTCTACAGACAGGCGCAGGAACAGCGGTTTATGATCGGGCCAATTGGCCCGCACGCATTCCACAACCTCAATCGCAAATCGATGTCGGTTGGCCTCTGAGCCGCCATAATTATCGTTGCGCAGGTTTGCCAGGGGAGAGAGAAATTGGTGGATCAAATAACCGTGCGCCCCATGTATTTCCAGCATGTCGAAGCCAGCGGCATCCGCCCGCCGGGCAGCGTGTCCCCAACGTTCAACAACATCCTGGATTTCGCCATGGCTCAACGCGCGCGGCTCCGGATCATTTCTGCCGCCCGCGAGCGCGGTGGGTGCCACCAGTTCCCAATCATCCCAATCATCCACGCCTTCGGCCACTGCGCCTTCCTCCGTCAACGGACGGCCGCCCTCCCAGGGCCGGAAACGCCGGGCCTTGCGACCGCTATGGCCCAGCTGGATGCCGGCTACGGAATTATGCTCCTTTATGAAGTCCGCCAGACGTTTGAAATGGGGGATCATGGCATCATCCCATAACCCCAGATCACCGACCGTGCCACAGCCCCGGCGTTCAATCTTCGTGGACTCGATCATCACCAAGCCTGCACCACCGACTGCAAAGCGTCCCGCATTCATCAAATGCCAATCCGTAGGAAAGCCTTTTTTGGCAGCGTACTGATGCATGGGGGCGACGACGACGCGGTTTTTGACAGTGACGTCGCGCAGGGCCAGGGGGGTAAACAACATAGGGGGTGTCGGCATGGAAACTTCCTCAAATACTTTATAATTGGGACGCAAAGGTCCGAAGATACTTTAGGCCATCGATGGCCCGGTTACCGTACCAGGAGACCATTCTGCCGTCGATGGCCAGCAGGCGCGGATCTGTCGTGATCTTGTGCTCAATCTTGTGTTCATGGGCGAAGGCGTCCATGTGCTTTTGGGCAAAGGGAAATGGTTCTGACGAGAATAATATCAAATCAGCTTCTGCCAACAATGCGCTATCAATCGTAACCTCCGGGTAGCGGCGATCGGGGTCGTGACACATTGTTTTCATACCGAACATGCCCAGCATGTTAGCGATGTAGGTGTCTTGAGACACGGTCATCCAGGGCCGCTTCCAGATCAGATACAGCACCTGTCGTTCCGGCCATGTTGCCGTCTGCGCCAATTCAGCCTCTAAGGCCCGGACCAGCGCATCGGCTTGTGTCTGACGATGAAACAGGTTGCCGACCAATTGAAACAGCGCAATATTATCAGCCGGTGTATTGGGGTGTGTCACGACGACGTCGGCACCTGTTGCGGCGATTTGTTCCGCCAGCTCCTTTGGCGTTTCGTCAATATTGACCAGGACATGGGTTGGTTTCAGCGCCACCATTTTGTCCATCTCGGACGTCTTGGTGCCACCCACGACGGGGACGCTTTCGATGGTACCTGCTGGCTCTATACAAAAGGCCGTGCGCCCGACCACGTCGTCGCCCAAGTCCATCGCGAAAAGAAGTTCGGTCAGACTGGGCACCAACGAGATGATGCGTATAGACCCCTTGCTGGGCTCGTGTTCGTATCCGGCGGCATCGATCAACACGTGGTGTCATTCCCCAAAGCTATGCTAAAATTCCCCTAACAGCGTAATCATAACAATCAAGTACAGGAGTGGCGAGAGCATGACCGAAGATCTATTGGAACGGAAAGAGGGCCGGGTAGCCATATTGACCATGAACCGGCCGGATCGACTGAACGCTATGTCGGGCGACATGCTGGATGCCATGCTGGAGGCATTGTCGCGCCTGGCCAATGATCCCGATACGGGCTGTGTGATCCTGACCGGGGCCGGGCGTGGTTTTTGTGCGGGCGGTGATGTT
>JAPKBD010000480.1 GCA_028824965.1 Alphaproteobacteria bacterium | reverse complement strand
CAGCAGCGATGGCGGGCACATCATTGAGCGGAGACGACCAGAAAACGCAGGGACATAACCGGGCAAAACAGGGAGTGGATGCATGCGCACGGAACATTGCGACGTTTTGATCATTGGCGGCGGTCCTGGCGGGATCAGCGCGGCAAGCATGCTCGCGCTGCAGGGCAGGAAGGTGATTATCGTCAATGACGGGCCGCTGATGGGCTACGGCATCGAGGGGGCGTTCAAATCGAAGGCCGGCTACGAAATCGCCCGCGAATATCTGCACGTAAAATACCGCGCCGATGTATTCGGCCAGATAAAGGCGATGGATTTCAGCGCGCTGCAACGGGGCGTCGAACGCTCGGCGGCCAGCTTGTCTGCAATGCTGGCGTCCCGCCTGCAGCGCCTCAAGATCAAGGTTATCCAGGGCAAGGCCCGGTTCGTCGATGCGCACAGGATCGCGGTCGGCGGGCAGGAATATTCAAGCGATCATATCGTCATCGCCGCCGGCACCCGCCCGCGAATTCTGCCCCATATGTCGGTTGACGGTAAACGGGTGATCACCAGCGATGAGGCGGTCAATTTAACCCATTCCCCCGGCAGCATCGTGATATTGGGCGCCGGCGTTATCGGCTGTGAATTTGCCAGCATGTTCAATGCCGTGGGCACCAAGGTTCATCTGGTCGACAGCAGGCCGCAAATCATGTCGAATGAAGATTGGGACATCAGCGACTTCATCCAAAACGCCTTCCACGCCCGGGGCATCCAAGTGATTCCCTCAAGCCGCTATCAAAGCCTGGTATTGCGGGAGAATGCGGTGCAGGTAAATTTGTCCAGTGGGGACATCACCGCCGAATTGATCCTGCTGGCGGTGGGGCGAATACCGTGTACAGACGAACTCAATTTGGCGGCCGCAGGAATCGCCCTGGACCAGGGTAACTATATTCGGATCGACGCCAACGCCCGCACCAGCGTAGAGCATATCTACGCCGTCGGCGATATCGGTAGCCGCAATGTACCGAGCGATTTATCTCTTGTTCATGTTGCCGAGGCCGAGGGCAGATGCGCCGCCGCGCATATATTGGGGACGGATTATCCGCAAGGCCTGGACCATGTCCCCTATATCGTATTCACCGTTCCCATGTTGGCCGGCGCCGGTGTCACGGAAACATATGTTCGCGAAAAATTCGGCGACGTGCGGGTCGGCAAATACCCGTTTGCGCGCAACCACCGGGCCCACGCCATTCAACCGCCGATCGGTTTTGTGAAACTTATCGTCGGCCCGCCCGGCGACGATCGAATTCTCGGCGTCCGCGTGGTGGGTCCAAACGCCGACGCGATTGTTAGTGCCGCAGCCATCATGATCGAGCGCAGCCTGCCCTATACCTACATCTTAGAATCTATCTTCCCGCACCCCTCCTTGATGGAATGCCTCAAAGGCGCCGCACATATAATCGCCGGCGATGCGCTGCAATATGAACAGGGCGAAGAACTAACCATTGCCCAGGCGCTCAGCGGCGCGCCAGAATCCTGATATCACGGGCGATGCGTCATGTTAGGGGCGACGCGCTTTGAATCTGTTCACAGCCAGATAACCAACACTTATTCCGTCGATTTAAAATTTGCGTAATTAATGACTGCTTCTCCGCCAGCTTCCGACGTTTATCGGACCAACGATTTGAGTCTCAGATTAACCAAAAGTGGCAGTCGACTTTATTTTGGGTGGCACCCGTTGTCTAATTAAGAAAATTCCATAACATATACAATCACAATATAATTGTTATGCTGATATAGGGTGACATGTGGGCCCTGATAGCGAGAGTTCTTGGATGCACAGGGTTGGAATAATTCCTTTTGAAACGCGGGGCCGGGACGTCGCATTGCTGTTCGTTACCTCCCAAACGCGAGGGCGATGGATATTGCCAAAGGGCAAAAGAAAGTCACAC
>JAPKBD010000164.1 GCA_028824965.1 Alphaproteobacteria bacterium | reverse complement strand
ATAAAACAGTGGGTTAAAGAAAATCAATCATAGTTATCTGGGTCAGCCCCTAATAGAATTTTCCGGGACCGGTTATGACGTTGTCTCGCGGTCCGACTAAAGGATTTTGATCATGGCAGATGCAACAACCCTATACAGATTTCACTGGCCTGATGGGGTGAAGAGTGAGGGGCGCGGTGTGGATGTGGCGGATGCGTTGGAGAGGCTTGGGTTTGGCGCTGATGCGGCGAAAACGTTGGAGTTTTACGAGGTGATCGAAGAAACAGCCGCCGATCACGCCCGTCATCAAATGCTCAAGGATGCCTATCGGTAGGCCACGGATTGCCGAATTCTCGCAAAAGTAAAAAACCCTTCCGCGCGGTGCGTGGAAGGGTTTTTCGATTTGGTCGGAGTGAGAGGAATCGAACCTCCGACCCCCGCCTCCCGAAGGCGGTGCTCTACCAGGCTGAGCTACACTCCGGTACGTTATAGATGCTGCAAATTTGAGCAGACCGCGTGCTTATAGCGCCCACAAGGGGCGGCGGCAAGGTGGAAAGGGGGTCAGTAGACCCGTTCGATGCAGAAATCGACCACATCCGTCAGGGCGCGTTTGGCTTCACCGTCTGGGAAAATGCCCAGGCCGTCGCGGGCCATGGCACCGTAATGGCGGGCCCGTTCAATGGTATCGTGCGGGGCGTTGTGGCTTTCGATCAAGACCATTGCATGTTCCAGGTCGCCGTCTTTTTGTTCCCCATCCGAAATGGTGCGCCGCCAGAAAGTACGTTCTTCCTCACTACCGCGGCCATAGGCCAGCAGCACCGGCAGGGTTGCCTTGCATTCGCGGAAATCATCACCCACGGTCTTGCCCAATGTGGCCTGATGCTGGGAATAGTCCAGGGTGTCGTCGACCAATTGAAAGGCCACCCCCAGGTTCCGGCCAAAGGCCTCCAGCGCATCTTCTTCCGCCCCGCCACGACCGGCGATCGTAGCGCCAATGCGGCAGGCGGCGGCGAACAAGGCGGCTGTTTTGGCAGCAACAACTTCGAGGTATTTTTCCTCCGGCAACTCAACATTATTCAAGGTTTCCAGCTGCATCACCTCGCCCTCGGCGATAACGGCGGAGGCATTGGCGAGGACGCGCAAAACTTCCAGGCTGCCGTCCTGAACCATGATCTGGAAGGCGCGGGAGAACAGAAAATCCCCGACCAATACGCTGGGTTGGTTGCCCCACAGCACGTTCGCCGTGGCATCACCGCGCCGTAGATCGCTTTCATCCACCACATCATCATGCAGCAACGATGCGGTATGGATGAATTCCACCGCTGCTGCCAAACCGATTTGACGCTCGCCCGTATAGCCGCACAGGCGCGTGGTCGCCAGGGTCAGCATAGGTCGCAGACGTTTGCCACCAGAGGCGATGATGTGCCCGGCCAATTGCGGGATCAAAGGGGCCCGGCTGTGCATCCGGTCCAAAATAGTGTGGTTGACCTTGATCAGATCATCCCCCACCAATTGCATCAACGGCTCCAACGTGGGCCGTCGGGGTGCAACCCCTTCCAACTGTATAACGTCCGCCACGGGCATTCCTTTGGTTATTGTGCCGTCAATCTCTTAAGAATCGTGGTGCGCAACGCACCACTTGGCCTATAGACTGCATTCATAGGCCTAAAAGCAAGAGTGCATTACGGGAAAAAATGATGATCGAACTGTTGCGCAGCAACGACGTGGTATTATTGTCTTGGGTCGAGGCTTATTTGCGCGACGCCGGTATCGAAAGCGTATTGTTGGATCAACATATTTCCGTCCTCGAAGGCTCTATCGGGGCTTTCAACCGCCGTCTGATGGTGCTGGATGAAGATGCGGGCCGCGCCCGTGAACTGTTGAAAGAGGCAGAGATTGAGTGTTATGGCCCCTAGTAAACTAACAAGTGATAGCGTGGATGTCACCCACGATGGTCTGTTGGACCGGCGTATTCAGCTGACCCAACCGCGCAAGGGCTACCGGGCGGGCGATGATGCCATATTGCTGGCGGCAGCTGTTCGCGCCACGCCTGGGCAGTCGGTTCTGGATGTTGGTGCAGGTGTTGGCGCGGTGTCGTTATGTCTGGGCGCGCGCTGTCCAGAATTGAACATTACCGGCTTGGAAATTCAGCCCGAATTGGTCGCCCTTGCTGTCGAAAATGTCGCTGCCAATCAGATGGCGGACAAAATTGGCGTTCACCAGGGCGATATCCGCACGCCGCCGCCGGAGATTGGCCAATTGGTCTTTGATCACGTGGTCTGTAACCCGCCCTTTTATGTGGCCGGGCGCAATTCAACACCGCCTAATGCCAGCAAAGCCGTTGCCCATGGTGAGGGTGATACGCCGCTGGAGGATTGGCTGGCCTTTTGCCTGCGCCGCACCATATCGGGGGGCACTATCACGGTGATCCATCGCACCGAACGTCTTGGCACCTTGTTAGAGGGATTGGGACGCGGTGCCGGCGATATGGTCATCTATCCCCTGTGGGCCCGGCCCGATAAACCGGCCAAACGGGTCATCGTTCAAGGCAAGGTACAGGGCCGGGGGCCAACCATTTTGCACCCCGGTCTATGTCTGCTGGATGACAGGGGTCAAGACACGGAACAGGCCCATGACATACTGCGTAATGGTGCTGCGCTGGATCTAATTACGAAACCGTAATGACCGAATTTTCCTCTGTGCAATGACCAATTATGGCTGCGGCGTCATAGCCACGGGCATGAAACAGCGCCAGAATTTCGTCCGCTGCACCTGGATCACAGGCAACCAGCAAAGGACCGGCGGTTTGCGGGTCGTACAGCATATTGTCGTGCCAGCTAGGCAGATCGTCGGGCAGGCGCACATGCTCCGAGAACGCCATCCGATTGCGGCCCGTGGCACCTGTGTTAACGCCGGCCTCGGCCAATTCCCGTCCAGATGCCAACAGAGGAATGGCATTGAGGTCTAGGTTCGCGCCGATGCCGGAGCCTGAACAGACCTCGTCCAAATGCCCCAACAGACCGAAGCCGGTAATATCCGTCATGGCGTGAACATCTTCACGTTCACCCAAATCTGCGCCAATATCATTCAACAACGTCGCTGTGGCGATTAATTCCTTGTAACCAGCGTCTGTAATCGTGCCGCTTTTCGCGGCGGAGGCCAGAAATCCTGTGCCCAGGCCCTTGCCCAGGATCAGGGCATCGCCAGGTTTGGCACCGATATTGCGTTTGATATTGGTGATATCCACCATGCCAATGGCGGCCAGGCCATAAATCGGTTCCAACGTATCGATGGAATGACCACCCGCGATAGGTACGCCGGCGGCCTTGCAGACAGCAGCACCCCCTGCCAGAACCTGTTTAAAAGTTTCGGTCGTAATTTTGTCGATGGGCATGCCGACAATGGCCAGGGCCAGCACCGGGCGTCCACCAACCGCATAGACATCCGAAAGGGCATTGGTGGCGGCGATGCGACCAAATTCATAAGGGTCATCAACCACGGGCATGAAAAAGTCCGTCGTCGCCACCATGGCGCGGGTGTCATCGATTTGATAAACGGCGGCGTCATCACCGGTATCATAGCCCACCAACAAGTTGGCGTCCGGATCGGGTTTCGGCAAATTCTCAAGGAGCTCATGCAGCACGGCAGGAGCGATCTTGCAGCCTCAACCGCCGCCGTGTGCCAGTGATGTCAGGCGCGGCGGCTCTTGTTCGATTTTGTCTATACTCATTGCGTCCTCGAATTCAGCTACAGATTAGGTGTTAACGTCGATCACGGTGCGCCCGCGCACCTGACCTTTCAGAATGTCAGCAGTGATGGCAGGTACGTCAGCCATAGCCTTAACATTGGTGATGGCGTCCAGTTTGTCCAGGGGCAGGTCTGTCGCCAGACGGGCCCAGGCCTGGGCCCGGCGTTCGGCGGGGCAATATACGGAATCGATACCCCAAATTCGCACGCCCCGCAGGATGAACGGCAACACTGTGCCCGGCAGATCAGCGCCCGCCGCCAGGCCACAAACCGCGACCGTGCCCAAGGACTTTGTCGCCGCCAAGATATTGACCAGGATTTGGCTGCCCACGGTATCAATGCCTCCCGCCCAGACCTCACGGCCCAGGGGACGCCCAGGTTCGCTCAACTCAGATCTCGGTACGATGGAGGTGGCACCAAGGCCGCGCAGATAGTCATGTTCGCTTTCACGCCCCGTGGATGCGGCAACGCTGTATCCCAGCTTGGCCAGGACCGCGACAGCGACAGAGCCGACGCCGCCCGCAGCACCTGTAACAATGATGTCGCCATTACCCGGCTTAACACCAGCGTCTTCCAAGGCCAGGACACTCATCATTGCCGTGAAACCGGCCGTGCCGATGGCCATGGTCTGTTGCAGGGTCAGCCCTTCGGGCTTTTTCACCAACCAGTTGGCCTTGGCCCGGGCCCGCTGTGACAGCCCGCCAGATGTTGCCTCACCCACGCCCCAGCCGGTCAGCACGACTTCATCGCCAACCGCATAATCGGCGCTGTCGGAGGCTTCCACCACACCGGCAAAATCGATGCCAGGCGCCATGGGCAAGGACCGCATGATCTTGGATTTATTGCCCTGAACCGCCAGGCCATCTTTATAGTTGATGGTGGAATATTTCACCCCAACGGTCACCTCATTTGCCGCCAAATCAGCATCCGCCACATCCGTCAGTGCCACATTTGCCTTGCCGTCGACGTCGGTGGCCCACCAAGCCTTGAATGTACCGCTCATAGCTATTTCCAATCACGTTTCAAAAAAGAGATATTTGTGGCGATCATAACGTTTGATCTCAGCCCGGCAAGGTCTCACCAAACCGCAGGGGCTGTCCAGCCGCTTTTGCCGCCAATTCGCCCTCCCGCATCACGACCTGACCGCGAATAATCGTTGCCATGGGCCAACCGGTCACCTCCCGGTCATGGAACGGCGTCCAGCCCGAACGATTGGCCATATCTTTATCCAATATGGTCCGCTTGGCGTTTAGATCCACCAGGGTAAAGTCACCGTCATAGCCCACTGCGATGCGGCCCTTGCCGACAATGCCGAACAGGCGCGCCGGCCCGGCACAGACCAGATCCATCAGGCGTAGCAGGCTTAACCGACCCGCGGCTACATGATCCAACATGATGGGCAGCAACGTCTGTACCCCGGGCATGCCGGATGGGCTGGCCGGATAGGTGGCCGCTTTTTCTTCCAACGTGTGTGGTGCATGGTCAGACCCGATAACATCGACGACGCCCTGATCCAGTCCCCACCACAGGCCCTGACGGTGGGCCTCGTCACGAATGGGCGGGTTCATCTGGGCCCGGCTGCCCATTGCCGCATAGCACTCCGGCGCGGACAGGGTCAGATGCTGAGGCGTGACCTCAACCGTGGCGATGTCTTTATTCTGTGCCAGGAACTGCATTTCCTCTGCGGTGGTGATGTGCAGGACATGGACGCGGGCGCCGGTTTCCCGCGCCAGGGCGATCAAACGTTTGGTCGCACGCAGGGCTGTTTCAGGGTCCCGCCATAGGGGGTGGGCAGCAGGGTCGGCCGCTTCTTCCGCCAGGTGCTGGCGTTCTTTCAAGCGGGGTTCGTCCTCTGCATGCACAGCGCAGCGTCGATTGATGGCCCGCAAAATTCGGCGCAAAGTGGGATCATCCTCAGTTAACAGTTTGCCGGTAGACGAGCCCATAAAAATTTTGACGCCGCAAACACCGGGTAGGCGTTCCAATTCGGGCAATAGTTCGGCGTTCTCCCCCGTGCCGCCCATATAAAAGGCATGCTCGCACCACATCCGGTCCTTGGCGCGGGCCAGTTTGTCTGCCAGCGCCTCTGGGTTC
Organism: Alphaproteobacteria bacterium; assembly: GCA_028824965.1. Taxonomy (GTDB): domain Bacteria; phylum Pseudomonadota; class Alphaproteobacteria. The sequence continues at coordinate 3,704 of JAPKBD010000164.1, read as the reverse complement.
GTGGTCAGAGGTGCCGTATTAGGCATTTCGAAAACACCGGTCACACCGCCCAGCACAGCCCCGCGGGAGCCGGCCTCCAAATCTTCCTTATGTTCGTTGCCGGGCTCGCGAAAATGCACTTGGGTGTCGATAACGCCGGGCAAAACGTGCAGGCCCTTGGCGTCGATGACTTTATGGGCGGAGGCTGTGGCCAGATCGCCAATGGTCACAATGCGTCCCTCCCGCACACCGACATCCCCCAAGGCGATGCCGTTATGGGTGACCAACGTGCCGCCGCGAATAATCAGATCAAAAGTCTCGGCCATGGCTCTCTCCTATGATGGCGTGGCGAGGGTTTCAAATACGTCGCCCTGTGGGGCGGCACCAAGAATGTGATTGCGGTGCCACAGGGCATAGAATAACAGGGTCCAGGCGGCAAATCCCTGACGTTTTCCACTGCTTTGAAATAACGTGATGACCCGGTCAGGATGGGCGATGGCATGAACGCCTGGCTGCGCTGATACCAATGGTCCCAGTTTATCACCCCGGGCGCGGATCCATTCTGCAACGGGCACGGTAAAGCCATGTTTGCGATCGAACGGTTTCGCCATGGGCGAGGCAATGGCCAGCCAACGGCGTAATAGATACTTGCCCCTGCCGTCTCGCAACTTCAATTCGTCGGGTAGGCGATAGGCGAAATCCGCCACCGCGCGGTCCAGAAACGGCGTCCGCCCTTCGACCCCATGGGCCATCAGGCAACGATCCAGCTTGATCAGCAGATCATTGGGCAGCCAATCGGCGCAATCGATGGCCTGGGCCAGTTGCAGGCGGCTTAAATCAGCCGCCCCCAAAGTGCTTTCCGCGGCCCGAATACCGTCCCGCCAAGTGTCTGACGGCAGGCGCAGGACGCCCAGTCGATCAAAGCGGCCCGTGCGGCGCATGGTGCGCGGGCCGCCAACCCACCAGGACCGCTGGGCGTCCTTATAGCGGCCATAACCGGCAAATAGCTCATCGCCACCCTCACCGGACAAAACAACTTTCATGCCCGCAGCCTTGGCCGTGGCAGCCAGTTTATAAGTGGGCAAGGTGGCATAGTCCGCCGTCGGGTCATCAATGGCGGCCGCGACCTCGGGCAACAGGGCCCAGAAATCAGCCTCAACGAAATCGATTTCATGATGTTCCGCGCCGAGCTGCCGGGCCAGAGCGCGGGCCTGGTCCCTTTCGTCATGGACGTTGGTGTCGCTGAAACCTGCCGTGAAGGCATTCACGGGCTGATCGTTCAGGCGCGCCATCAGGGTTAATAGGGCGGCGCTGTCAATGCCGCCCGATAGGAACATGCCATAGGGCACGTCGGATCGTTGATGGATCTCCACACTGTCCAGCAAGACCTGTTCCAGTTCCACCAAGGCGGACGCCTCATCCTGGCTACGCGGTGGGGACAGGGGCAGGGCAGCGCGGCGACGGCGATCAACGATCCGGCCCTGGGCAATGACCAGGGTTTCGCCTGGCAGCACCCGATGAATGTCCGGATGAATAGTCTGCCGGCCTGTGGTGAACTGCATTTGCAGCAACTCATGCAGGGGCTGTTCAACAATACCAGGGGCAACCAGTCCGGCCTTAACCAGGGCCGTCGGCTCGGACGCAAAGGCAAAGCCAAAGTCGCCTTCCACATAATATAGCGGCTTTATGCCGAAGGGATCGCGGCTCAATAACAACTGCCCTTCGTTCGGATCGTGAATGGCGATGGCATACATGCCGCGCAGCTGGTTGGCGAATTCAATGCCGTCCCGGCGGTAAAGATACAACGCCGGTTCACAATCAGATTGGGTTTGCAGTTGGATATTTCCGGGGCCATCCGTCAGGGTCTCGCGCAATTCCAGATAATTGTAGATTTCTGCATTGGCGATCAAGGCCGTGCCATCGGGGCTTTGAAACGGTTGATCGCCGGTCTTCAAATCAATGATGGCCAGGCGGGTGTGCACAAGACCCACGCCCACGCCCACACCTTCGCCTAAATGCTGCCCGACACCGTCAGGTCCGCGATGGCGCAGGGCATCCTGTAATGCATCCAGGGCAGCCTGGTCGGGTGCGCGACCATCCGTAGTCATGATGCCGGCGATACCGCACATCAGGCGGCCACCTTGGCGAAAAAGTCCAAATAGTGCTGCACCACCACCGCCTCGGAATAGTCAGCCTGATAAGCGGCATATCCTGCTGCCGCCAGTGCGCCCGCACCTTGTTTGTTGGCCAGGATATAATTGATTGCGGCGGCCATGGCCTCCGCATCTTCCAAGGCGACCAGCAGGCCGTTTTCGCCATCCCGGATCAATTCCACCGGACCATCAGCAGCTGCGGCGACGATGGGTTTATGTCTGGCCCAGGCCTCCAACACAACATTGCCCAATGGTTCGATACGGGATGGGCAGACAACCAGATCGGCAGCGGCATAAAGAGGACCGGGGTCCTGCTGCCAACCGAGAAACCGAATACGCGGCGCGACCCCGAAATGCACGGCCTGGCGGCGTAATTCGGCTTCCAACGGTCCCTCGCCCGCCAACCACAGATAGACATCAGGCAGGCGGCGCATGGCCTGGATCAGCACATCATATGCTTTGTTTTCGTGTAATCGACCCAACGCCAGAACGACTGCGGCATCATCCGGGGTGGACAGTTGCAGGCGGTCGATGGGCGGGCTGGGTGTTTCTGCCACGAAATTTGGCAGATAGTGGGGTCGTTCCACCGGCCGACCTTCCGCCACCAGATAGTCGACGATACCCTTAGTATTGCCGATTAGGTGATCGCAATCTTGGTAATATTTCAGGTCATAATAGCCGCCCAGACGGGCACAGTGGATGAAACGACCGTTGGGTTTTGGGCAGAATGACGCTGCCCGGTTCATCCAACTTAGGACCACATCAGGTTTGAAACGGGCAATTTCCCGCCGCAGTCCCAAACGAGTGGTAATATCCAACTTGCCACCAAAGGCCAGGGTGGTTGCCGGGACGCCACCATCGGCGAGCTGTCTTTCCCGCGCCGGATCAGGGCGCAGGACAACCTTTTGATCCAGGCCGGCTTTGTGGAGGGCCAGCGTCAAGCGCGTGAAAAACGCCTCTGCCCCGCCATGTTTAGCGCCCGCCATTAATTGCATCACCCGCATTCGCTAATCATCCTCCAACCGGGCTTTCAAATGCGAGAGGATTGGATACAGCCCCGCCATCAAGGCAATGAGAAAGCCATAGGCCCCTTCGCGATAGCCTTTGCGGGATATGTAGCACTTGATGAAGCGGGAGAACATGCGCCGGATATTATTCGCCAGGCTGCCGATATCCCCCGATGCCCGCAGGTCAGCCGCCTTGGTCGTGGTATAACGGTCCAGCCGTTGCAGCATGTCGGAGATATCCCGATCTACATAGTGCCTGATTGGTGTTTTCAACCAACGCCGTGATCCGGTCAGGGTCAGGGATGGATGGATCCGTTGGTCACCCCAGCGTTTGGCATCCTTGGCCGATAACCTGGGCGCGGCAGAAACCCCCCACGAGCCGCCCCAGCCATAACGGACCAGACGCGTGCCTACATAATTGTCGAACGGCAACAGGAAGTAGCCATCGTTTTGGCCTCCAATTGCATTGATCCCATGGATCGCTGTCAGGATTTCCCGGCCCAACGCTTCATCCGCCCGCTCGTCCGCGTCCGCAATGGCGTCCAGCACCTCCTCGTGCTGCAAC
>JAPKBD010000163.1 GCA_028824965.1 Alphaproteobacteria bacterium | reverse complement strand
GGGGACGATTTTCATGTCCAATCCACTCGACAATACCAATCTAAATCTCGATCCACCCGGCCGCGGCCGCATCTATGGCAATATCACAGAAACTGTGGGCAATACCCCGCTGGTGCGCCTGAACAACATTGCCAAAGACGCCGGTGCCAAAGCTGAGGGGCTGGTGAAGTGTGAATTTTTCAATCCCATGTCCTCCGTCAAGGATCGTCTGGCCATCGCCATGATCGCATCCATGGAGGCGGATGGCACCATCGGCCCCGGCTCGGTTATTGTTGAACCAACGTCGGGCAACACGGGTATTGGCCTGGCTTGCGTCTGCGCGGCCAAGGGTTATCGCTGTATCCTGACCATGCCGGATAGTTTTTCCGTTGAACGGCGCAAGATGTTTATTGCCCTGGGCGCGGAACTGGAACTGACACCACGGGCCGAGGGCATCAACGGCGCCGTCAGCAAAGCCCAGGAATTGGTCGACAGCATCGATGGCGCGGTCATGCCGTTTCAATTCAGCCATCCCGCCAATCCGGAAATCCATCGCCGCACCACGGCGGAAGAAATTTGGGCCGATACGGCTGGCAATGTGGATGCTGTGGTTATGGGCGTTGGCCCAGGCGGATCGCCCTAACCTGAACCTAACTTCCGTCGGCTATTTCCTGCCCTATGCCAAAACTGCCGACCGTAAACACGCCCTCAAAGGGTTACAGCTGGCGGGCCTTGGCGATTAATCCTGGTCATCTCGGACATTTTTTTGGAACGATTAGATTAGCGCCCCAATTCAGGTGCCGGTAAATTTCGCCGGGCGTCTTTCGACGAAGGCGGCCAGGCCCTCTTTGGCATCGTTGGTTTTACCCAGCTCCACATTTACGGTTTTGAAATCTGCCACGGCAGCGTCGAAACCTTTTTCGATATATTTGCGGGAATTGGCAATGGTCGCCTTCACTGCCAAGGGTGCTTGGGCGCAGATTTTTTCTGCCAGTTCTATGGCCCGATCCAGCTGCTGGCCCGTGGGCACCACCTCTTGGATATAGTTGAAACGCAGCGCCGTCGCTGCATCAAACTCATCATCCGTCAGAAGATAGCGCATGGCGTTGCCGTAACCGGCGCGCTGGACCATACGAATGGTCGCCCCACCCGTGGCCATCAGATTACGCTGCACTTCCAATTGGGAAAACCGACAATCTTCAGCCGCGATGACGATGTCGCAGGCCAGCATCAACTCAATCCCAATGGTGTAAGTGATGCCTTGAACGGCAGCAACGATGGGTTTGCTACGGTGCGGGCCGGTCAAACCAAAGCAATCGATATTGCCCTCACCATAGATGGAGCCGCCCTTGGCCCTATGTGGCGTCATGGCCGGCATATCCAGTCCCGCCGTGGTATGGGGCCCAACGGCGTAGAGGACGCCGCACCGGAGGTCATCATCATTTTCAAGCAGGGTATAGGCATCGCCCAGTTCCTGACCCATCTTTGGTGTGTAGCCGTTGAATTTGTGGGGCCGGTCGACGCCCATCAACAACAACGGGCCGCGGCGTTTTACATTGACGCGACCATCTGGGTTTGTGGGATCATCAGCCATTTCTATACTCCTGAGTTCTTATTGCGCCAGAATGGCGTCGTAACGGGCGGCGGCAATACCCACGCATAAAGGGATATCTTCGTTCAACAGATAGCGTAAAGAAACCAAGGCAGCGGCGGCTGCCTCAACCTGCCGCAAGTAATCATCCCGGTCGCTGTAGCGTTCGCCGATAGAGGGGCGCGGATCGCCCGCAGCCTCCCGCCCCGCCTTGTCCTTTGCGAAAGGTATGGTGGATCCGACATATTCCAGCAACTGCCCCGACCCGCCCGTAGCTCCATGACGGGGGTTAAAGCCAGTGTGGGATGCCACGGGCACAGCGACATCAGGCATGGGAATACCCGCCGCCTCGCAGCCGTTCTCGTTCACAGTCGAGACCCAATCGGGATAAGGGGCTGCGGCCAATTTAGCCGGGAACACGCCAATGCCCTTACCTGCATCGGGGCCGAGGTCCATTGGGAAAATCCAGGTCATCGCTTCCCCATCAGGCAGGGCCATGCCAGGCGTATCGGATAATGCTGCCATAACATCTGCCCGCGTTCCCCTGCGGTCTTTGGTGGGGTAGGAGCTGCCGGGCGGGGCCACATCATCGCGCACCCAGATCAACAGGTTCATCAAGGCAGCGCGATAGAGGGGGCGATAATCGATCATATTCAGATAGTTCTGGCCGTGGCTGCCAAACATGGTGCGCCGGGCCAACACGGCGATACCGGGTCCATGTTGGGTTGAGGCGAAAAGATACCGGCGCACATTGGCAGGCATCTCCGCATCGCCTCCCGTCGACAGATCGCAATGGCTTAATCCCGCATCACCGCGCCAATATTCCGATGACGTATCGGTATAAATGATTTTCGGCAGGCCGCCTTTGGCGCTTTGTCGGTCAAACAAACCGCCAGCGCCATCAGTTAAGGGATCAGCTTGCGGCAAATCGGCAAAAGGGAACTGATGGCCAAAGGACGGCGTCGGCTGAACTGAGGGCTGGGCATATCGGTGGTTGAACTCCCCCCGGCGGCCACCGGCGATATGGGCCAACATGCCGTCAAACGCCTGCCGCCCGGCCTCATCCAAATTCAGGCCATAATAGAGATAGGTGCGCAGAAAACGTCCGCATTGGGACTGCCCTTCACCCACAACGAGATCGACCTCATCGGCGGTGGGGGCATCATCCTCATAACGCAGGTATGATGCCAGATCCCGTGTTGCCAACATACCCGTGCCGACAACGGGGCAATCACGCGGCGTATACAACAGGTCGTAGATACGCCCGGCGGCAAACCCGCCATCCAGCCATATATGGCCGTCCGCATCGAAATGCCAGTTCGCCCGGTCTATGACCTCCGCCTCACCGTAGGAGCCATCACGCACCATTAATGCGGCATCCGGCTCGTTTGTATCGGCGGCCTCAATCAAAACATGGCGGCCCAAGTCACCGACATGCTGGTCCGTCAGGGGCAAGCTGTCGCTATCCTTGCTCACTTGCAGGCGTAGTTGCATCCGGGCGGCGGGTAATCGAGCGGCGAGAGGTACTTGCGGGGGCATCAGGCCGATACGCATACGTTCGGGCGTGCGGGGCACATCCCACTGCCAGCCGGCCCATGCCACGGTCCAACCTTGTTCAAATAAGAAGCCGTCACCGGCGTCGATGTGCGCAGAATCTTCCGTGGTCATAGGAGATTGGTTAAACCGCGCCAAAACCCGTTTGCCCCGGTTCGGCACTTGCATCAACAGGGCCCGGTTACTCTGCCCAGGCCGTAAAGGCCGCAGAATAGTCACATCGCCACTGAAATGCACCAGGCCATCATCGTCGCGGGGTGCCAGATCCAGATCCACCACGCCTTCATTGGCACCATGCAATGGGTCGACCGCATAATGGGCAATGGCCTCTATCTGCTCATACGGGCCAACATCGCCAAAGGCCTGGCCATTCTCATAGGGTTCACGGGACAGGATCTCAAGACGGGACAAAGGCATACAAACTAACTCCGAAGATGACGCAAATTACGTATGGGTCTGGTAACAGATTGTGACCCGCCGGCCCAAATAGGCAGATGGGTCATTTTAATACCGGGACCCCCGGTGACAATAGGGTGAAAATCCCCACCGCTTTTGGCCAGGTCGGGAAAGCCCGACAAATACGCCTGTACACGATCTAGGTCCCAGCCATTCTTGGCAATCTGGTGCGCCAATTCAGGCGGCAGCAGAAAAAACTGCTCCCCCAGATCGCGCAGCCGCCCGGCGGATGCCACCGCGCGGGTGGCCGCCATTGCGGTCGCCATGGGTTCCAGGATTAATTCGGGTGTATCACCGCCACCGCTCGGCAACACTTCCACTGTGCCCGAAACGCCGAGCACGGTAACAGCACTTACCCCGTCATCCAGGCCCCGGCGCGCGGGTAGGGTTGGAAAGGTTTTGTCCGTGCCCTCGGCCCCGCCCTCAGGAAAGCAGAAGCCATATTTGCCCGGCTGGCCCATGGTGGCCATATCGCCGATGCCCGCCCGCGCGCCCGCGATGTTCAGCATGACCAAGGCCATGGCGCGGCCCATCGTGGCATTGGCCCGGTTGCCGGGGCCCAGCAGATTAGTGCCAGCATTCATCTTGAGGTCTTCGACGACGGGGCCATGCACAATGGTGACCACGGCAGGCGTGCCTGTGGTCGTTAAAATACCCAGCAGATTAAAGCCAGGTTCCAGACACGCCTCAGCCGCACTTAACACCACGGCCAACGCGCCTGGTGCACAGCCCGCCATCACGCAATTATAAGCGACGGCGGCTGGGTTCAGGTCGCCAAACAGGGGCGGCATTTGACCATATGATTTATGCGGTGCGACGATGCCATTCAACATGGCAGCCAGGCGCGCCTTGGTGGGGGGCACAAGGGGCAGGCCGTCGCCCAAAGACCGTTCTTCCAGGGCCGATTGTGCCTGTTCCCATGGGACCGCCGCATCAAAGACGGGTAGATCGCCGAAGGCGTCCCCGAAGGGGTCTATGGTCTCCATGGCGGTTACCCTCAAACGTGCGCAATTCGCACGGAACAGGCCGCCGTAAAGCCAAAGGGTGGGATATATGCGGAATGCTTACCAGGTCCACCTGCTACCAGAATATGAATATCCTCCGGTGTGGGAACCATGGGGTAATAGTCATTCACAAGGGGACGTTCCATTTCCTCGTAACTAACCTGGTTCTCTTTCGAGACTTTGGAGATATGCAGGGCTGAACGCTTGAATAGATCCGCTTGCATATCCGCAATTGTCCAACCGTCCCGATGCAGGGTCTGGGCATGTTCGGGGCCAAGGATCAGGAATACGGGCGCATTGCAATAGATCGCGTTGGCACCGGGCTGGCTGATGGTGCCTGCAATAGTCGTCAAAATGCCGATCCCCGACGTTGAGGCATGATCATTGATATTGTGCGGAGCCTCAGACGGAATGGCAGTAACGACGCTGTCTTCAGCCCCATATCCCTGGCGCACATGGAACGGCTCCCACGGGCTTTCCTCCTCATTCTCGCCAAAGCAAAAGGCATATTTGGCAGGCGTACCTTGGGTGGACCGATCCATCACGCCGGGCTTTGCCCCGCCGACGTTCATCAAGATTAATTGCAACGCCCGCCCAATAGTGGCGTTGGCCTGCCGTCCCTGGCCAAAGCAGTTGGAGGCGCAGTTGACATTTAGCTGCTCGCGGATCGGCCCGTTCAGCAGGACCATGGGCGCACAGGAATGAGTGGTAGCCAGACTGCCGTGCAGATTATAGGCGGGGTCAAGCACTGCGCGGGCGGCAGCCAAAATGGCAGGAAAATATTCCGGCCTGGCACCGGCCATAACAGCATTGGCCGCCATGGCCTGCAGGGTCGGGATGACCCTTCGTGGCGACATGGCCGGCAATGGCTCGTTATCTCCATGACAGGTGGCAACAAATTTCTCCACCAGGTCTTCTGTGGGCATGACCAGGGGGAAGCCATCGCCCCAGCCCTGCTCAAACGCATACTCGTTCCATTCCGCCTGATCCATCTCATCAAGATCAAGGATTTCCGTCTCAGCAGCGGTTTCCATAGACTTTTCTAAGTTCTCCAAAACAGACCGGCAGATGCAGGCCTACAGCTCGATAGCAGCCTTCAGCCCGGCGCTCGCAGTTTCAATACGTTCCGCCAGCTCCTCCGCATTCAGGCCGCCAATGGGATGCTTCACGACAATGACGTGAGGGTCCATTTTGCGGGCCTTGGCCTGGGCCTGCACCAAGGGCAGAAAGGTATCCGTGGTCAGGATAAAATTGGTAACGCCGCGTTTTTCAAGTTCGATGCTGTCATGGAAACTCCACGACGAACATGCCCCTCAATCCGCTATAGCGAGGATCGCAGCCCTGTATTTGCCGGCCAATTCGTCGTACATCCCCTCAGCTGCGGGCTGTGCCGGGCTGTCCTTAAGGGTGTAATCAATATTGTCGGTATTGCGGTAGGCGCTCATCTTGTCGCGTAGGCCTTCGAGCAGCTCTTTTGCATTCGGTTTCGAATTGGAAAACAAGATGATCGGATCCTTGCTCCAATCAACAGAGTTGGCGACAACCTGTTCGTTACCAGGTGCCTCCTCGCCAAAGGATGGATTGACTATTCGCATGATGGGTCTCCCTTCACATTATAGGTTAGGCCAGCTAAGCCTAATATGGCAAGGCTGGCCCAATAACGACGAGATCACGAATGCGGTGGGGGCGGAAGAGGGGCGGGGTCCAAAAACCGCGCCAATACATTTCCCGTGATTTGCGCCACATTGTTGTCATAGCCATTGTGGGCCAGGCTGGAGATCCAGGCAATGGAACCCGTGGCGAAAACACCACCACCCCGTGGGCACTCAAAAAACACCATATCCGCCCGTACGTTGGGATCGTTGAAGTGCGGCATGGTGGATAGAAAATCCTCCTTCGTGCGCAGCATGTCATCGCCGAATTCATCGGCCCGGGCCAACACCAAAGCATGAACCGGGGTTCCATCGCGGGTATCCCAACGATCGATCTCTTCGCCCGCGGCACCATTTCCGATAGAGCCGAAATCACCGATGGGCCCGGCCTTAACACCTGCGAAGGCAAAGGCGGCACGGGGGTCATCCGCACCGGCCTGGCGTTCATAATGGCCGCTGTCCTCAAATCCCTGGGCAGCGAATCCAATGCCGACCAATTGGTTCGGCGGTCGTCCGACGCGCCGCCACAGACCGCCATATTCGCCGTTGAAGGCATGGTAGTATTCACCGACCGGTGACATCCAGGCCCGGGTGCCGTCTTCGGCCCGGCGCACCTCTATCACGCCCTCCAGCTCCTCATGAAAAGCAATGCGCCAGTAAAATCCATTGCCGCCCAGATACATCAGGCGCCCGCCCTGGCTTAAATAACGTTCGATGCCATCCAGCATGGCCGTGGAATGATATTCCGGATGGCTGCCGGTCATCACACAGCGATAGGGCTGCAACAACGACGCGCCCTCGGCGTGCAGTTCTTCATCCGTGATGATATCGACGGATTGGTCAATATGTTCCAACCAAGCCAGTATGTTCAAATCCGCCGGCAGGCCCCAGGGCCGGTTATCACCGGGTTTCATATTCATCACAGGCCGCAGGCGGGATGAGTAGTGGATGCCGCTGCGGTCATCGTGGCTGTCATAGAGAGAGCCGCCGACCTCCTCGTGCTCAGCCAGGAAACCGTCATTGACCCATTCGGGATGTCCCGCGCCAAAAATCAGATTGGGCTGCAAGCGTTGCCGGGTATTGGCATAGGCCATATACGATGCGGTGGGCACCAACCAGGCAACGCCGGAGGTTGCCTCTCCCTTTGGCGGCAGCACAAAGAACGTGATGCGATCTACATCGCTTCCATGGTGCAGGCGCGCCGCATAGACACCACTGGGCAGATCATCGGGAATGGTATAGCTGAAATCTGTTTCCCAACCTGCGTCATACAAATCATCCTGATGAAAATGGATGGCACCATATTGATCCAGGGCATGACGCCAATTGTGTTCCCTACCATCCCAATTATGGCCGGTGACGCCACGAGTGGGTAGATTGACCACCTGTCCGTGCAGGCCATGACGGAATAGATCTGTAACTCGAGTGGCTGAAATATCAGCCGCAAAATCCCAACAGCCCATGACACTGTCTATCAGGGTCACTGGTACGTCAGGCCCCGAAAGGGCGGCCATTTCACCGTCACTTAACGCCCGGTTGGCAAGGCGAGGGCGATCGATCTTACCGTTGAAACAGGCAGCCGCCGGTGTGCCACAATCGGCGGCAATCCGAAACGGCATCTCTATTGAACCAAGCGCCAGTCCCTGCGCCACGGTGTCGGATTTTTCTGTTATCGCCGATACAACTTGATCACCGGGGCCTGTCGCCAGGGGCCGCTGGATCAGGCGCACCCTACCCGTTGCACCATCGTAGCAGGCCGCAACGAAGGCCCACTGCCACCGGCGCAACGGCGTCGCAGTGCTGATCAAAACCTGCCGACCCGCGTCTTCGCCAATGGCGTTATCTTCGCCTATGGCGAGGGTCAAAGCACCGGCCTCATCCAACAGCAAGGCAAAGCCGGCGCTGGCAGCATCCTGCCAGCGCCCCATGATGACCTGACGCCGCACGCCGGGCAGGGTCGGGCATATCATCGCCTGTAGGGTAAAGCTGTGCATGCTGGCGAGCGTGGTCTTGGCGGTCTGGCTATCGATGGTGCCGTAGGAGCCCCGGTCGATTGCCTGAAACCTGCCATCGTAGGATTGCGCGAAGGGCGCTTCTACAACCGCCTCCAGCAAACCCACGCCGTCCGGTCGATCATCGCCCCCGGTCACCCGCACCAAGTCCGCCTCGTACGCGCCACCCTCATAGCAACAGACTTTGAAGTCTAGCCGTTGGCCCGGTCGGGCGGAGATGGGGTCGCAATAGCCGGTGATGGATTTGTGGCGCAGTTGATCTTGAGACATGAACGGGCGCTTCCTTAAACTATCTGAAAGAAATTTTGGCTTGATTATAGCGAACCAACGCCGCCCCGCGCCGAAAATTTAAAAGGAACTGGAACGCCAAACGCCCCGGTCGAAATCATCGACCGGGGCGCATGAAGAGAGTTAGCTAGTCCGATAGGGGACCGAACTATGCTGCCTTTACCTCTTTCAAGAAAGTATCGACACTTTTCTTCAAGCTATCCGCCTGCCCGGTAAGATCCCTGGCTGCGGTTAACACTTCACAGCAGAGACACCCGTCTCGGACGTGGCTTCGCTGACACCGGAGATGTTATCGTTCACCTGCTGTGTTCCGCTGGCCGCTTCCTGGGCATTCCGGCTGATCTCTCCGGTTGAGGCACCTTGTTCTTCCACGGCGGCAGCAATGGAGCCTGAAATTTCGGAGATCTGACCAATGGTCGTAGTGATCGCCTCAATCGCAGTAACGGCTTCGCTGGTCGCCCCTTGAATGCTGGAAATCTGACCACTGATTTCCTCGGTCGCATTCGCGGTCTGGGTTGCCAGGTTCTTCACTTCAGAGGCAACGACGGCAAAGCCCTAGCCTGCATCACCTGCTCGCGCAGCCTCAATCGTCGCGTTCAAGGCCAACAAATTGGTCTGTGAAGCGATATCATTGATCAGGCCGACAACATCGCCAATCTTTTGCGAGGCTGCAACCAGACCCTGGACCTGCTCTGTCGCTTCTTCCGCCGCGCCAACAGCGCTTTGGGCAATATCAGCAGACGAAGTCACCTGGGAGGAGATCTCCTGGATGGAAGCAGACAGCTCTTCCGAAGCAGCGGCAACGGTTTGTACATTACCACTGGCCTGTTCCGATGCGGCCGCAACTGCCTGGGAGCGTTCCCCAGCCGTTCCAGCCACGGTTGCCATATTCTGCGCCGTGTTTTCCATTTGAGTGGAAGACGTCGAAACATTGTTGAGAGCCAGAGTGATAGATTTGTCGAAGTCATTACACAAGGTCTCAATCTGACGGGCCCTTGTCTCACGT